>JBDSSQ010000026.1:0-44413 GCA_039928695.1 Pseudolysinimonas sp. | reverse complement strand
GTGACGCCGAGAATGGCCATCGTCAGCAGCTGGCGGGGGCGCATCCTGAACCCGGCGGGGTTCGTGATGAGCAGGGCAATTCCTGCCAGGATCGCCGTGCCAAGTGACCGAAAGAGGGTCAACTGTTGCGGCTCGAGCCCACCCAGCACGAGCAGCTTGGTGGTGGTGCCGTTTGCGCCGAAGAGCAGGGCGCTGAGCAAGCAGAAGAGGTAGCCCACGGCTGGTTCGGCCGATCTGCGAGGGGCGTCAGCCGCGCTCGGTGCCGTGAACCGCTAGCGGTTCGATGGCAGCGAGTTCGGCGTCAGTCAGCGGCACGGCATTCGCGGCGCCCAAGCTGCTCTCGAGCTGGGCGACGCTCGAGGCTCCGATCAGCGCGCTGGTGACCTGCGGATGCCGCAATACCCACGTCAGAGCGAGTTGCGCCAGCGTCTGCCCGCGCTGTTTCGCGATCGCGTCGAGCCCCGTCACCCGCTCGAGGTAGGTCGCACTGATGTTTTTCTCACTGATCCAGCGGCCGGTGGCGGCGCGCGAATCATCGGGGATGCCGTTCAGGTAGCGGTCGGTCAGCATGCCCTGGGCCAGTGGCGAGAACACGATCGAGCCAGCGCCGATCTCGTCGAGCACCGGGAACAGCCCGCGCTCGATGTGCCGATCGAACATGTTGTAGCGCGGCTGGTGGATCAGCAGCGGGATGCCCTCCGCCTGCAGCGCGACGAACGCCGCCTTGGTCTGCTCAGGGTCGTAGTTCGAGATGCCGGCATACAGCGCACGACCGGACTTCACCGCCGTCGCCAGCGCGCCCATCGTCTCTTCGATCGGCGTCTCGGGGTCTGGACGGTGCGAATAGAAGATGTCGACGTAGTCGAGGCCCATGCGCGAGAGCGACTGGTCGAGCGAGCTGAGCAGGTATTTGCGCGATCCCCATTCGCCATAGGGGCCGGGCCACATGTCGTAGCCGGCCTTGGTCGAGATGATGAGCTCATCGCGGTACGGCACGAAGTCGTCGTGAAAGATCAGCCCGAAGTTGCGCTCGGCGGCGCCGTTGACCGGGCCGTAGTTGTTGGCCAGATCGAAGTGGGTGACGCCGAGGTCGAATGCGCGGCGCAGAATCGCACGCTGAGTCTCGAGCGGGCGGTCGGAGCCGAAGTTGTTCCACAGCCCGAGCGAGATCTCGGGAATCTTGAGCCCGCTGCGCCCCACCCGCGGGTACGGCATCTTGTCGTCATAGCGGTCTTCTGCGGCAACGTATGGCATGCGTTCAGCCTAGGGTCGCAAAGCCGGCGGGGCTGGCGTAGCGTCGACAGTGCAACGCAACAGGAAGGAGCTCAACGATGAGCTCGACTGCCACAACCGGCATCACCACCGGTCAGCGCTGGGTCGCATTCGGCGACTCGGGGGCGACCGGCACCATCCTCCACACCGACACCGGCTATGCCGTGCGCATGCTGGCCGACCAGGAACCGCGGGGCGTCTACCCGACGCTCGAGGTCGCCAAGAGCGCCATGCACGCGAGCATGCCGCCCGGGTCGAACTGGCCGGAGTTCCGCGAACACTGAGGTTCGGCTCCTCCGCAGCGCCCGACGGGCGTCGCCTTTCCACCTGGTGGGATGGCGGCGCCCGTCACTGCGTCGCGGCGCGCAATGCTGAGGCGATCGGATGCCGGGGCGGCTTTCCGGCACGAGCGCTGCGCCCGGCATCCGAGTCTGTCCCGGTTAGTCGTCTTCGGGCGGCTCGGGCCGATGCCGGATTCCGGCGGCCTTGAGAACCGCGTCGGGCACGCGCGTGCCGTCGTCGTAGACGGCGACGTCGAGCATCCAGATCGTGGGGATGCCGCCGATGGTCAAGGCGTGCTCCCGCAGGCGGACGTCGCGATCGCCGATCCGAATCGTACGAACGCGGTCCATGCCAGCACGCTACCGGTCGTCCACAGGCGGGTCGATGTCAGACGCTCCACCACTTGCCGATGGGCGCGGCGCCATGGCACGCGGAATCGCACTCTGGAGTCATCCGTTCTCGACTTCGAAGGAGCACTTCATGACCGACACCCTCACCCTCACCGGACTCGTCGCCACCACCCCGCGTCACCTCGTGACCGCCGAGGGGCTGCCGATCACGAGCTTCCGTCTCGCCTCGACCCAGCGCCGCTACGACCGCGGTGCGCAGAAGTGGATCGACGGCGAGACCAACTGGTACACCGTCACCGCCTTCCGGCAGCTGGCCGTCAACGTGGTGGGCTCGCTCAACAAGGGGCAGCGGGTCGTCGTTTCGGGCAAGCTGCGCGTGCGCGACTGGGAGAGCGGCGATCGCGCGGGTACCACCGTTGAGATCGACGCGGATGCCATCGGTCACGACCTCGCGTGGGGCACCTCGGTCTTCACCCGCTCGGTCGCCTCGACTGTGGCGAACGACGCGGATCTGCCGAGCGACCGCCCCGCGGTGCTTGAGGGCGACGGCGACGGGGATGGCAGCGGCGCCGACACCGAGACGGCGCCGCCGACGGAATCCGGCGACGCCGAAGACGACTCGACCGACGAGCTCGCCGCCGCGCGTTCGAAACGTCCAGTCGAGGTGGCGATCCCGTTCTGAGAGGCTTGTGGTTCGTCGACCTCTTGATACAATCGACGACACAATGAGCAGCCCGCGACAGCCATGATCAGCATCGACACGTCATCGCCGATCCCGCCCTTCGAGCAACTTCGGGTGCACCTGATGAACCAGATCACGTTGGGCGAACTCGCCGGCGGCACGCGGTTGCCAACCGTCCGCAAGCTCGCCGAAGACCTGGGCCTCGCCCCGAACACGGTCGCTCGCAGCTATCGAGAACTCGAGGCCGACGGCTTCATCGAGACCCGCGGTCGCAACGGGTCGTTCATCACGCCCCAGGGCGATCCCGCCCACAAGCAGGCGCAGGAGGCAGCCCGTGCCTTCGCCGACCGGATCCGAAAACTCGGCATCTCTGATGCCCAGGGGATCGCCTACGTGAGCGCAGCGCTCGACGCCTGATCCCGCGCTCCGGCCGCCCGCCTTCTCGGCGCGCATGGAGCATTGCTCACCCGCCCGCGTTCTAGAATCTTCGAGACTCGCGTCGCATCCTGCGGCCGGTCGAGGAGGATCATGCGCCGCGTCGACGTTGTGCAGCGAATGGTGCTCCCGCTTGCCCTCGCGACCGCGATGGTGGCGGCACTGGCCGGGTGCGTGCCGACGGCCAAGCCGACCGCGACGCCGAAGCCGTCCACCTCCGCGTCGAGCGGACCGACGCTCGACCTCAATGGCACGGCCGCCCAGAACCTGGCCTACTTCAACGACGTCAACAAGAAGTTCATCGCCGACGGCGGTGACCTGAGCGGCCGACCGTTCATCGACAACCTGGTGAAGGCGGGATTCCCGAAGGTCGACATGGAGGTCACCCCCGATCGCACCACGGTCAATCTCGCGGCCGACAACATCTCGTTCTCAGTCCGACTCGGCAACAGCTGCCTGATCGGCCAATACGGCAACACCGGTTACTCCAGCACGGCGCAGAAGTTGCTCTCGACCAGCCGCTGCCTGATCGGCACCACGAGAAAGATCGACTGGTAGCAGCGCGTTCCGACGGTCAGGTGAGTCGACTGGGTCGTCCGTAGACTGACCCCATGGCCGAATTTATTTACTCGATGGTGCGCGCCCGCAAGGCGGTCGGCGACAAGCTCATCCTCGACGATGTGACCATGTCGTTCCTGCCGGGGGCGAAGATCGGAATGGTCGGCCCGAACGGCGCGGGCAAGTCGACGATCCTCAAGATCATGGCCGGGCTCGACATCCCCAGCAACGGAGAAGCCAAGCTCAGCGCCGGCTACACCGTCGGCATCCTGATGCAAGAGCCCGTGCTCGACGAAACCAAGACCGTACTCGAGAACGTGCAGGAGGGCGTCGGCCCGATCATCGCGAAGCTCGACCGCTTCAACGAGATCTCGGCGGCGATGGCAGACCCGAACGCCGACTTTGACTCGCTGCTGGCCGAGATGGGCGAGCTGCAGGGCGAGATCGACGCGGCCGATGCCTGGGATCTCGACTCGCAACTGGAGCAGGCGATGGATGCGCTGCGCACGCCCCCGGGCGACGCGAGTGTGGCCAACCTCTCGGGTGGAGAGAAGCGCCGTGTTGCGCTGACCAAGCTGCTCCTGCAGACGCCGGACCTGCTCCTGCTCGATGAACCCACCAACCACCTCGACGCCGAGAGCGTGCTCTGGCTCGAGCAGCACCTGCAGCAGTACGCGGGCGCCGTCATCGCCGTCACCCACGACCGGTACTTTCTCGACAACGTCGCCCAGTGGATCGCCGAGGTCGACCGCGGTCACCTCTACCCATACGAGGGCAACTACTCCACCTACATGGAGAAGAAGTTCCAGCGCCTCGAGGTGCAGGGCAAGAAAGACCAGAAGCTCGCCAAGCGCCTCGCCGACGAACTCGAGTGGGTGCGCAGCAACGCCAAGGGGCGGCAGGCGAAGTCCAAGGCGCGACTCGCCCGCTACGAAGAGATGGCGACCGAGGCAGACCGCACCCGCAAGCTCGACTTCGAAGAGATCCAGATCCCGCCGGGGCCGCGCCTCGGCTCGATCGTCGTCGAGGCCAAGAAGGTCGCCAAGGGATTCGACGGCCGCGAACTGATCGAAGGCCTCAGCTTCACGCTGCCGCCGAACGGGATCGTCGGCGTGATCGGCCCGAACGGCGTCGGCAAGACCACGCTGATCAAGTCGATCGTCGGCCTCGAGCAGATCGACGGGGGCGAGTTGAAGGTCGGTGAGACCGTGCAGATCAGCTACGTCGACCAGGACCGCGGCGGCATCGACCCCAACAAGACCTTGTGGGAAGTGGTGAGCGACGGACTCGACATCATCACGGTCGGCAAGGTCGAGATCCCCTCGCGCGCCTATGTCAGCAAGTTCGGATTCAAGGGCCCGGACCAGCAGAAGAAGGCCGGCGTGCTCTCGGGTGGTGAGCGCAACCGGCTGAACTTGGCACTCACGCTCAAGCAGGGCGGCAACCTGCTGCTGCTCGATGAGCCCACCAACGACCTCGATGTCGAGACTCTGCAGAGCCTCGAGAACGCGCTGCTCGAGTTTCCCGGATGCGCGGTGGTCATCACCCACGACCGGTGGTTCCTCGACCGGATCGCGACCCACATCCTGGCCTATGAGGGCACTGCCGAGAACCCGGCCCACTGGTACTGGTTCGAGGGCAACTTCCAGGCGTACGAAGAGAACAAGATCGAGCGCCTCGGGCCAGAGGCGGCCAAGCCGCACGCCTCGGTGTACCGCAAACTCACTAGAGACTAATGCGTCTGCACATCCCGATCCCGCTGCGGTGGGGCGACCTCGACGCCTACGGGCACATCAACAACGTCGAAACGCTGCGGCTCATCGAAGAGGCGCGGGTGCGGGCGTTCTGGCGCACAGCAGACACGGATGCCGATCCCAACCCGCAGCCGACTGCGGTCCTCGATCTGACGGCAGAGTCGACGATCTGGTCGCTGGTGTCGCGCAGCGAGGTCGAGTATCTGGTCCCGATGCCGTACACCCGAGCACCGATCGACGTCGAAGTCTGGCTGGGACGGCTCGGCGGCGCGAGCATCGAGATCTGCTTCGAGCTGTACTCGCCGGTGGGGGTCGCGCCGCGAGTGCTCTACGCGCGGGCGGCCACGGCGATCGTGACGGTGGATGCCGCATCCGGCCGGCCGACTCGCATCCCAGCGCTCTTGCGCGAGCAGTGGGCTCCGTACATCGAGCCGCCTCTCGCCTTCAGCCGACGCTAGGATTCAGCCGACGCTGAGCGCGCCGCGGGTCAGCGCGCCGGCACCCGGATCGTGCCCTCCTGGGCGACGCTCGCCAGCAGGGTTCCGTCTTGGCTGAAGATGCGGCCGAGCGACAGGCCGCGACCGCCGATCGCGGTTGGCGACTCCTGCACGTAGAGCAGCCACTGGTCGGCGCGCCCGAAGCGGTGCCACCACATTGCGTGATCGAGGCTGGCGACCTTGAGCCCCTCTGTTCCCCATGGCACGCCGTGTCGGCGCAGCACCGGCTCGAGAATCGAGTAGTCGCTCGCGTATGTCAACGCAGCGCGGTGCAGGTTCGGGTCATCGGGCAGGCGCCCGATCGCTTTCATCCACACCGCCTGATGAGCCACGGCTTCGCCCGCCACCTCGAAGTAGATCGGCGAGTCGATGTGCCGCAGGTCGAAAGCCCGCCGGTTTGCCCAGAACTGGGCGACCGGGTGGTTGATGCCTGCGAGTGCGTCGGCCGTGCTCGGAAGCGACTCCGGATCGGGCAGCCCTGTTGGCATCGCAACCTGGTGATCCAGCCCCTCGTCTTCGGTCTGGAATGACGCGATCATCGACAGGATCGGCTTGCCGTCCTGGTAGGCCTGCGTGCGGCGGGTCGCGAACGACCGGCCATCGTGGATGCGGTCGACCGAGAAGGTGATCGGCTGCTCTGCATCCCCTGGGCGCAGGAAGTACCCGTGCATCGAATGCACTGGACGATCGTCTGGCACCGTGCGGATCGCCGCGACCAGCGACTGCGCGAGCACCTGCCCCCCGAAGACACGACCGCCGGGTGTCCACTGGCTCGGGCCGGTGAAGATGTCTTCGCTGGTTCGAGCTCCGGTGTCCGTCAGATCGAGCGCGGCGAGAAGTCCCGCCAGAGGTTCGGTCATGGGTTGTAGTTTAGAAGGCACATGGGCAGCTCCTTCACTCTGGCGGACACCCCCACCCTCGACGACCTCCAGGTCTTTCTCGCTCGCGCCGCACGCATCGAGGAGGGCACGGTGCGACTGATCGCGGGGAGCGGGGTGCTCGCGGTGTACGCCGCGGTCTTCTATCCGCAGGGTCTTCTCGACGAAAGTCCGACGGTCCTCGGGCTGCGCACCGTCGCCCTGTCGGACAGCGGGGCCGGGCCGAGCGGTGGACACGACGAGTTCGACGTCGTCGTGCCGATCCGCTCCCTGCTCGGCCGTCTCGAGATGGCGCAAGAGGCTCGGCAGGCCGATCCGACTTTCACGGGGCCGGTGATCATCTCACTTCCGATGGGGGTCAACACCGTGACGTGGTCGGCGATCTCGCCGCCGCGCGGCGGGTGGCGTCCGATCGAGGGCACATCGGCTGCAGTCCTCGACACGGCGGCGCGTTCTGGCATCGACGAGGTGGCGACCGCTGTGCCGGATGCCGTTGGCGAGCAGATCGTGCGCCGGGTGCGTACCGAGGTGTGGAGCCGCGGCATCACCGGCTTGGAGCACGTGCCCGCCGGCGCCGCATTCGCCGCCCTCGGCCTCGGCTTTCTCGGCGACGACGAGGTTCGCATGTTCGAGACCGGACCGTGGACCCGCCTCACCACCCAACGTGGTCACGTGCTGGTGAAGCGCAAGGCGTGGACCCTGGCTCGCTGACCCCGGCCCGCTGACCCGTCAGGTCAGGTCACGTGAGCGTGCCCGCGACAGCCCGCCCGGCGACGCGGCCGCTGAACAGGCAACCACCCAGGAACGTGCCCTCCAGCGCTCGGTATCCATGTACGCCGCCGCCGCCGAACCCTGCGACCTCACCGGCGGCATAGAGCCCGGGAATCGGGGAGCCAGCAGCATCCAGAACCCGTGACTGCAGGTCGGTCTGCAGTCCGCCCAGCGTCTTGCGGGTCACCACGTGCAACTTGACCGCGATCAGCGGACGGTGCTTGGGATCGAGGATCTTGTGCGGCTTGGCGACGCGGATCAGCCGATCGCCGATGAACTTGCGTGCCCCGCGGATGGCAGTGACCTGCGCATCTTTGCTGAACTTGTTGTCGAACTCGCGATCACGCGCCTCGATCTCGTGACGGATGTTCTGGGTGTCGAGTTCGACCTCGGGCGACAGCTTGCGCATGCCGGTGAAGAGTTCGTCGAGGGTGTCGGCCACCACGAAGTCGACGCCCTGCGACTTGAACGCCTCGACGGGCGCGGTGGCGCCTTTGCCGAGCCGCTGCTTGAGGAGCTCGCGGATGCTCTTGCCGGTGAGGTCGGGGTTCTGCTCGCTGCCACTGAGCGCGAACTCCTTCTCGATCATCGACTGCGTCAGCACGAACCAGCTGTGGTCGTAGCCGGTGCCGCGCAGGTGCTCGAGAGTTCCGAGGGTGTCGAATCCGGGGAAGAGCGGGATCGGGAGCCGGCTGCCGGTGGCGTCGAACCAGAGACTCGACGGACCAGGCAGAACCCGGATGCCGTGCTGCTCCCAGACCGGAGCGAAGTTCGTGATGCCCTCGACGTAGTGCCACATCCGGTCGCGGTTCACGTAGTTCGCGCCCGCCTTCTCACTGATCGCAAGCATGCGGCCGTCGACATGTGCCGGCACGCCGCTGAGCATCTTGTCGGGAGGAGTGCCGAGCCATTCCGGCCAGGCCGCCCGCACCAGCTCGTGGTTGCCACCGATGCCGCCGCTCGCGACGATCACGGCCCCGGCTTTCAGCGCGAACTCGCCGGTGACATCCCGGTTGCTCGCGGCGCCGCGCTCGGCGCTGTCCTCGGCCAGGATCGAGCCGGATGCTCCGACGACTGTTCCCTTCGCGACGGTCAGCTCGTCGACCCGATGCCGAAACTTCAGCTCGACCAAGCCGGCCTCGACCCCCGCCCGCACCTCCTTGATGAACGGCGCGAGAATGCCCGGACCGGTGCCCCAGGTGATGTGAAAGCGCGGCACAGAGTTGCCGTGACCGGTGGCGGTGTACCCGCCGCGCTCTGCCCACCCCACCACGGGGAAGAACCGCACACCCTTTGCGTGCAGCCAGTCCCGCTTCTCGCCTGCGGCGAATGCGAGGTAGGCCTCGGCCCATTGGCGGCCCCAGACGTCGTCGTCGCGATCGAACTCGGCACTGGCGAACCAGTCCTGACGGGCTAGATCGTGGCTGTCGTGCACGCCAAGGCGGCGCTGCTCCGGGGAGTCGACGAGAAAGAGGCCGCCGAACGACCACCACGCTTGGCCGCCGAAGCTCGCCTCTGGCTCTTGCTCGAGCACGATGACGTGCTTTCCGGCCGCCATCAGCTCGGCGGTTGCGACCAACCCGGCCAGGCCCGCCCCGATCACAATCGCGTCGGCCTCGGGCCTCTTGGTCTCGGGCATGCCTGTTCCCCTCGAACGATCCTCAGATGTTCACAGGGTAGTCGCTCGGGTTCGTGGTGGGGCAGGTGCCAGAGCTGGTCTGAGTCAGCCGGCCAGGATCTCGTCGGCGTTGTCGGCGATCCAATCCATCAAGGGCAGCATGCGCTCCGCGAGGGCGTGACCGCGCTCGGTGAGCGAGTACTCGACACGAGGCGGCACCTCGGGATACGAGGTGCGCGTGATGAATCCATCTCGTTGCAGGGTACGAAGGGTCGACGCCAGCATCTTCTCGCTGACGCCCTGCACCGTGCGCCGCAGTTCGGCCCAGCGATGGGTGCCCTGCGACAGGGCGACCAGCACGAGCACACCCCACTTGCTGGTCACGTGGTCGAGCACGGTGCGCGTTGCGCACGCCTTGGGCAGGATTCCGTCGGTCGCCCCAGGAAATTGCCGAGATACCTCGAAACTGACCTTCATGTCGGTACCTTACCAAAAGGTGGGTACCTCCTGTCGGGAATGTTGATGGGGCGCCTGCCCGTTGCCACGCAGGTCTCTCCACGAAAGGACCTGACATGACGATCGTCATCACCGGTGCCACCGGGCACCTCGGCCGCCACACGCTCGACGCCCTCCTCGCGAAGGGTGTCGCCCCGAGCGACATCGTCGCCGGTGGCCGCAGCACAGAGAAGCTTGCCGATTTCGCCGAGCGCGGCGTGCGAGTCGTGCCGATCGACTACACCAAGCCCGAGACCCTGGATGCCGCCTTCGCGGGCGCAGACCAGGTGCTGCTGATCTCGGCCAGTGAGCCGGGCCAGCGGTTCGCCCAGCACTCGGCCGCGACCACCGCGGCGAAGAAGGCGGGAGTTGGGCACCTGGTGTACACCAGCATCCTGCACGCCGACACCACCGAGCACGTGCTTGCCCCCGACCACAAGGCGACCGAGGAGCTCATCGCCGAGTCCGGCATCCCGGCCACCATCCTGCGCAACGGGTGGTACACCGAGAACTTCACCAGCGCCGCCGCGCAGGCCGCACAGTCGGGCGAGGTCGTCGCGAGCGTCGGCGAGGGTCGCGTCGCCAGCGCCAGCAGGCAGGACTATGCAGAGGCAGCCGCGGTCGCCCTCACCGACCCTGCGGTGCGCGGCACGACCTACGAGCTGTCTGGCGACACCGCGTGGAACCACGATGACCTCGCGGCCGCGGTCGCCGAGATCGCCGGCCGGCCCGTCGTGTATCGCGACGTGACTCCCGAGGAGTACGGCGAGATCCTCAGCGGGTTCGGCCTCGATGCCGGGACCGTCGGCTTCGTGGTCGCCCTCGACCAGAACACCAAGGCCGGTCTGCTCGACTCAACGACGGGCGAGCTGGCAGCGCTGATCGGTCACCCGACGACACCGCTCGTCGAGGGACTGCGCGCCGACTTGACGGTGCAGCCCGCCTAGGCGCGGTTCAGCCCGCCGTCCGCCGGTCAGGCCGCGTTCACCATCGCGTGGGCGGCACGCTCGAGGTAGTCCCAGAGCATCGACTCGTGCAGGGGAGACAACTCGAGTGTGTCGATCGCGGTGCGCATGTGCAGCAACCAGTGGTCGCGAGCCTCGGGGGTGACCGCGAATGGTTGGTGGCGCATCCGGAGTCGCGGGTGCCCACGCTGCTCGCTGTAGGTGCCTGGGCCGCCCCAGTACTGCTCGAGAAAGCCGGTCAGGCGCTGGATCGCCCCCTCAAGGTCAGGTTGCTCGGGATACATGGGCAGCAGCACCGGGTCGTCGGCGACGCCCACATAGAAGGCGCGCACAAGTTTCTCGAAGGTCTGCCTGCCGCCGACCGCCTGCCAGAAGCTGCCGCCGACCGGGTCGCCGCCGGCGCCCATCCGCAGGGTGAGGTCGCTCACTTGGTCGCCTTGGTTGCCTTCGCGGCGGCTTTCGGCGCCGCCTTCGGCGCCGCGGCCGACGGTGGCTTCGGGATGCCGCGCTCGAAGGTGTTGAGCATGATCGAGTTGAGCGCGGGCAGCCTGACCCCGAGCGCGTCGAGCGCCTTCTTCAACCGGGCGCGGAGCTCGCGAGCCACCTCATCCTTGCCACCGGACCGTGTCTTGACCACCAGCCGGATCACGATCGCCTCGGCCGAGACGGACTCGATGCCCCACACCTCGGGGCGCTCCAGGATCACCGGCTTCCAGCGGGCATCCTGCTGCATGAGCGTCGCCGTCTCGAGCATGGCCGACTGGACCTTCTCGACGTCCGTGTCGTACGGCACGGCCAGGTCGATGATCACGCGCGCCCAGCCCTGCGAGAGGTTGCCCAGCCGCAGGATCTCGCCGTTGCGGACGTACCAGAGGGTGCCGTTCACGTCGCGCACCTTGGTGATGCGGATGCCGACCTCCTCGACGACGCCGGTCGCGAATCCGGTGTCGACGACATCGCCGACGCCGAGCTGATCCTCGCCGACCATAGCCAGGCCATTGAGCACGTCTTTGACGATGTTCTGGGCACCGAATCCGAGCCCGGCCCCGAGCGCCGCCGTGATCAACGAGAACGCGCCGCTGGCCGCAGACGAGATGGTGGCGATTGCGAGCACCATGGCCACGATCACGGTCAACGTGGTGACGGCGCTGCTCAGCACGCCGCCCAGGGCCTTGGTGCGCTGCACGATTCGTACCGCGGCGATCGGCGAGTCTGCTGCCTCTTCGCGACTCTGGATGCGCTTGGCCCCGTTCACAACCCGGTTCACGACACCGCGGATCACGAACTGCAGAATTACCCGGATGACGAACGCGACCAGCAGGATCAGCAGTACGCGCAGCGGGGTGCCCCACTGCCCGTTCAGAAACCCGGCAACGGCGTCCCAGAACGCATTCCAGGCGCTCACGAAGTCATTCCTGGCGATCACTGGTTCAGCCTATCGACCGTGGTGACCACCCCACGGGGGGAGGCCTCACGGGACCTGATCGTGTTAGAAACGTCAGGGGGGTTCGATGGATGCAAAGAGCACGGTTGCGCTCGTAGAGCGGGCGCGCGCTGAGCCGGACGTCGGCGAACGTGCCCGCCTGCTGAACGTTGACCTCCGCGCAGTGGCAGCGACGCACCGACGCGCCGTCGTCATCCTGTGGTCGATCGCCGTCGCGGTCGCCAGTGCGGTGCTGCTCAGTCGCACCCTGCGGCTCGGCCTTGTCGCGGGTCACGGACAGTGGGATCCGTGGATCAAGTTCTACCTCAATCTCGTCGCACAGGGCGCCATAGCCCTCGTGGTAGGGGTGTGGGTCGTCAGCACCCTGGTGCATCCCCTGCTGCACCGGATCGCCCGGGCCCTGAAGCGCCATCAACGGTGGTCAGTGGTGACCGTCACCCTGGTTTCAGCTGCCGTTCTACCTGGAGTCGGGGCGGGGCTCGCGCTGCTCGGCGCGCGCGAACCGACATTCTTGCTCGGCGTCGTCGTCGGAACTCCAATCGCAATCGCGCGTGCGCGGTCCCCTCTTAACATCGCGAAACGAGTGGCTCAGAACAACCCGTGGGTCGTGTCCTTCCTTGCCGCCCAGTCGGATCTCGAGGTCCGCAATGGCCTGATAGAGAATCGACTTCGCTGGCTCATCGTCGAGCTGGCTACCGCGGTCATGGGAGCCACCGCGATGATGCTGCTGATCGTCGTCGCGCCCGTGAGCGCGATCCCGCTTGCGCTGGTCGATGCGGGGATCGGCTGCGCACTCTCTGTCTCGCTGAAGGCGGGGCGGGAGCGCACGGGACGCCTGATCGACCTGGCCGTCACGGTCGTCATCGTGGCGGTCGCGCTGGCGGTGGGGGGCGGGTTCCTGCTGCCGACGGTCACCTTCGGCGCTCTACCGGTTCCGGTGTAGCGCCCGTGCCCGTCTAGCTGCGCCCGTCGCGCTTCTGCGCCACCAGCGCCCGCTCGACTCCTGCCAGGTTCTCGATCACGATGCGGCGCAGGGCTGGGATGCCCGGGTTCGCATCGAGCCAGGCGTTGGTCGCATCCACCAGCTGCTGCGAGACGAGGGCGCCCGGGTAGAACCAGGTCACGAAGGTCTCGGCGATCTTGTATGTGCGGGTCTTCCACACCGTGGTGAGCGCATCGAAGTACGGGGCGATCAGGCCGTCGAAAACGGACGCATCGTTGACGTGCCCGTAGCCGACTCCGATATTGCGCAGCACCAGGTTCGGGATCGTGGTGTCGTCGCGCGCGGACTCGAACGCGGCCGTCTTGCCCGCGGCGGTCGGGATCGCGCCGCGCGCGGATGCCGCGGCTTGCTGACCCTTCGCCGTGTTGTCCTTCGCGAGCGCCGCCGCAATCTCTGGCTCGCCGGCTGTGCCGACCAGAACGAGACCTTCGAGCAACTCCCACGAGAGGTCTGAGTCGATCTCGAGCCCCGGCAGCGTGATCGAGCCGTCGAGCAGTCCGCGCAGCGCGGCACCGTGCTCGGGCGTCGACGCGATCGCGGCGAAGAACTTCGCGAACTGGAACTGCTCGTCAGAGGCTGCGTCGGCATCCTGCGCCAAGCTCCACAGGCGGTCGCCGACGTCGCGGATGGATGCCTCGCGCGTCTCGGGCGCGACGTACGCCCGCACGGTCTGAAGCAGCTGCGACAGCGTGAGGCGGATGGTCGTCGACTCCGACTCGGACGCGATGTGCTCGAGCACCAGCCGCACGTAGTCGCGGGGTGCGACTTCGGCGTCGCGAGTCATGTCCCACAGCGCGCCCCAGACCAGGGCGCGCGCGAGCGGGCTCTCGATGGACGAGAGCCGGGCCAACGCGACCGGGAGGCTCGTGGCATCCAGTCGGATCTTGGCGTAGGTCAGATCGTCGTCGTTCAGCAACACGAGTTCTGGCCGCTTCATGCCCACGAGATCGGGCACCTCGGTCGAGCCGTCAGCGTCGATGTCGAGTTCGAGGCGGTGCGTTCGCACCAGCTTCGTGCCGGCCGCCGTGGAATCGTAGAACCCGATCGCCAGCCGGTGCGGGCGCAGGGTCGGGTACTCGGGCGTCGCGGTCTGGATCACTCGGAACGAGGTGATGACGCCAGCATCATCCGTCTCGATCTCGGGGCTGAGGGTGACGACACCCGCGGTCTCGAGCCAGGTGGCCGCCCAGGCGGTGAGTTTGCGTCCGCTGGTCAGTTCGAGCTCGGCCAGCAGGTCTTTCAGCTCGGTATTGCCGTACTCGTACTTCTGGAAGTAGTTGCCGACCCCGGCGAAGAACTCGTCGATGCCGACCCAGGCGGCCAACTGCTTGAGCACCGAGCCGCCCTTGGCGTAGGTGATGCCATCGAAGTTGACCTGCACGTCTTCGAGATCGTTGATGGTCGCGACGATCGGGTGGGTGGAGGGCAGCTGGTCCTGCTTGTACGCCCAGCTCTTCTCCATGGCCTGGAACGTGGTCCAGGCTTCCGTCCACTCGGTGGCCTCTGCCGATGCGATGGTCGACGCCCACTCGGCGAACGACTCGTTCAGCCACAGGTCGTTCCACCACTTCATGGTGACCAGATCGCCGAACCACATGTGCGCCAGCTCGTGCAGGATCGTGACGACCCGGCGTTCCTTGATCGCATCCGTGACCTTCGAACGGAACACGTAGGTCTCGAGGAAGGTGACGGCGCCCGCGTTCTCCATGGCGCCCGCGTTGAACTCGGGCACGAACAGCTGGTCGTACTTGGCGAAGGGATACGGGTAGCCGAACTTCTCTTCGTAGTAGGCGAAACCCTTGCGGGTGATGTCGAAGAGGTAATCGCTGTCGAGATGCTCGAACAGCGACTTGCGGGCATACAGCCCGAGCGGGATGACGCGTCCACTCGAGCTCGTGACCTCTGAGTGCACGGCCTGGTACGGGCCCGCGATGAGGGCGGTGATGTAGCTCGAGATGCGCGGAGTCGGCTCGAACTCCCAGGTGGCGGTTGTGCTGGTTGAGCCCGTCGAAACCGCCGGCTTCGGCGTCGGCGAGTTGCTGATGACTTGCCAGTCGGATGGCGCGGTCACCGTGAACTGGAACGTCGCCTTCAGGTCGGGCTGCTCGAAGACCGCAAACACGCGGCGGCTGTCTGGCACCTCGAACTGGGAGTACAGGTAGACCTCGCCGTCGACGGGGTCGACGAACCGGTGCAGGCCCTCGCCCGTGTTCGTGTAGGCGAAGTCGGCGACCACCGTCACGGTGTTGTGCTCGGCGAGCCCCTCGAGCTGGACCCGCACGTTGTCGCTCGCCGTCTCGGGTGCAACGGCCGCACCGTTCAGCGTGATGGAGTGCACCTTCGCCGTGACCGCGTCGAGGAACGTCGCGGTCGCCCCCTGCGCGGTGAAGGTGACCGTCGTGGTCGAACGGAAAGTGTCCGGCCCCGTCGTCAGGTCCAGGTCGATGACGTAGGAGTCGACGGTGATGACCGCCTTGCGCTCCTGGGCTTCGAGTCGGGTGAGATTCTCTCCGGGCACGCGGCAACTCCTTTGGCTGCGACAGGGTGGAACGACGGATTGTGTCCGTCGTCCACCTTATAGAGCGTCGAGAAGCTGGCGTTCAGGGATGCCGACAGCGGTCGGGTCTTTAGCGCGACCCAGGAACTGCTCGGCATCCTCGACCGCGGCGCGGAGCATGGCAACGAGGAGCGTGTCCGGGTCCTCGATGCATGCCTGCGCGATGCCGAGAGCCGCGGTGCGCACGATGGCTCCGCACCCTTGGCGGGCGAGGTCGACCGGGCGGGCGCGCCAATCGGCGAGGTGCTCGCGGGCCCACGCGGCGGCATCCGGAACCTCGCTGAGGGCGCGTTCGGCGTCGGCGGCAGGGCTCGGCCGATTGATGCCGAGTTCGGCAAGCGCGTCGGTGGTGGCGATGATGCCGACCGCGAGCGCGCGCTGACGCTCCATGCTGGCGACCGGGAGGGCCATCGTCGCTGCGCGAAGGGCCACAACGAGCCCAAGGCGCAGTTCGTCGCCGCGCAAGCCGATCACACGGGGGATGTCGCTGACCAGTTCGCCACGGCGGTTGTCACGAACGGTGTCGTTCACCGCACGCGCAAGGGTGCCGAGCGTCGGATCGGTGCACCGGGGATGGTCGCTCCACCGCTCCCCGGCCAGGAACGAGGCGAACTCCATGAAACAGGCGCCCTTGCGGGCTGAACGGTGACGTCCGGCCGACAGCGTCGGAACCAGATCGGGAATCACTGTGCTTCGCATGATCGACCTCGCTTAGCTGGACGTGAGTCGCGGGCGGTGTCACTTCATCATCCTCCGGAGATTCGGCATGAACAAGGGGTCCGGACGTCGGTGGGGGTAGATATCTTCCTCGGTGTGAGAGAACGAGACTTGTTTCTGCACGCCGATGCCGCACTCCGTTCCGTCATCGACAGGCTCGCGCCCAGCGATCTGGCGCTCACGGTGCCTCCCGAGTGGAGCGGCGGCCACCGTGCGGTGGCCAAGACGATGCGCGACATCGTGGGTCGACACGCATACGACGAGGCATGGATCCCCGATGTGATCGCGGGCCGAACTGCCGACGAGGTGGGCGATCGCTGGTCGGGAGACTTGCTGGGTGCCGATCCGATCGCCGCGTACGACGCGATCAACGACCTGGCAACCGCGGCGGTATCCGATCCTGCCTTCGACCCGAACTCGACCGCCCACCTCAGTTACGGCGACTACCCGCTCGCTGAGGCGCTCGTGCACATGTCGATGTACCGCACCTTTCAGTCCTGGCAGATCGCCAAGCACGTCGGTCTCGACTTCCACCTGCCCGATTCGCTGGTGTCAGAGAACAACGAACTCGTGATGCCCAACGCCGAGCTCTGGCGTTCATTCGGCGTGTTTCCGCCGGCTATCGAACCGCCGGCTGACGCCGACGCCGAGACCGTGCTGCTGTGCGCGGCGGGCTACTGGCATCCCTGACCCGTACCCTGAAACCATGCGCGTTCACATCGGCACCGATCACGCCGGCCTCGATTTCAGCCAGCATCTGCAGCAGCATTTGGCTCGTGCGGGGCACGAGGTCATCGATCACGGTCCGACGACGTTCGAGCCCCTCGACGACTACCCGAGTTTCTGCATCAACACTGCGCTCGCCGTGGTGAGGGATCAGGCGGCAGGCATCCAGACCCTGGGCATCGTGTTCGGCGGCTCGGGCAATGGCGAGCAGATCGCCGCCAACAAGGTCGAGGGCGCCCGTGCCGCGCTGGTCTGGAACCACGACACCGCCCTGCTCGCGCGCCAGCACAACGACGCCAACCTGATCGCCATCGGCGCCCGCCAGCACTCGCTCGAGGTGGCGATCGCGCTGATCGATGCATTCCTGGCCGAGCCGTTCAGCGGTGAGGAGCGGCACGCCCGCCGGATCGCCCAGTTGGCCGAGTACGAGACGACCGGCAAGATCGCCGGACACGAGATCGACGACTGAGGCGCCGACCGAGCCGAGAAAGGCAGGCAAGGCATGCCCGAGGGCCATTCCGTTCACCGGATCGCGCGCCAGTTCGAGCGCCACTTCGAGCACTTGCCGGTTGCCGTCACGTCGCCTCAGGGTCGGTTTGCGGCGGGAGCGGCGCAGCTCGACGGGCACCAGATCGTGCGCTCGGAGGCGGTCGGCAAGCAGATGTTCCTCGAGTTCGATCACGGGCTGTGGCTGCGGGTGCACCTGGGCATCTACGGCGCATGGGACTTCGCAGGCGACATCACCGTCGATGCCGCCACGGCATCCGCCAATGGACGCATGGGCCAGACCAACATGCGCGGCACCGACCTTGCTGGCTACGAGGATTCCCTGAGCTCGATGGGCGCGCCGCGCCTGACCCGACTGCGCATGAGTGAGCAAGAGAAGCGCGAAGACGATATCGAGAGCTTTCCGCCGGAGCCGATCGGCGCCGTGCGCGTTCGCCTGCTGACCGAGACGGCGGTGGCCGATCTGCGCGGCCCGACCGCGTGCGAGGTGCAGACTCCCGAGCAGGTGGATGCCACGATCGCCAAGCTCGGCCCCGACCCGCTGGTCGGCGATCCGGCAGTGGGCGAAGAGCGGTTCGTCGCCGTCGTACGCAAGAAGCCGACCCCGATCGCGCTGCTGCTGATGGATCAGGCCGTGGTGAGTGGGATCGGCAACGTCTACCGCGCCGAGATGCTGTTCCGCGCGCGGCAGAACCCGTTCACTCCGGGTAAGGAGGTGCGCGAAGAGGTAGTGCGCGAGCTCTGGCGCGACTGGGTGAAGCTGCTGGGCATCGGCGTCAGCACCGGCCAAATGCTCACCATGGATGACCTGTCAGACGACGACTACCAGAAGGCCCTCGCCTCGCGCGCCGACCGGCACTGGGTCTACCACCGCACCGGCGAGCCGTGCCGCGTGTGCGGAACGCCGATCTTGATGCAAGAACTGGGCGGTCGCAAGCTGTACTGGTGCCCAACGGACCAAGCGTGAGAAAGACACCGCAGTACACGACGACCGACGAGGCACAGATCAAGCGCCTCATCCGCGAGAATCCGTGGGCGACCTACGTGTCGAATACCTCGGCGGGGCTTGTCGCCTCGCATTACCCGACTCTGCTCGAAGAAGACCCAGCCGGCATCTCGATCGTCACCCACTTCGGCCGGCCCGACGAGGTGCTGCACGAGGTCGGCGAGCACGAGATGCTCGTGATCATTCAGGGTGCGCACGGCTACATTTCGCCCGCCTGGTACGCCGAGGGCGACTTCATCCCGACCTGGAATCACGTGACAGCGCACCTCTATGGCGTGCCCGAGATCCTGTCTGACGATGAGAACTTCGCGGTTCTGGGCAAGCTGGTCGATCATTTCGAGGGCCGGATGCCGCATCCCGTCTCGCTGGATCAAGACGAAGAGACCGCGCGTCGCATCGCGAAGGGCACCATCGGGCTGCGGATTCGCGTGACCAGAGTGGATGCCCGCCTCAAGCTCAGCCAGAACAAGTCGGACGACGTGCGCGCGACCATCATCGACGCCCTGCACGGCGATGGCGCCTACGCCCAGCCGGCGCTCGCCGATGAGATGGAGCGGCTCGAGCCCCATCCATGAGCACCCTGCTGCGCAACGGGCGCCTGTTCGACGGTACAGTCGTCGACCTGCTGGTCGCGGATGGTCGCGTGAGTTGGTTGAGTAGCGAACCGTCTGCCCGCGTATCGAAACCAGCCGACGAAGAACTCGACCTCGACGGCCGCTGGATGGGCCCCGGCTTATGGGACTCGCACGTGCACTTCGGCCAGTGGGCGCAGGTGTCGCGCCGGCTCGACGTCAGCAGCGCGAGCTCTGCCGCAGAGACGGCCGTGCTCGTTCGCGACGAGCTGGCGAAGCATCCGCCCGAGCCCCGCACGGTGTTCATCGGCCAGGGCTTTCGCGATGGGCTGTGGCCAGACTCGCCGACACCCGAGTTGCTCGAGTTCGGTGATATCCCGGTCGCGCTGGTCAGCGGCGACGTGCACTGCATGTGGACAAATGCCGCCGCGCTCCGCCTCCTCGGGCTGCCCTCCCAGTCGTGGCTGCTGCGCGAGAAGGACGCGTTCGACCTCAACGTGCGCCTCAGTGCGATCCCCGACGCGCAGCTGGATGCGTGGGCGCTCGAAGCGGCGGCGACGGCTGCCTCCCGCGGCGTGGTCGGCGTGGTCGACCTCGAGATGAGCGGCGCGATCGCCTCATGGCAGCGGAGGTTCGGCGCAGGGTTCCGGGGCATGCGTGTGCGGGCCGGTGTCTACCCGGATGACCTCGACAGCGCGGCCGCTGCCGGCATCCGGACCGGCGAGGCGGTGCCCGACACCGCGGGGCTGTTGGTCGGCGGGCCGTTCAAGCTCTTCACAGATGGTTCGCTCAATACGAGAACGGCCTGGTGCTACGACGACTATCCGGGACTGTCTGGGCCGGCTGCTGCAGGCCTCGCGATTCACGAACCAGACGAGCTGCTCAGCCTCGCGCGCGCCGCAGTGGCGCGGGGATTCATCCCCACCATCCATGCCATCGGCGACCGCGCCACGACGCTCGCGCTCGACACCTTCGAGGCGCTGGGCCCGCTGCCTGCTCCCTTCGTCCGGATCGGCGGCAGCATCGAACACGCCCAGCTCGTGACGGCGGTCGATCTGCCGCGATTCGCGGCGCTGGGAGTGCGGGCGAGCGTGCAACCCGAGCACGTCATGGACGATCGGGATGTCGCCGATCACTACTGGGCAGGGCGCACAGGGCGAGCCTTCGCGTATCGGGCGCTGTGGGAGGCCGGCGCCGAACTCGCGCTGGGATCCGACGCGCCTGTCGCCCCACTCGATCCCTGGGTCACGATCTCGGCTGCGGTGTCACGCAGCCGTGACGGGCGAGAGCCGTGGCATCCCGAGCAGGCACTTCCGATCGATGTCGCACTGCGAGCGTCGACGCACGGCACGCCTGAACTCGTGGTTGGCGGCCCGGCCGACCTTGTCGTCACCGAGCTGAACCCGGCGCACGCGAACGGCGAGCAACTGCGGCGCATGCCGGTTCACGCGACCATGGTCGCGGGGGAGTGGACCTACCGGGGCTGAGAACCCGGCAGGCCAGTGAATCGGTTGGCTAAGCGACCGAAACGGACTGAGCGCCCCACGACTGGAACTCGGCGCGATTCTCTTGCACGTGGTTGGTCCAACCGATGCCGTTCCACCAGCGGAGCTGGGGGATACCGAGCGGATCGTTGTACCAGCCGGCGGGCGCGGCCGAGGAAGTCGGGTTAACGACGGTGCTGTTGTTCATGGGGAACTCCTGCTGAGAGAGATGAGTCGCTATGGGGGATTCGGGTTGCGACCCGCGCTCACATTAGTACCCCCCATCCGTGGGGCGCGAGTCCCCCATCTGGGGGACTTCCTGACTCGTTGTGCGCCCGCTACAGCGCCCAGGGCTCCGCTTCGCGTCGCCACCAGCTGTCGAACGGGGTGACAGGCGCCGCGCGCTTGTGCTCGGTGGCGAGGTAACGCGTCTCGATGGCTGAGGCCACGGCATCCGGAACGTCGTGACCCTCGAGATAGTCGTCGATGTCTGTGTAGCTCAGCCCGAGGTTGGCTTCGTCGGTCTGGCCGGGGTCTTCGTCGAGCAGGTCGGCGGTGGGTGCCTTGAGGTACAGCCGCTCCGGCGCTCCGAGGTGCTCGAGCAAGGCTCGGCCCTGGCGCTTGGTGAGTCCGCTGAGAGGGAGGATGTCGGCTCCGCCGTCGCCGAACTTGGTGAAGAACCCCGTGACGGCCTCGGCCGCGTGGTCGGTGCCGACCACCAGCATCCTGTTCTGGCCGGCGATCGCGTACTGCGCGATCATGCGGGAGCGCGCCTTCACATTGCCCTTGGTGAAGTCGAGCATCGGGTCGTCGAAGCGGTCGCCGTATTCGGCTTGGAATCCGTCGACGCCGCGCTTGATGTCGAAGGTCACCGCCTCAGACGGCTGGATGAAACTGAGCGCCAGTTGGGCGTCGTCTTCGTCTGCCTGCACGGCATACGGCAGGCGCACCGCAATGAAGCCGGCATCGACACCGGATGCGGCGAGCCGCTCGATCGCGAGTTGGCAGAGCCGCCCGGCCAGCGACGAGTCCTGGCCGCCGCTGATGCCGAGCACGAGGCCGGACGCGCCGGTGGCGGTGAGGTAGTCAACGAGGAACCCGATCCTGCGCTCGATTTCGGCGGCTGGGTCGATGGTGGGCTGCACGTTCAAGGCGGCGATGATCTTGGCTTGAGCGGGGCGCATGGTTCAACGGTAGCGAGAGACGGGGGGATGCTGCCCCCAGTAGGGGTGAGATTGCGTCGGAATTGTTCCCCGTCGGGCTATTGCGCGGCTAGTTTCGTTTCAAGGCGCAAGCAACCGGGGGGTGGGCGACCTGTGAGCGACGCAGCGGCCCTGACCGTGCCGCCGGCCGGATGGTATCCGGATCGGAATGAAGCCAACGTGGTGCGCTGGTGGGACGGCCAGCAGTGGACAGACAACACGCAGTCGACGGCGCCCGCGGCCGCGGCGTTCGAGCAGCCGGTGTCGGCCGCTGATTTCGGCTGGACCGCTCCGGCGCAGAACCCGGTTGCGCAGGTCGCCTCAGCTGCGGTTGCGCAGGTCGGGGCGGCGCCCTCGCAGCAGATCCCGCCCGGCTGGTATCCGGACAACGCGAACGCCTCGCTGCAGCGCTGGTGGGACGGCACGCAGTGGACGACCCACACCGCACCCGCAGGAGCGATCCCGCAGCCGTCATCCGGGAGGGACTTGGGGGCGTACTCCACTGCCGTGCCGGCCGTGAACAGCTTGGCCACTCGGGGCATGATCTATAGCCTCATCGCGCTGGTGATCAATCCGTTCTTCTTCATGGGAATCGGCGGATTCGTCAACGGCATCCGAAGCCTGCGGCGAGTCCCGCAATTCGCACCCGAGAACGCGCGGCGCGGTCAGGCGATCGCCGCCATCGTCCTGGGAGCAGTCGCGACCGTCGTGTCCATCATCTGGGTCGTCGCCGCCATCGCCATTCCACTCGCGCAGGCCGATCGGCCGCACGTCTTCGATCAAGCGCTCGCCGAAGGCGACTTGGTGCGCGACCTCGCCATCCCAGGCGACCCTGAGAACTCCGCGACAGCGGTGAAATGCCCTCCAGACCCGGCCATGAAGGTCGGCCAGACCTTCGACTGCGTGGCAACTCTGGGTAGCGGACAGACCCTCCCGGTGCACATCACGATCGGCGAAAACGGAAACGTCTCAACCTACGGCTGGCGGATCGACCGGAACGAGACTTCGGGGGCAACTGCCGCGGGGTCCTCGCTGGATGACATCACGCAAGACGCCGCCGCATCCCTGTCGAAAGACGACAACATGCAGGTATCGGCCATCCACTGTCCTGCGGATGCGTCCGTCGCGGCGGGGTCGGTGTTCCAGTGCACGGTGCTTCTGACCGACGGCCGGAGCGCGGTGATCCAGATTCAGATGATCGACGAGGCAGGCGCGTACAGCCTGACGATCGTCACACCTCCCGCCGGCTCGGACGACTCGAACAATCCCGACGTCTCGCACAGCTAGTCGAGCAGGCGGGGGTTAGCCCCACCGATCGCGGTCGGCTTGCTGGATGCCGCGGGGTCCGCGGGCTCGCCACCCTGGAGGCATGCCAAGCCTCCGCCGTCCTCGCGCCGTGATCGCGACGGTCGCCGCGCTCGCGACGACAGCGGTGGGAGTCGCGCTTTTGCTCAGCGGATGCACGGAGGCGCCGCCGGTTTCGACCATCGGCGCGATCCCGTTCGACAAGCCGCTTGCCGTTCCTCCGCTTGCCCTCTCGACAGTGTCTGCCGACGGCACCCGAGTCTTCGACCTCACCGCCAACGAGGGCGAGAGCCGCTTTCTTCCGGGTGCCGCGACACCGACAGCCGGGTACAACGGCGCCTATCTCGGCCCGACGCTCAGAGCGAGCAGCGGCGAGAAGGTCGAAGTTCACGTGCACAACAAACTCACCGTCACCACCACCCTGCATTGGCACGGGATGCATCTGCCTGCCGTGGCAGATGGCGGCCCGCACCAGCCCATCGCGCCCGGCGCCGAGCGGGATCCGGCCTGGACGATTGATCAGCCGGCCGCCACGCTCTGGTACCACCCGCATCCGCATGGTGAGACCGCCGGACAGGTGGCGCGGGGGCTGGCGGGAATGTTCATCCTTGACGACCCGGCCGAGCGCGCCCTCCCGTTGCCGCGCAACTACGGGGTCGACGACATCCCGGTGATCGTGCAGGATGTGGCATTTGACGCGCAGAACCGGCTCGTGCAGCGCGACGGTGGCTTCGTCGGGGCACTCGGCGACCAGCTACTGGTCGACGGCACGCTGCATCCGTTTCTCGATGTCACGACGGATGTCGTGCGCCTGCGTCTGCTGAACGCCTCGCCGGCGCGGGTCTACAACTTCGCCTTCTCAGACAACCGCGCGTTCGCGATGATCGCGAGCGACGGCGGGCTGCTCGACGCGTCGGTACCCCTTGATCACATCCAACTCTCGCCGGGGGAGCGCGCCGAGATCCTGGTGACCATGGCTCCCGGCGAGAAGGTCGTGCTGCAGTCGCACAAGGCCGATCTCGGAACCCCGGGCGCCGCAGCGGGCTTTGCCGGGTCGTCGGGCGGCTCCGATCAGTTCGACGTGCTCCAGTTGCGGGCGAGCGCGACCCTCGCCCATGTCGGAGAGGTGCCGCAGAGGCTCGTGCCGGTGCCGCGGCTCGACCCGGCCGCCGCGACTCACGAGCGCCAGTTCTCGATGAACGGCACAGAGATCAACGGGCACGACATGGACATGTCGCGGATCGATGTGGTCGTCGCGCTCGGCGACACCGAGATCTGGGATATCCGCAACGACATGGCACTGCCGCACAGCTTCCACGTGCATGACGAGCAGTTCCAGCTGCTCGACATCGCGGGCGCACCGCCCCCGCCCGAGCTCTCCGGCTGGAAAGACACCATCTACCTCCGGCCCAATACGAGCTACCGCCTCGTGCTGAAGTTCACCGACTATGCCGACGCGAAGCACCCGTATATGTATCACTGCCACCTGCTGCGCCACGAGGACGACGGGATGATGGGCCAGTTCCTCGTCGTCGAGCCGGGCACCAAGATCCCCACGACCACCACAATGGAGGACGACAACCATGACCACCACTGACACCGCGACCGCGGCATCCACCCCGCATTCCGCCCGCCCGCTCTACGCGCGGCTCTGGATGGGTGTGCCCCGCGAACTCGGCTACCTGTTCATCGCCTTCCCGCTGGCGGCCGTCGCCTTCGGGATCTCCCTGGCGCTTTTCAATGCCGGCATCGGGACGCTCATCACCTTCTTCATCGGGCTGATCCTGCTCATCGCCGGGCTCTACGTGGCGCGCGGATTCGGCACGCTCGAACTGGCTCTGCTTCGTTGGGTCGGCAGGCCCGAGATCGCGGCGCCCGACTGGCAGGGTTCCCAGGATCGCAGCGGGTTCTTCGGGTGGCTTAGGGCCGTGCTCGGGAATGGGCATTACTGGCTCTACCTGCTGTGGTCGATGGTGGTCGACTTCGTCGTGGCAACGGTGAGTTGGAGCATCATGATCAGTTGGGTGGCGACCGGTCTCGGTGGCGTCACCTACTGGTTCTGGCAGATATTCCTCCCGACTCCGAACAAGCAGGTCTTCCCGGCGCATTGGCTGCTTGTGCACATCGACTTCCCGGTCGGGGCTGCCGACCCGCGCGTCGTCGATACCGTCGCCTACCTGGTGCTCGGCTTGGTCTGTCTCGCGACCCTGCCGTTCGTGACACGCGGGCTCGTCTCGCTGCATTGGTTGGTGGCGAAGGGCATGCTCGGCGCATTCCGCAGCGAGGCCCTCACCCGCGAGGTCGCGACCCTGTCGTCGTCGCGCACCGCCGCGGTCGCAGCGGAGGGCACGGCGCTGCGCAGGCTGGAGCGCGACATCCACGACGGACCCCAGCAGCGCCTGGTGCGTTTGCAGATGGATCTCGCGGCGGCCGAGCGCCAACTGGATGCCGACCCTGCCGCCGCTCGCACCTTGCTCGGCGAGGCGATGCAGCAGTCGAAGGACGCGCTCGAAGAGCTGCGTGCCCTCTCGCGCGGATTCGCTCCGCCGCTGCTGCTCGACCGCGGTCTCGTGGCAGCCCTGGATTCCATGGCAAGCCGGTCGAGCATCCCGGTGAAGTTCGTCGCCGAGGTGGCCGAGGGTACTCAACTGCCCGCCGAGCTGGAGCGCAACGCGTATTTTCTGGCGGCGGAGGCCATCACGAATGCCGAGAAGCACTCGGGCGCGAAGAGCGTGACCATGCGGGTCTGGGTCCGTAGCGAGCCCGACACGGGAGAGTGGCTCGACTTGGCAGTCTCGGACGACGGCGTCGGCGGAGCCACGGCGACCGCCGGCCACGGGATCGCCGGACTCGAGGAGCGCGTGCACGGCTTGGGCGGCAACCTGACGGTGACGAGTCCCGACGGTGGCCCCACGGTCGTGACTGCGCAGTTGCCGTTCAGCGGTTCGACGACGGTGGCGGCCCCGCCTTCGACGCGACGCAAGCCTGCCGCCGGTTCACCTGCCAAGGGCGAGCCGCGGCCCTAGCCCTGGTCAACCCTCGGGCCCCCTACGCCCGCCCAGCTTGTTTCGTGGCGCGTCGGTGTAGGGGGTTCTTGGGTGTCAGGGTGATGGGTTCGTGGTGGAGCGGGTCGCCGGGTGGTGGCAGTAGTTCGTAGTGGGTTCCGGTGCGTTGAACGCGCCAGTGGTTGTTGTGCACGAGGAGGTGGTGATGTCTGCACAGCAGGATGCCGTCTTCGACGTCGGTGCGGCCGTGGTCGCGTATCCATTCGTTGATGTGGTGTGCTTCGGTCCAGGAGGGCGGTCTGTCGCAGGTGGGGTGGGCGCATCCGCCCCAGATGGCGGCGAGCACGGTGCGTTGGTGGTGGGTGAACAGCCGTTGGGTGTGCCCGAGTTTGAGTGCGCTGCCGTGGTCGTCGAACAGGATGGGGAGGTATCCGTCTGCGCAGGCGATGCGGTGCGCACTGGCGGTGGAGATGGCGACGTTTTGGCCTTCGAGGTGGGCGCTGCCAGCACGGCGGTCGAGGTCACGGACGGTGACGTGCACCCGCACGGCGGGTTCGCGCACCCCGAACACGCGGCCGTCATCGGCGGCGACGGCGATGCGCACCATCTGCACCAGGGCGTCGAGGGTGAGTTGTTCTGTGCTGCGGGTGTCGTTCACGATCGCTTCCGCCCGTGCGATGGCGTCGGGGTCGACGAAGCGGGGTCTGCCGCGGCGTGGTGAGGTCACGGCATTGACAGCGTCGGTGACCAGGGACGCCGATTCGGGGTCGAGCAGGCCGATGAGTTTCGTCATCCCGTCCGCTTGCGGGATCAGCCGCAGAAACCTCTTGTCGCGCAGCCGCGCCTCGCGGTCGGCGACACCGGCTTCATCCAACTCGTCGCGTAGTTCGCGCGCCTGGCGGGCCACTTTCTCAGGCGGCAGCGAACCAGCCTCGATCAACAATGAGTGGGCGGCATCCGCGAGGTCGTCGGCGGCAACTGTGGGCGAGGGTGACCCCAGCCCGGTCTGGATCGCCGCAGCCGCACCGACTGACACGTCACCCGCCGCGACCCGTGTCGCGACTTCACCCAACCAGGCGTTCGGCGCAGAGAGCATGGTGCCCACGGTGGTGATCGTGCGGGCTTCAACTCCGGAGGTGCCGGTCAGTTGCGACACCAGGGCGTCGGCGGTGCGGGCTCCGGCCCGTTGCGCCAAGCCGCGATACCCCAACTCAAGAGACGATCGTGCGGCTACTTCACCGGCGAGGGCGGCCAGGCCGGCATCCACGACCCGCCGCGCTTGCGCCCACGCCCGCATCGCGGACATCAGCTCGTCATCAGACACCGCAGAGATCCCGTCGAGGCATGGCACCTCAAGGGACGATGTCAGGGCGGTGGGCATGAACTCATTCTCCCACTGGAAGAACACAGATACTAGTGCAGCACGCCAATCTGTGCACAACATTCGAAGATAGAGACGGTGAAGGAACGGACAGCCACAAACATTTCGGCCCCGCGAGCCTGCGGCGTGAGTTCGGGCAACAGGTGCGCTCCTAGGCTGGCTCTGTGACCAGCCAACGCGTGACCAGCCAACGCGCGACCGGCAAACGCGTGGTCGTCGCCGACGACTCCGTGCTGCTGCGCGAAGGCCTCGTCCGTGTGCTGACCGAGGCCGGCCACGATGTGGTCGGTGCGTACGGCGACGCAGAGCAACTGCTCGCCGCAGCTCCGACCCTGAGCCCCGACCTGGCCGTGCTCGACGTGCGGATGCCACCCACCTTTCGCGACGAGGGCGTGCGCGCTGCGATCGCGCTGCGGGCGTTGCTGCCGGGAACCGGCATCCTCCTGCTGTCGCAATATGTCGAGGGTGCATACGCGCAAGAACTTCTCGGCTCGGGCTCCGGGGGAGTCGGCTACTTGCTCAAAGACCGCGTCGCCTCGCTCGCCGACCTCACCGACGCGCTCGATCGGATCGCAGACGGCGGCACGGTGCTCGATCCGGAGGTGGTCGCGCAGCTGATCGGCCGCCGCCACGACCCGGTGGCCACGCTCACTTCGCGCGAGCGCGAGGTGTTGCAGCTCATGGCGGAGGGGCGCACCAACGCCGCAATCTCCGCCCAACTCTTCATCGGCGTCGGCGCCGTCGAGAAGAACGTCACCTCGATCTTCGGCAAGCTGGCCCTGGAGGACTCGGGTGAAGACCATCGTCGAGTGCTTGCCGTTCTGGCCTGGTTGCAGCGCTGAGCACGGGCTATCGTCGAACCATGGCCGAGCCTGACGAGCACGCTACGGGCAACAACGACAGCACCGACGACAGCACCGACGACGACACCGACGACGAGACCGAAGAGTTCGACATCGATGCTCTCGAGAACGAGTTCTTCGAGCTGTACATGAGCCCGGACGATCAGCAACTCACCGACCCAGATGACGACGCCGATCTCGTTCCCGTCACCGAGCACACGAGTCTGGATGCCGTGCGGACCGCCTTCGAGGATCGCCTCAGCGAGGCCCAGCTCGAAGAGCTTGCCGAAGATCTCGACGTCACCTCGCCCACCTGGGTGAGCATCGAGGAGTACCGGGCCGCGAACAGCGACGTCGAGCTCGACGACGCCGAAGACGGGGAAGACGACTAGCTGGGCCGCCGATCGCGCGCCGGTTTCAGCGGTCCGTGACGAGGAAAACCGGAAAATCCGCCGCGATGCCCTCGAAGGAGCTGACCGGGCTCCGCCAGCTCACGGGATTGTGCGGCCGAGCCCCCGGCACCTGCGCCAGGTAGCTCTTCAGGATCGCGGGCCGATCGACCGCCGGCACCTCCGTGAGCCGAACCTTTCGCGCACGCCCGTGGCGCAGCACGGCATTGCCTCCCGCGGCGCGCACATTGCGGACCCAGTTGCACTCGCCCAGCATCGAGGCCAGATACCAGTTCTCGCCGACGTGGGCCATGCCGAGCGGCACGCGCACCAGCTTGCCGGTGCGGCATCCGGTCACCTCAAGGCTCACCCAGCGCCGGGATGCCAGCCCCCAGCCGAAGATGCGGCTCCAGAATCGCGCGAACCGGCGCGCGCGCACGTCGGCCCGGCCCCCGCGATACATCGACCTGAGCCAGCTGGCGTGCCGCTCGGCGATCGACGTTGCCGTCAGACTCTGTTCCATGCCGTGAGGCTAGATTCGCCCCCGACCCGCCGACAGGGTCAAAAGACCCGGCGGGCTCCGGCTACGACCGGGCTGGCAGGTGATACACGGTCTTGTGCAAGAGGGCGTCGTTCACGACCAGCCAATCGGTCAGAGCCCAGAAGTCCGCGATGCGCGGACTCTTCATGGCCTGCTCTCGGTCGAGAATCCGGCCGAAGATCGCGCCGGTTCTAGTGGGGGTGAACAGGGATGCTGCGGGGTCCGACTGGCCATCGATATAGCCGTAGCGGCATCCGATGGTCACGTTGTCGGCGTAGTCCGGTTCGGCGAACGACCCGAGGATGACCTCGACCCACGCCGTCTTCTCGTGCGGATACCAGTCGGCGAAATAGACCGCGTATGCGTCGCCCCCGTTCAACACGTAGCCCGTGACACCGTCGTGCTTCTCGCCGCAGTCTGCGCAGGTGATCTGGTGTGCCTTCGGTGTCCCGTCGAAGCTGAAGTCATACGTCGGCGCCACCGACTCCGTCGTGCTCACGAGTGGATGGTACTGACAGACTCTCGCCATGGAGTTCACACAGTGGTTTTCGAAGCTGACCGACGACACGAAGCTCTGGTTGATCCAGAACATGGGGACGCCGCTGCCGCCCGAGGTCAGCGCCGAGATCGCCGCGGCCGGAGGTCCATCTGGCGAACTGTCGCAGAGCGATCAGGACTGGCTGGAGCGCGTGAACAACGGGGACGACATCCCGGGGATCTGACCGCCCGCAAGACAGGCAAGATGGTCCCTCACAGTCATTCTTCGGAAGGTTCCGCGAAAACTTCCGCGGGGAGAATATCGACTAGGTCCGCGAGGCTACGGACGACCGTTACGGGCAAGCTCAGCCTTTGCTTGACTTGCCGGAGCAGTCCCGTCGTGCGCTTCTCGCCCACCACGTAGTCGGAGTAGCCGGCCGCCGCAGCGAGGAACCAAAGATCGGTGAGGTCGTTGTCCTCCCATCTGGTGGCGGGTTCGAGATGCTTGTCGACCAGCAAATTTCGGAAGATCATCGTCGCGGGCATCGTCTCGATCTTGTTGTTCCACCACTTGTCGAGCATCCAATCGCTCACCAGCGCGGGCGTTACCCCAGCCTCAACAGCCGCCTCTGCAAGCTCCTTGGCAATGTCATTGAGGGCAAAAACCTCGGCCGAGGCGCGCTTTTCTCGCGCCGATCTAGCATTCTCCCCGGCCAGCCAGTCGGTGAACTTCTGCTGAGCTGCAGTCCATCCGCCTGGAGGGTCTCTGGGGAGGGAATCGGTATTCAGAAACATCGACGCGTAGACATTTCCAGCCAGGAGGATCTCGAATAGGAACAAGGTGTCCGCACCCGAGAAGACGCCCTCCAGCGCAAACGAACTGCTATTGGCGTCGAGTCGCTCTTGGATGGCCCACGGCTCGAGCGTGATGACTTCGGGGAGCGACCCGATTTCGAGGTTCGCGACGCTTCGAAGATCGCGGACGAACTCCTGACGCCTGACGCTATGGGGGTCTCGAAGCTGCCAGCCGCGAGAGAGCTGAAGGATCGTGAGCCCGAGTCGATACCTGGATTCGTCATCGCCCCACGCGCCCGTTTCAGAAAGATGGCCACTGGACATCGGCAAGATAATTCGGCCCGCCTTGGCCAAGGCAATCACCTTGTCGGCGGCCGCCATTTCTCGGGCGGGCACGCGGTCGCGATCGTAAGTGGCCTTCGAGAGCGTGCTCCAGTGGTTCTGGTCCAGATATACGAGCGGTCGCTCGAGGACAGGTGCAAGGTTGTTGGGCCGAGGCAGCTCGGGGTAGATCCAGTCCGTTTCGCGGCTTCGAAAGACGATCATGGCGGGCTCAAAGGCGACGAGCACAAGGTCGAGGCTGGAATCGAGGTCTGGCCACTTACCGCCGGGCATGTCACGTGAGGAGCCGTCCGAAAGGATCACTCGCGTGACTTCAGGGTCCCGCCCGATCAAAAGCCCCACGATCTTGGCGGCCGTCGAGTCCTCTGCCATTTCAGTGCGAGCACTACTCGACGTACTCGATGGCAATCGAGTTGCCGATGTTGAACTCGAATACGAGCGGTCTGAGCATGTTCACGATGCGTTCGGAGGGACCGCGCGCAACAATCGTGACGACATTCCCGTTGCCCCGCTTGACGGAGACGATCGGGCTGTCGCGACATTCAAGCAGCCGCGCCCGGAACTCGTTGAAGACCTCGTCTGTCATTGGAAAAGCGAACCGGTCGACCGTCCATAGCGACCAGAAAATTCGGGAAACGCCGGCTCGCCCCATTTTCCTTCGATTCATTCTGTGGTCGCATCGTTACGACCCAATAGAGGGGGTTAGGACCGGCTTTTTCGCGTAGATCCGTTCGTCGGTTCCGAGACGTATCCACGGGCGCATTTTCGAGTAGGGGATGCCGTATGTCGCGCTCGCGTCAACGACCTGGACCGCTGGAACTTGAACGTCCATCGAAGAACCCGACTCAAGCCGATGCGGTAAAACGCTGTCGAGCCGACAAGCGAGGAAGTCACGTTGAAGTTCTGGCCCCCGCGCCCCATCTCGATTCCCCAGGCGGTCACGGTCACCGGAGCCGACCCAATGTTCGCTGCCGAGACGCACACTAGTTCGTCGCTCATCGTGCCATCGAGGTAGGTGAACCAGGCGCGCGATCTGGACACGACAACGTGATGCGTTGAGCGCCGCCACGTCACGATCTGCCAGAAGAAGGACGCAATTCCAGCGAGGCCGCCCACAACTCCGACTGCTGCGGCGGCGATCGTGAACCATTGGGGCACGGAGTCATTCTGTCGGGGACCGCTGACACGCTCAATGCTGGTCGCCGGGACTATCGTGCGGCCATGAGCAAACCCCGTGCGGTAGAGCCTGGGATCGTGAAAGCCTGAGAGACTCGCGCCATGAACGACGCACGTTTCAGGATCGCCATCCCGGCCCGCCTGGGTGAAGCGCGGGCGGATCGCAACGTGCAGGAGGCCCAAGAGCTATTGCAGCTGGTGGTCGAGCTCGCGGAAAGCGTGGGGTTCGATGTCACGGTCGTCAATGGCGGCGACACCTTGGACAAGTTCGACGGATTCGTGGTGCCCGGTGGCGGAGACGTCGACCCCGCGCTGTACGGCGAGACCGCGGGGCCTGGCGAGGTGTACGACGTTAACCCCGCGCAAGACGCGCTCGACCTCCACGTGCTCGAGTTTGCGGCGGTCAACGACAAGCCTCTGTTGGCGATCTGCCGTGGTGCGCAACTCCTGAACGTCCAGCGTGGTGGAACGCTGCACGTCGACCTCGATCCCTCCAGCGTCGTACATTTGCCGGCTGCGATCACCCCGACAGGCGACGATATTCGCGACATCTTCGTCTGGCATGACGTCGCATTCGCAGCGGACTCTGCCCTGGCCACCGCCTCGGGGAGCACGCGGCTTCGGGTCGCGTCGGGGCATCACCAGGGCATTCGCAAGGTGGGACAGGGGCTCACGGTCATCGCGACATCCGAGGATGGGCTGGTCGAGGCGATCGCGAGCGATCGACCAGGCGAGTGGCTCCTCGGTGTGCAGTGGCATCCCGAAATCGCGGACGGCGATCCGCGGGGCGAGCAGGCACCATTCGTGTTGCTGCGGGAAGCCCTAGCCGCGAACCGCCCTCAGTGACGCCATGCACATGCTGCCGTTCTTCGTCGGGGGGATCATTTTCGTACTCATTGGCGCGGTCCAGGCGGTCTTCTGCCGACGATGGAGCGCCCTCTCGGTACGGTTCGAGAACTACATCAACATGCCTGAGTCCAAGCGTCGATCGAAGCCTCTCAACTTCCTGATCGTGGGGATTGCCTGGGCTCTTGTGGGCGCGGGCTGGATCATCATCGCCTTGCTCAATCAACCGTGGCGCTGAGGCGATGAGCCCTCCTACGGGCCCACCGATGGATGGTCAGTCCCGTCCTTGCCATGTCGCGATGTCGACCACGTTGCCTTCTGGGTCGATCAACGACCAGTAGGAGGGCGCGTTGTGGTCGCCGAGCAGCTTGCCGCCGGCCGCGATGACGGCGTCGACCCGCGCTTGAGCCTGATCGTGCGGCACCGAAACGTCCACATGGATCCGGTTGCGCGGAGCCACGTACTCCTTGCGGGCGATTCCGAGCGACGGCCCGATCAGGTTCGGCTCGACCAGCGTGGTCTCGCCGACGTGGACGTAGCCGAGGGCCGCGCGCCAGAACCCGACGATCGCATCCGGGTCGGCGGCATCGATGGCGATTTCCAGCTGCTGCACCGCGGTCGGGTCGGCTTGGATGCCCAGCTCGGCGGCCGAGACAGACACTCGGCGGGCGAGCTCGAGATCCACTTCGCTGATGCCGACGCCCGGAGTGACAACCTGCACGGCCACATTGTCGTCGCGCAGATCCACCAGCGGATCGTGCTGCAGCTCGGCTGCATGCCGCGCGATCTCCGCGACGAAGGCCGCGCCCGTCGCGAAGTCGCCGGTGCGAAAGTACGCCTTGGCGCCCCAGTAGAGGGCCCGCCAATCCTCGACACCGGATGCTGCAGAAAACTCGGCCTCAGAGATCGAATCGCTCATGCCGCGAGGCTAGCGACGGCTCCCGACACGAGCAACGGGCCGACGCAGGAGACTTTCCTAGACCGGCCTAGGCCCCCGGTACTGTGCTGACTATGACTCAGTGGTCTGCGGTCGAGGATTTTGACGGCATGGGCGACGCCCTCGTGACCGACGACGGCCTGAACTGGCTTAGCAATCAGATGAATCCCGAGTGGGCGACGGTGCCGCAGGCCCTCGCAATGAGTGCCTATCACGAGGCCGCGCAGGGGTTAATCGAATATCAACGCGAATTGGATGAGATTCGCGCCGAGGTAGAGGCGGCGGAGCAGCCCATCCCCGAAGCATTGCACCTGCGGTTCTACCGACACATGCGCGACCTGTACGGGTCGTACTACGACGCGATGGAACGCCTGATGAAAGTTGCTGTCCTGTACAAGAGAGCGTTCCCTGGCAATGAGCCAGCGCATCGCAGCGTGGAAGCATTCATCGACTGGCTGGAACGCGCCGGATTCGCGACACCCAAGCGAGCCTGGATGCTGCGGGAGGCGCGAGAGTTCCGCACGCGGCTCACCCACTCGGGCGACCTGCCCGCGCACAACTGGGCAACGTTCCAAATCGAGATCACGGGGCAGCCGGTCAGGATGCTCCGACTATTTGGGCACGGCCCCGTCCCCGCGCATGGCACCGCACATGAGCCGCATCAGGGGCACGACAACACCTGGGATGTCCTTTCTCCCGTGGATTCAGCCGTGATCCGCGCTTTTGTCGTAACAGTGCATCGGATGTTCAGCGCAATCATCCGGTATCAAATGATCAACGAGGGCCGATTGCCGCAGTGACGGCACATGATGTCGCAGATGGCGGTCGGGACCGCGAACATGCTCGATGGTTGCGACCTCGGAGCCCACACGTCAGCCGAGTCGAAGCTGAGTGGTGAAACCGACCTACCTCGGGACTCTCCAGGAACGCCTCGTCAAAGCTCGACGATTCGCTACACCTTTGCCGCGTTACCCCGAGAGCGCAATTCGCGGAGAGTCGTCCGGATGCCGGAATACCGTGTTGTAGGCGTTGCTCGTCGCCATGCGATTGAGCATCGCTGCCTGATGGTCGTCGCCCGTTGCGGTGTCGTCGGGTTTCGCTCCAGTCGGGTCCGTCTCACACAGCATCAGCAACGCGGTACGGCTCAGGGGAACAGCAACGATGTCTGCGGCCCCGATAAGAGGGTGCCAGGGCGGACCGGCCGAGGCGATTGGGACGACCATCTCGTCTGCGGTGATGAGGCACGGTCGGCTCCACGTGACGAGTTGCCACCGGCGTTCGTAGACCTCTCGCGCGGTGTCCTTCAGCAGGCTCGAAAATGCGTTGAGATATCCGCCATTTGTCTGCGGCTGAAACCTCGGAATGACGTTATCGGCGCGGGTCCACAGCGCCACAGCTTCTGCGTCTCCGATGTCGGGTTGCTGCATCGCGGCTTTCATCGCACTCGCTCCGCCCTTGTCTACCACTAGACGCCACTCGTCAAGAGTCTTGTCGAGGTAGGCGCGCATCTTGGGCGTCCGGAGGTACTGTGCGGCAATCCAGTTGGCAAGCCGTTCGCGGGGGTCGCGGCGAAGCGGCCACTCGCCATTCAGAACGCGCCGAATACTGCGCGAGGCTCCGGTCTCCAGGAGGCCGAAGAGGTCTTCCCACCCTTGATGCTCTTCGCCGGTCTTGGTCTCAATGAGATAGAAGCTGTCGATTGCGGTCGCCTTTTTTATGGGAATCAGCTTCCCGCTATTTGTCGCGAGGTCAGTCGCCCAGATTCGCTTCTGAGCGTCCCCAAATGCCTTCAGATAGAACTGAGGGACGGTGTGATGATTTCTTTTCGTGACGACCATTGACACTCAGCGGGAGTAGACCCGAGCCCGCTCCGACTCGAACTCCGCCGCCTTCTCGGCTTGCCATTTCTTGAATTCGGTCGCGTTCTTCAATGGCACCTGCCACCCGTCGCCGATGCGCTCTCTAGACGGGACCGCGCCGGTTCCATCCCAGCGAACGAGAGCGCCGCCTAAGGTTTTCAGCGCAGCCTGGACTGGCTGAAGCAATTTCTCGCATCCTGCTTCAAGCGCAGACTCTGAACGCATGTCGCGGCGGGGGCCATCGTGCGCGCCGATATTGACGCGCAGAACATCCCAGAGATTCTGGAGCAGCCTCCAGAGGTCGAGCACGGTTCCGTCGAGGTCGAGCAGCAATCTTGCGTCGCCGTCCGCGTCGTAAATCGCAACAGAGCCAGGTGCGTCCGTTCTCTCCCTAACAGCGCGCAGGTACTCCGGGGTTGTCAAGTCATCCATTGCCCGCGACGCATCAATGAGGGTGCGCCCCAGATAGTCCGCTGCCTTAGAGCGGCGCTCTGCTGTGCGGTCGTCAGCGAGGGCCACTATCTGGTTGTCAGCGATGCGGCGGTCCGACCGAAGTTGAATCCGAATTAGCGCAAGTGCGCCCAGGAATGCGAGCGCAGCTCCTATGAATGACTGGACGACACCGGCTGCCCAACTGGGCTTCACGATGTCCGCGAATAGGCTGCTCCACCACATGTTGCAATCGTGACAGAGCGGTCGCCCTCTACGCGGCTTTCGTGAGCCGGTAGAGCGTGGCGATAGAGACGCCCAGGGTGAATGCCGTGAGGGGATGACGGGAATCGAACCCGCGTAATCAGTTTGGAAGACTGAGGCTCTACCATTGAGCTACATCCCCGTGGCCTCACGGCCGACCTCTACAGTACCGGGTCGTGCAGTGGCGCGGGCGCCCGACCACACCGGGCCGCGACGAGGCGGTTCGACAGCCGGAGGAGTGCGAAGAGCCACGTCCGAGCCGAAGGTCGGGTCCCGATCGCGATCGCGCGACAGCAATTCGACGGGTGTCCCGAGGCTCTGGCGGGTCGGTCGCATCGCGCTTCGGGTGCTCGCGATCGCCGCGCTCGCGCTGCTGCTCTACTACGTCGTCATCCCGCAGTTCGTCGAGGCCGGCCACGACGTGCACGAGAGCCGCGGGCTGTCGCCGTGGCCTCTGCTTCTCGCCCTCGCGCTCGAGCTCGCCTCGCTCGCCGCGTATGGCGCGCTCACCTGGACGGTGCTCGATCCGCGTGACCGCCCGAATCTCGGCATCGTCACCCGGGTCGACCTTGCGGGTGTCGGGACCACCAACGCGATCCCGGCGGGCGGAGCGTTCGCGCTCGCCGTGCGCTACCGGCTGCTCGCGAGCACCGGCAGTTCGCCCAGCACGATCGTCGGGGGGATCGCGGTCGAGGTGATCCTCTCGAATCTGCTGCTCGGTGCCGTGTTTGCGCTGGGGCTGCTGCTCTCGCTGGCGAGCCTGCCGCCGAGCCCGTACTACCAATACGCCGGCGTGTTCATGGTGGTGATCTTTGGTGGCGCGGCCATCGCGCTCGCCATCGCCGTGCGACGACGCGAACGGGTCGCACAGGTCGTCGGCAGCGCCGCTCGGCGCTTGCCCGAGGCGTGGCGCGACCGCGCGGTGCGCTTCGCAGACGACGCCGTCGGCAACGTCGCGGCCCTCTCGCTCGACCGCCGTCGCTTCGCCGCCGCCGTGTTCTGGGGCGCGATCAACTGGCTCCTGGATGCCGCAGCGCTTGGGGTGCTGCTCGCCGCGTTCGGCTATACCGCCGACCCTGGACAGTTGCTGCTCGTCTATGGGCTTGTCGGCATCCTGGCGCTCATCCCGATCACCCCGGGCGGTCTCGGCATCGTCGAGGGAGTGATGGTTCCCCTGCTGGTCGCGCTCGGCTCGACCTCTCAGATCGCGATTCTGGGAGTGATCGCCTGGCGACTTCTGCAGTTCTGGATGCCGATGCCGCTTGGCGCGCTCAGCGCCCTCTCACTGCTGGCGTGGCCGAATCGGCCGCGCCGTTCGACGAGATAGGTCAGGACGCGACCGCGAGCTCCGCCTCATCGGCATCGATACGCACCGCCACGCAGACGTGCGCCTCTTCCCACGACATAGCGAAGAAGACGCTCGTCTCGATCGGGCCGGTCTCACCGCAGTCGAGGCAGCGGGGCTCGAAAGCCCGGAGCTCCATGATCTCGATATCTGCCATGGGTCAAGTGTGCGCGCGAGGTACGACAATGACTGGTTTCGACACGTCGCTTCGCGACTACTCAACCAGCGGGCTTGGCAAAGACGGTTAGACTTCGGGGGGCCATTTTTCGGGGCCTCGCACCAACATCCGGGGCGTAGCTCAGCTTGGTAGAGCGCCCGCTTTGGGAGCGGGAGGCCGCAGGTTCAAATCCTGTCGCCCCGACACAGATCCCACGAATAGAACTACGGAGATACCCCCATGGTCACCACGACCGTCGAGAAGCTCAGCCCCACCCGCGTGAAGCTCAACATCATCGTCACGCCAGAAGAGCTCAAGCCGAGCATCGACCACGCGTACCAGCACATCGCAGAAGACGTGAACATCCCGGGCTTCCGCAAGGGCAAGGTGCCGCCGCCCATCATCGACCAGCGCGTGGGGCGTTCCGAGGTGCTCAACCACGCCGTCAACGAGGGCCTCGAGACCTTCTACCGCGCCGCAGCAGAGGCCGAGAACGTTCGCCCGCTCGGACGGCCGGCTGCCGACATCACCAAGTGGCCGAGCGTTGACGACTTCAGCGGCAACCTCGAGGTCTCGGTCGAGGTCGACACCCGCCCGGAGTTCGACATCCCGAACTACGACGGCCTGAAGCTCGAGGTGGAGCCGATCGTCGTCAGCGTGGATGACGTCGAGAACGAGCTCGAAAACTTGCGCAGCCGCTTCGGCACCCTCGCCACCGTCGACCGCCCGGCGCGCATGGGCGACTTCGTTCAGCTCGACCTCACCGCCACCATCGGCGAAGAAGAGGTGGACACCGCGAGCAACATCTCCTACGAGCTCGGCTCGGGCGAGCTGATCGAGGGCATCGACGAGGCCCTCGACACGCTGACCGCCGGCGAGTCCACGAACTTCGAGGCCCCGCTGCTCGGCGGCGACCACGAGGGCCAGAACGCCCAAATCGCGGTCACGCTGCTCGCCGTCAAGGAGCGCGAGCTTCCTGCGGCCGACGACGACTTCGCCCAGATCGCGAGCCAGTTCGACACAATCGGTGAGCTCCGCAGCGACCTGCGCGACCAGCTCGGCAAGTCCAAGGTGTTCGGCCAGGGCGTCGAGGCGCGCGACAAGATCGTCGACGAACTACTGAAGAAGGTCGACATCCCGGTTCCGCAGGGACTCATCGACGACGAGGTGCACCGTCACCTCGAGCAGGAGAACCGGCTCGACGACGCCGAGCACCGCGCAGAGGTCGCCGAGAGCAGCGAGAAGACCTTCCGTTCGCAGATCCTGCTCGACGCGATCGCCGAGAAGGAGGAGGTCAAGGTCAGCCAGAACGAGCTCACCTCGTACCTCATCCAGGCCTCTGCGCAGTACGGCATGGAGCCCGGTGAGTTCATCAACGTGCTCGACCAGAACGGCCAGCTGCCCGCGATGATCGGCGAGGTCGCCCGCGCGAAGGCGCTGGCTAGCGTGCTGTCGAAGGCCAAGGTCGTCGACACCTCTGGCAAGGCGGTTGACGTGTCGGCGCTGACCGAGGGCATCCTGGCCGAAGATGGCGCCGAAGATGGCGCCGAAGGTTCGGGCGACAGCGACAGCGACAGCGACGCCGACTCATCGGCGCCCGCGTCCGGCTCGGCTCCGAAGGCCAAGGCGAAGGGCAAGGCCGGCTCTGACGGCCACGGTCGCAAGCCGGGCAACGAGCACTTCGGGCACGACCACAGCTAACGGGGCCGGAGCGCCATGACCGACTACGTCGCCCTGCTGCGCGGGGTCAACGTCGGCGGCATCTCCATCAAGATGGCCGACCTGGCCGAGCTGGTTCGTGGGCTGGGTTACACCGACGTTAAGACCGTGCTGGCCAGTGGCAACGTGCTGTTCACGACTTCGGATGCCGCATCCACCGCCAAGGAGACCCTCGAGTCTGCCCTGCGCGAGCGCTTCGGCTACGAGGCCTGGGTGCAGGTGCTGACCGTGGACGCCATCCGCAAGATCATCGCCGCCTACCCGTACCCGCGCTCGGCAGACCGCCACGCCTATGTCGTGTTCGCCATGACGCCCGAGGTGCGCGCCGAACTGTTGGCCGTGAAGCTCGACCCGGCAATCGAGCAGGCATCGGCGGGGAATGGCGTGATCTATTGGAGCGTGCCGAAAGGTTCGACGCTCGACTCGGCCATGGGCAAGGCGCAATCGGCGGCGCGCCACAAGCCGTGGCTGACCACCCGCAATCTCAACACCCTCGAGAAGCTGGTCTGACCGGCTCGGGCCCGGTCCGCTAGGTCTGAATGACGCAGAACCGGTTGCCTTCCGGGTCTTGCATGATCACGTAGTCGGCGTCGTCCGGGCGCTTGCTCCATTCCACCCGCTCGGCCCCGAGGCTCTCGAGCCGGGCGACCTCGGCGGTCTGGTCGTCGGCATACAGGTCGAGGTGAATGCGTGGCGGCCGGGTGAGCGGCGCCGCGTGCTCGTCGAGCGAGATGTTGGGTCCGGCGCCGATCCGCGGGCGCAGCAGGGCGAAGTCGTCGTCGTCGCCCCCCCGATCGAGATAATCGAGGGCGGCCATCCAGAACGCCTTCTGGGCACGGAGGTTCTCGACCCTGATCACGATCGACCCGACGGTGATCATGCTCGGCCGCACTGGACGGGGGAGATTCGCATGCCCTCGAGGCTAACCGCGGCCCGGGTTTTCGAGGCCCGGCCCGTGGCGGAGAAAGCTGGATATCCGCCGTGGCTCGCGAACGAGGTGCGACAAGTCCGCCTCGGAACTGGTGGAGTAGAACGCCGAATACGAGCGGAGCATTCATGTCGACCTCTTCCCGAACCCAGCCGGGCCGCATCCGAGTTCTTCACGAGAAGTTTCTGGTCGAGCAGAGATTCGTCGAGCCGCGAGTTCGTCGCAACCTGTACCTCTGGGCCGGCGCGCTCGCGGCGGTGGGGCTCGTCGCATTCGTCGCCATTCTGGTCGCGGTCGTGCAAAGCGATGGCATCGCCACCTTCGACAAGCCGCTCGAGAACTTTCTCGATTCGATCAGGAACCCGACGCTGACCGTCGCGATGATCGGTGTCGCCATCGTCTTCGGGCCGGTCGCCCTGCCGATCATCATCTTGGTTCTGATCGTGCTCTGGACCATCTTTGCCAAGCACTTCTGGCGGCCGTTGCTCCTCGCTGGCGGGACGATCACGGGCGTGATCATCGTCCAGATCATCACGCGGATCGTGGCACGGCCGCGGCCGCCGCTCTCGCTGATGCTCTTCGGCCCCGACCTGACGTATTCGTTCCCGTCAGGTCATGTGCTGGGAGCTGCCGACTTCTTGCTGATCGGCACCTACCTGATCTTCTCGCGCCGGCAGGGGCGCGCGGCGCCGTTCGTCGGGTTCGGTATCGCGATCCTGCTCCTGCTTCTGACCGCGTTCAGCCGCGTCTACCTGGGGTACCACTGGCCGACGGATGCTCTGGGCTCGATCGCGCTCTCGCTCGTGATCCTCGGCGGCGTCATCGCTCTCGACACGCACCGCACGGTGAGAATCAAGCCCGACTGATGATTGGCACTACAGGCGGGCGTAGCGCGCACGCACAAAGCTGTAGATCGCGTAGGCGATCAGGCCGATCGCGATGACGATCAAGATGACAGGCCCGAAGGGGAGCCCGACAAGGGCTTTCAGCCCTCCGTCGAGTCCCGAAGATTGGCCGGGGTTTGTGGTGGCCGCCGCGACCAGGAACAGGATGCCGACAACGACGAGCACCACTCCCTTGGCCACGTATCCGAAGACGCCCAACGCCTTCGTTGCGGATCCCGCCTGGCCGCGGGGAAGGTTGAGATCCCGAGTAAAACGTCGGGTCGCACCCTTGAAGATGAAATACCCGCCGATGCCGATGATGAGCAATCCGATCACCGCGACCACGAAGACTCCTCCCGGAGTGCTCAGAAGCGACGCACTGATCTGCACGCTGGCCTGCGCACTGTTCGTCGAGCCACCCCTGGCAAAGGTGAATGCCGTCACCGCGAGGGCGAGATAGACGAGCCCCTTCCCGATTTCCGAGACGATCCGTAGGCCCCGCTTCGGCGCGCCACCACGGGTCGTCGCGAAACTGCCGAGGATCAGCCAGAGCCCGAGGGCGGCGAGGCCAACGACCACGACCCACAGAAGGAACATCCCTCCTGGCGTCGCCGCGAGAGCCGAGAGTGCTCCGGACTGATCCGCCTCACCACTGCCGGCGCCGAGAGCGACGCCGATCGCAATGAATCCGATCAGGGCGTGAAGGAGCCCGTTGACGGCGAAGCCGACCCGAGCGAGAAACCGAAGCGCCGGACTATTCGCGGTCGAGCGAGCGACCTGCTTGACTGTGCCGTTCATGGGCGTCAGCGTATGTCAGCCCTCTGATCCTGGTTCCGGACTCTCAGCCAACTCGTCGGCGTAGGCGTCGACCGCGCGCTGGTAGCGCGGCAGGTGCGACGCGAGAGCATGCAGCGCGGCGACCAATCCCTCGGTCGGCCGTCCGGCGCTGGCCAGTGCGAGTGCCGCGAACGCCGTGGCGGCGTCGGCGAGAGGGTGGTCCGGTTGGCCGGCGAACTCGGCTCTGAGCAGTTCGAGCGATTCCTCGGGGCGGCCCAGGTTGCGCACCGTGCTGGCGTACTGGATGACGACCTGCGCCCGTTGCTCATCGCCGAGGCCGGCGGCAAGAGCAGCCCGGTAGAACGGGACGGCCTCCTCCTCACGGCCGGTGGAGTCGCGCGCGCCTCCGCGCTCCGCGAGAGCACGTGCATCGCCGGGATCACGCTCGGCCGCCAAGGCGTCGATTGCCATCACGAGTTCGTCATCGCTCAGGTTCGCGGTATCCGCCCACACCGCGTCGATGCGAGATTGCCAGTCGTCGGTCATGCGATTCACCCTAACGACGCGCGTCCTCTGCCCAGGGCGAACACGGTCATCAGCCCCGAGGGCCCCCGGTAGATTCGACCTCGACATCGTTTCCTAGATCGGGAACGAAACCGAACGGAGCAACCCCATGGCCGACGCGACATTCCAACCGAGTGTCTTTGACCGTCTTCTGAAAGACCGCATCATCTGGCTCGGTTCGGAGGTGCGCGACGACAACTCCAACGAGATCGCGGCCAAACTCCTTCTTCTCGCGGCTGAGGACGCGAAGAAAGACATCTTCCTGTACGTGAACTCTCCCGGCGGCTCGATCACCGCGGGCATGGCCATCTACGACACGATGCAGTTCGTCCCGAACGACATCGTCACCGTTGGCATCGGCATGGCGGCATCCATGGGGCAGCTGCTGCTGACCGCTGGAACCAAGGGCAAGCGCTACATCACCCCCAACGCGCGGGTGCTGCTGCATCAGCCGCACGGTGGATTCGGCGGCACGTCGTCAGACATCCAGACCCAGGCGGCCCTGATTCTCGACATGAAGAAGAGACTGGCCGAGATCACGGCAGCGCAAACCGGCAAGACCGTCGAGCAGATCAACGAAGACGGCGACCGCGACCGCTGGTTCAACGCCCAGGAGGCCCTTGACTACGGCTTCGTCGACCACATCCGCGAGTCCGCATCCGACGTTGTCGGCGGCGGCGGAACCGAAGACAAGAAGTAAGGGACCAGAATGAACATCCCCATGCCCGAGGCCCGCTACATCCTCCCCAGCTTCGAGGAGCGCACCGCATACGGCTTCAAGCGCCAAGATCCCTACGCCAAGCTCTTCGAAGACCGCATCATCTTCTTGGGTGTCCAGGTGGATGACGCCTCGGCCGACGACATCATGGCCCAGCTGCTGGTGCTCGAGAGCCAGGATCCAGACCGCGACATCGTCATGTACATCAACTCGCCCGGTGGATCGTTCACGGCAATGACGGCGATCTACGACACGATGCAGTACATCCGTCCCCAGATCCAGACCGTCGTTCTCGGTCAGGCCGCATCGGCAGCCGCGGTGATCGCTGCCGCGGGAACGCCGGGCAAGCGCCTCGCGCTTCCGAACGCGCGCATCCTGATCCACCAGCCGTCGGCCGGCGGCCAGGGTGGCGGGCAGGCGTCCGACATCGAAATCCAGGCCGCCGAGATCCAACGGATGCGTGAGTGGCTGGAATTCACCATCGCCCACCACTCCAACCGCACGGCGGAGCAGGTTCACAAGGACATCGACCGTGACATGATCCTCGGCGCCCCCGAGGCCCTCGAATACGGCCTGATCGATCAGATCCTGACCAGCCGCAAGAATGTGCCCACGCTCGTCAAGTAGCGCTTCGCAACAATCGCAGCACAAAAACGGCGGATGCCCGACTGCAGAGCAGCCGGGCATCCGCCGTTTTTCATGGCCAACAGCGGTTTCCCAGGTCGACGCCGTTACCGCATTTCGACCGGCCCGCACGGCTTGCACACCACAGTCACAGGCACAGGCTAGGCTCAGTTCAGCGTTACCAGCAATACCGATGGAGGAGGCTGACGGATGGCCCGAATAGGCGAGAGTGCCGACCTGCTGAAGTGTTCCTTCTGTGGGAAGAGTCAGAAGCAGGTCCAACAGCTCATTGCGGGTCCCGGCGTGTACATCTGCGACGAATGCGTCGAACTGT
>JBDSSQ010000025.1:0-89029 GCA_039928695.1 Pseudolysinimonas sp. | reverse complement strand
ATCGATGACGACCCCAAGACTCTCGACGAGATCGGTACGGAATATGGCGTAACTAGAGAACGAATTCGACAAATAGAGACCAAGGCGCTGAGGCTGTTGCGCAGCCCATCGATGCTGGCCAAGCTCGGAATCGAAAACGCAAAGCGGGCCGACCCGAAATTGCTCGCGCCCGACCCACGGATTGTGGCAGAGCTTGCAACAAAGCCGGGCCCCACCATCGCTGAACTCCTTGAAATCGCAGAGGAGCGAGATCTGCCGGAGCCGGATGATGTCGGCCTCGGGGCAGCGACGCCTGACGCCATGGAGAGAGCCTGGACACTTGGCGACCTCCGAAGGCTAGTTCGCACGTACCGTGACCAGCATCATGTCCGGCAAACCGCGGCGGCCGAGGGATTCGACGACCGAGAGGCAGCAATCGCGCTGACTCGACTATTGCTCTGGAATCAAGGATCGATCGACGACTCGCTCAACGCCCACAATCATGGAGCTCCCTGGAGTCCAGAGGAAGCAGCGTCGGTTGTCACGGGCCATCAGAAAGGAGAGCCCCTCGAGGAAATAGCTCGGCGAACTGGACGCACCCAGCTGGCGATCGGGTGGCGCCTACTTGACAGTACCGCTCGGCCGGTTGAGGTCCCCAATCGATACGGTCAAGAGAAGGCACTTCAGAAGGCCTGGGATGACTCGCGTCGCCGCCAAGCGATCGCGCAAGCGGGACGATAGCGCGTGGAAGTCCCGTCTCGCGATCGGTTCAGTACCGCTTCCCGTACGAGTAGAACCCTTCCCCGGTCGCCACCCCAAGCTTGCCCTTGTCGATGTAGTTTTCTTTGAGCAGCTTCGCGAAAGCTTGCGACTTCGGCCGCGGGTCGGCCATCGCCACGTTGTACGGGGTCATCAGGCCGATCACGTCGTAGATCTGGAACGGGCCAGACGGGGAGCCGGTCGCGATGCGCCAGGTCTTGTCGATCGTTTCGGGGTCGGCGATGCCATCCACGAGCAGTTCGCCGGCGGCGTTCAAGAAGGGCACGAGCAGCGAGTTCAGCACGTAGCCGGCCTTCTCCTTCTTGATCTCGATTGGCACCATCCCGATGTCGCGCGCGAACTCGACGACTGTCTCGTAGGCCGCGTCAGACGTCAGTGAGGTGCCCATCACCTCACCGACGTTGAACTTCCAGATCTCGTTCGCGAAGTGCAGCGCGAGAAAGCGGTCGGGGCGACCGGTGGCATCCATCAGCTTGCTCGGCAGCAGCGTCGACGAGTTGGTGGCGAAGATCGTCTTCTCGGGGGCGACCGCGCCCATGCGCGTGTAGATGTCGCGCTTCACCTCGAGTTGCTCCGGCACCGCCTCGACCACCAGATCCGCATCCGCGACGGCGTCGGCGAGATCGGTCGCGTAGCGCAGACGCCCGAGCGCTGCCTCGGCCTTGCCGCCCGCAGCGCCATCGAAATCTTCGCGGATGTAGCGATCCGCCAGCCCCCGGAACCTCTTCTTGGCGGCCTCGAGCGCGGTGTCGTCGATATCCCACGCGACCACGTCGAAGCCACTGAACGCGGTCTGGAAGGCGATCTGCGAGCCGAGAACGCCGGTTCCCAGCACGGTGATGTTGCTCAGACGGGTCATGCGGTTCCTCCTAGTACCAAACGCTCAACCACGGGGCTCGCTCGACCCGGAGCAGCGCGTCGGCGGCGGCGGCAGCGCCGGGGGTGAGCTCGGCGATCCGACCTGCGCCGACCAGAGTGACCGCGCTCACGCCCCCCAGGTAGAGCGCCGAAAGCTCGTTCACGGTCAGCTTCAGGGCGGGCGTGGCATCCGGGACCGCGGTCAGCTTCGTCACGGTCGGCTGCGGGCCGACGTCGAGCTGCCACACACCCTCGGCGAACCCCAGCGCATCGGTCACGTCGAACACCACGGAGCCGGCGCCGAGATACCCGCGCGCCTCAAACACCGCGGCGACGTCGAGCACGCGCAGGTACTGGTGCTCCCAGACGTCGACCTTCGCGGCGCGGAAGTCGCCGAGCAGCCAGCGCATCGGCTCCTCGGGGCGGCGCAGGTGCGCCTTCAGTTCGATCGTGAGGTCGAGCTCGAGCAAGAACCGCCAGAGGGCGAGATCGGCATCCGGCGTCTCGGCGTCGAGACGCGCAAGCGTGGCCGAGTGCTGGGTGAAATCGGCGTCACCCCCGGTCAGTCGAAACAGCGCAAGCCCGCGCGTGTCACCCGCGGCGTCGACATAGCGCGCGGCACGCAGCGACTTGGTGCGCTCAGATTCCGGCTCGTCGGCGCCGACGAGCTGGTCCCAGCGCCACGGCCACACGTCGGTCTCGCCGGGGCTCGCCAGCCGAACGCGGTCGTACAGCGTGGGCACCTCGTCGCGGTATTGCGCGACACTCAGGTACTCGACCCGGCCGCCTGTGCCCGAGGTGGATGCTGCGGGGCCCGACCACGTCACCCGGCGCGTGTCGATCGTCCACTCGGTGGCCAATGTCGCGGGGGCGAAGCCAAACCTGCCGTAGATGCTGGACTCCGACACCGTCAACATCGCCATGGGCACCCCGAGGGCTGCTGCGGTGCGCAGTTCGCCTTCGAGCAGGTTGCGCGCGATCCCGCGACGGCGATGCGTCGCGGCCACCGTGACCGAGCTGATCGCCCAGGAGGTCAGCGTGCGCGGGTGTGCGATGGTGCTGCCCGGCAGAGTCAGCTGCCCGGGCCAGGAGTTCACCGTCGCGACCGGCCAGCCCGGCCCGGCAGGAAGCGCTTCGTCGTACACGCCGGTCGTGCGGCGGTATCCGATGCCCGCTGCCGTGCGCTTCAGCTGCTCGTCGCTGCGGCTCGCCATCAGAAAGCCCCGGTCATCTGCATGCAGCCAGGCAGAAAATGCGGCCTCGTCGTTGGTGTCGACCAGGGCATAGCGCAGCCCGTGCTCGGCCAGATTCGCGACCGAGGTCGCGTCTGCTGGCGCCGTCGTGAAGGCCGCTGCTGGGTCGTGGGAGGTCACTACCCCAGCGTACGTGCAGAGTCAGCGGGTGCGACGGCTCTTGGACGCCGACCACAGCAGCGCCTGCACCTGCAGCGCCAGGTCGCGCAACAGAGAGGCCTCGGCGTCGCTGAACCGTCGCGCCTTGGTGTCCACGACGCAGAGTGCGCCGACTCGCACGCCCTCCGGCGCCTCGATCGGATAGCCGGCGTAGAACTTCACCCGCTCACCGCCGACGACCCACGGGTGCTCGACGAATCGAGCGTCTTTGGTGGCGTCTTCGACGACGAACACCCGGGAGTTCGCGATCGTGCTGTTGCAGAACGCATCGAAGCGGGGCATGTCGTCAGAACTCACCGCAACCGCCGACTTGATCCATTGCCGGTCGTGGTCGAGAAAGGTCAACGCCGCCCCGGATGCCCCAAGCAGATCGCGCGCCATCTGGGTGATCTGGTCGATCCGCTGATCAGAACCGGTGTCGATCACTCCCAGAGCGTCCAGAGCGCCTTGCCGTTCCTTTTCACTCACCGAGCCTGAGGGGCGCTTCGCGTAGACCTCGGGATCGAGACGCGCCGCGATCGCGGGAGCCATCGCCTCGGCGAAGATTTCGTAGACTTCGACGGATCCTGGCCGAACGTAGTGATCGGGATGCTTGGGGTCGAATGCCACGAATTCCACCCCCGGGAAACCGGCGGTGAGGCGACGCGACTCCTCGTTCAGTCGTGCAGCGCGACGACGGATCGCCCGCTTGACGAACGACGGGATCTCGAGATAGCTCGCGAAATCGGGGATCGACAAAACGAACACCTGCGGCACGCGAGACGCCACCTCGAGCAGGTGCTGCATGTCGCGGCGCCAATCCTTCGCGCTCGTGAGACCGGTCGCGTCGCGCAGCCCCAACAGCATGATGATCGCGTCGAATCGACCCGTGTCATAGCCGTCGAGCAGACCAGAAGCCTGGCGAAGCATCAGCGTGGTCGTGCTGGCCAGCTCGATGTCGACCCCGCGCCCGGTCAGCGGCGACAGGCGACGAGCCAGTTGGCCGCCGAGCCCGAGTTCGTTCGAGGCGAGCCCGAGCCCGCGAACGACACCCGTGCCGATCAGCAGCAGGCGGTCGGCGTCTGGGCCCATCGCGTGGACGACGGGCACGTCGTGCGGGATCGGCAAGTCGCCGAATCGCGACAGCGACGAGTTCACTATGGCCTCGAAGGTGCGGCCCATGATGAAGTCTGCAGGGCGCCAGTTCATCGAGCCACTCCCCACGTATGCATCAGTGCATTCGTCATGGCGACCTGATCTTCGCCGCCGACCTCAGTGGGTAAGGCTGGTCGGATGTCCCCCATAGTACCGACGTGACGGCGTCGCGGACCGGAAAATATCAGACGAAACGTGCCGCGGCTTGTACCCGAGTGCGCACCTCGAACAGGTCGGTTCCGCCGACCGAAACCCCCGGAACGCCGATGCGCACCAGGTTCGCCAACCGTGAGCGCTGAATGAGCAGCGTCTGCGCTCCGCGGATCGACCCCAGCGCGATGACGCCCTCTGGGCTGGCGTCATCGGGCACGACGATGGCGAGCGCCGAGAACTTCACCTTCGCCTGACGGGCAAAATTCCGCGCCCGCTCGCCGAGTTCGTGCATGGGGCGTTCATCGGCATGGATGCCGGGGCCCACCAACTCGCCACGCCGGATCGCGACCGTTCCGCCCCAGTCTTCGCTGAGCATTGCCCACAGCCCACTGGGACCGAGCACGATGTGGTCGATCTTGCCTGCCGCCCCCTGCGGACCCGCCGTCAGCCCGTTCTCGGGCCGCGCGTTGCGTCGCACCGGATCGGTGCGCACGTCGTTCCAGACGGTAAAGCCGATGCCGAGGCTCGCGAGGACGACCGCGGTGTCCTCTTCTGCGATCGCTGAGGCGAGCAGGCGCTGAATTTCACGAGGGGCCGACCGCACCAAGGTCAGGTCATAGGGATCCGGGATCTCGACGCCGCGGCCCACCCACTCGTGCAACAGACTGAGATATTGCTCGCGATACCAGCCGCCGGGATGCCCGTAGGTGCGAGCCTGCGGGCGCGAGGCACTCGCGCGTGCGGTCGGCGGGGGCGGAGCCCAGGTGTGCGGGGCGTCGCCGATATCCCACACCTTTTGGGTGCCGTTGTCGTATGCCGCGCGAGCCTCGGGAGTGCCGATCTGCTCCCAGGCCCGTTGCACGGCGTCGAACCGATCGGGCGATCCTCCGGTATCGGGATGCGTCTGCCGCAACATCTTGCGGTAGGCGCGACGCAGTTCGGTGGTCGTGGCATCCGCTTTGACACCGAGCACCACGTAGGGACCCGACGTCAGCGGACTCTCTGGCACCCCCACATTCTGCCGTACTACCAGCCGCCGCCCCCGCCACCGCCCCCGCCGCCGCCCGAGAAGCCGCCGCCGAACGAGCCGCCCGAGAAGCTCGAGAAGCTGCTGCCGCTGCCGCTGGTGGTCGAGGTCGGCACCGGCAGGGTCGAGGTGCCGATCCCGCTGATCATCGAGCTGAAGATCACGGAGTTGAACGCGGACTGGCCGACCCAGAAGTCCGGCGTGGTGTTCGTGCGCTGCAGCTCGATCTCAAGAACCTTCGACCACTGGTCTTCAACGCCCCAGATCACCGCCCACGGCAGCATCTTCTCGTAGAGCTTCACCAGCACTTTGCCGTCGCCGATATCGATCCGTTCTGCGCCGGTCGGGCTCTGCAGCACGCGAAGGCGATCTTCCTCGGCCAGCTGCAGATACATCCGCATGCCGAGCAAGTAGTCGTTCCACTTGGCGCCCTTGTCGCTGAGCCTTTTCACGCCCGAGACGCCCGCGATGGCCGTGAGCACGCCAACCCCGCCAGCCATCAGGCTCACGAATCCGAAGGCAAGTCCGGTTGCGCCTCCTGCGAGGGCCCCACCCAGAGCAGCCAGGAACAGGGCTGCGGTGATCACCAGCACGACGATCGACCCAGGGGTGTGCCTGCGGCCCGAGTACGCGCCGTTGTCGTCGAGCCAGCCGGGCACCAGGCCGAGCACGGCTTGCAGCTTGCTCGCGAGCTCGGTGTCGCCGTGCTTCTTCAGGTCGCGGGTGGCGCCGACCTTCTTGTCGCCGAAGAGGTCTTCGATGACGAGGGGCTCGAAGCCCGTGAGCCCCGTCCGGTCGAGCAACTGCACCGAGTAGTCCGCGGCGCGGGCGCTGCCCACCGGGTACCCGAGCAGTCGGATCTTTCCGCGCACCGCCAGACTCACCAACTGAGCCGGCACCTCTGTCGAGGGTTTGCCGATCAGTTCGGCCGCCGCCATCACATCGAGGTCGTCCGGCGGGCTGTACTGCGGGACGATGATGCCGCGCGCGGGTTGAACCCGCTTGCGGCGGGCCACGAACCCGCCGATCGTGCCCACCAGCACGGCGGGAAAGCCGAGCAGCGACAGCAGGTAACCATTGGCCTCGGCATCGGTCACTCCGCCGTCAGTGTTGCCGTTGTCGATGGGAGCCTTACCGGATTCGTCGACGAAGCTGCCAGACGCGAAACCGATGGCGACCGTCAGGGTTTGAGACGCCTCGAGGTTCTGAGCGCGCGCGGTGAAACCGGACGGCGCGGTAGCGACGGGTGTCGCGGTGTCGGTCGGGCTGGCGGTGTCTGGTGTCGCGGAGGCCGTTGGCGTCGCAGCCGGGCTGGAACCTGCGATCGGCAGGACGCCGCTGTCGCAGGGAGTCGTGTCGTTCAGCGCTCCCTGGTAGCAGGCGGTGTGACCGTTGAGGGCTCCCGTCAGCTCGCCAGCGACGTTGATCGTCGCGCTGACCTCGCCGAATGGCTGACTCCATCCCGTGCCATTGACGTCCCAATAGAACTCGTCGTCGCCGGTGTCGCTGAAGTGGCGGACGGTGTCGCGCTGCGTGTAACTGATCACGTAGGTGGTCGCGCCGTGCACATAGGTGCTGCCCGACCCGATCTGCAACTGGATGTAGTCGCCCTGATCGCTCTGCTGATACGGCACCGCGCGACCGTGCTGGTCGACCACAGACGCCACATCGGTCTGCAGATCGGCGCTTCCGTAGGTGGCCGGGATGTCGCGAAGGATCCCGTGATTCTGATCGCTCTGCGGGAACACCGCGACCATGGTCTCGGTGACGCCCAGGGTGGCGTGCTGGTCGGCGTCCCGTCCGAGGGCGTAGACCGCGTCGAAGCTGCGGAAACTGAAGTTGCTCGCGTCGCCCGGCAGCGCGGCGAACGCCGGCAGCGCGGCCGCATGCCGTTGGTCGGCCAGGGCGCTGGCGGGAGCGCCAACGATTCCGAGCACAAGCGCCGACACAGCCAACAGGCGAACGAGTCTCGTCACGGGTCGAGCGTATCGGCCATCGGGCCGGGCGTAGGCTCGAATCCGTGACCGCGAACACGGAGGTGCTGCGCCGCGCAAGCCTCGAGGGGCTGCGCGCAGAAGCTCAGGACGAGCTCGGCTCTGTGGTCAGCGAGCGCCTGCACGGCGGCGAAGATCCGTGGGCGTTCATGGACGAATTGCCGACGATCGATGAGCTCGTCGTTCTGCTGCTGCGTGCCGACCTGTTCGACGCAGAGGGCGGACGGCGGCCGGGCACCGACTACGCCCGCGATCGGCGGATGCTCGGAGACATCCGGGCCGCATATCCCGGCCTGAGCACCACGATCGACGGGATGCTCGAGCGGCTCGACCGACTGAGGTGGTCGTCGTGAGCGCGGTCGGCCCGTTTCTCGTGCGGTTGGCCCTCGCCGACGACGGCTCGCCCGCCGGCCACACTGTGCCCTCTCACTACCCTGCAGATGTCGCGGCGCCCCAACTGAGCGTGCTCGATCTCGGCGCCAGCCGCGGCGACGGCATCTTCGAGACGATCAGCCTCGGCAATGGGCACCTTCAGGCGCTCGAGCCGCACCTGGCGCGCTTCGCGCACTCGGCCGCGATGCTCGATCTGCCGACTCCAGACGCCGACCAGTGGCGCGAGGCGGTCCGCGAGGTCGCTGCGCACCTCGACGCAGCGGCCGTCGCAGCAACCGGCAGTCCGGTCGACGAGGGTTTCGTCAAGATCGTGATGACACGCGGCGTGGAGGGCGGCTCCGGGGCGCTGCTGCCCGGGGCGACGAGCCCGACCGGATGGGCGCTGGCGGCCGTCGCACCCGACCACAGTGCCGCTCGACGAGACGGCATCCGCGTCGTCCTGCTCGACCGTGGCTACCGCCATGACATCGCGCAGACCGCTCCGTGGCTGTTGGCCGGTGCCAAGACGCTGAGCTACGCCGTGAACCGCGGCGTGTTCCGCGAAGCGGCGCGGCGCGGCGCCGACGACGCCCTGTTCGTCAGCTCCGACGGCTACCTGCTCGAGGGCGCTGTCTCGAACCTGGTGATCGCCCGCGGGCAGACCATGCTGACTCCGCGCACCGACCAGGGCATCCTGGCCGGGACGACGCAAGCCGATATCTACACCTGGGCGTTGAGCCGTGGCTTCGCGACCGAGTACGCACTGCTGACCATCGACGACCTGACGAACGCGGATGCCGCATGGCTGGTCTCGAGCGGACGCCACGCCGCCCCGATCCGCACAGTCGATGGGGTCGAGCGGGCCCTCGACGCCGCCCTCACCTCGGAGATCAACGCCTTCCTGCACGCGCGAACCGAGTAAGCGCCTCGCTACATCGCGGCTTTGCCCGATTTCGTGCGCTTGACCCGTGCCGCTTCTGCGCGCACGGTCTTCTGCCGCTCGCGCTCGATGTCGAGCCAGTCGGGAGCTTCTTCGAGGATGGCGCCGATCTCGGCGGTCGTCAGCGGCTCGTTGACGCCGGCACGAGCCAGCCCCGAGTTCGAGACTCCCAGCCGCCCAGCGACGACGGAGCGCGGGTGCGGCCCCTCGCGCCGCAGGGTGACCAACCACTCCGGTGGTTCGGCCTGAAGCGCGGCCAGCTCGTCACGCGTGATGTCGCGATCGCGGAACGACTCAGGCGTCGCCGCCAGCAGCACCTCGAGTTTCTTCGCCGCGGTCTCGGGTTTCATCGTCTGAGTCTTGGCGGCCATCTGCCCAGGGTACCGGGCGCGCGGGCTCGGTAGCCTGAGCGGATGGCACCACGACCGAGCGGACCGCAGCCTGCAGAACCGCTCCCCGCGCTCACCGTGCTGTTCGTGCAGGGGGTGACTCCGACCAAGTGGGCGCGGCTCTGGAACGAGCGGATGCGGCGCCAGCGCCTCGAACTGCGGCTCGCGTCGTCCGCGGAGGCGATCGCGGCCTTGCGCGACGGCTCGGCAGACGCCGCCTTCTTGCGCGATGTGGCGGCCGACGACGAGTTCAGCGCCATCCGGCTCTATGACGAGCAGCCCGTCGTTGTGGCATCCCGAGACCACCTGTTCGCGGCCGTCGCGGCAGACGAACTCATCGGAGCCGACGACTTGGCCGCCGAGAACCTGCTTGACGGTCACGACGCCGACACCGTCGAACTGGTCGCGACGGGTGTGGGCGTCGCCACGATGCCGCAGTCGGTCGCGCGCGTGCTCAGCCGCCGCGACGTGATCGCACGGGGGCTTCTGGATGCCGCCCCCACCACGATCAGCCTGGTCTGGCCGGTCGATCGCACGAGCCCGTCGATCGAGGCGCTCATCGGCATCGTGCGCGGGCGGACCGAGAACAGCAGCCGCTGATACTGCCCCCAACGCGCCTCAACCACGCGGGCTTAAACCACGAAGTGCCCCGGCTCTAGACCCGGGGCACTTCTGTGACAGATCCGACGCGCCACGACCCGCGAGCTCACAGGTCAGGCAGCGGAGCAACGGCTGAAGGAACGAGTCCTTCAACGGTGCCCTGCCCGCCGCCGGCGTCCGAGGCCTTTCGGCCCCCGACCACCTCGGACAGCACGATGAGCGTACGGGCCCGAAAGCCCATCCACCTTCTCAGCTGACGTCGGTACGCCGAGCCGGCCCGCCTTGCGGCTGACCACCTCGACCCCGGCCGCGGCCCGTAGCTCGCGATCCGCACCATTTCTGCTGCGGTTCGTTCGTTTTCGGGTTGCGCCTTATCGGTTGACTAGAGGTTACTCAGCGGTGAACGGCTCGCAAGCCGTCAAGTCTCGCTAGATAGTTGAGAGTCGGCCACCGAGACGCACGAGAGCCGGCCGGTTGGGAACGCCGACCCTCGGCCCAGCCGCGGCGCAAGCGCTCACACGACCGGATGGGGGTCCGGAAAATCATGACCGGAAATACTGGCGGCGGCGGTTCGTCTGCGAAATCCGATCTACCCCCGTATCTCGGATGCGCATCGTGACGAAACCACCGCCGCCGCTAGTCCCCCAACTAGTGCACTACCGAAGATACGCAGAGGCACAGCAATCCGCTGTCCCCAGTGGGGGTGTCCCCCCTTGTGAGGACTCGGGGGACAAACGAAAGGCCCCCGGTTCCGCGTTCCGCCCGAAGCCGATACCCGAGGGCACCAGCACGAGCGGTTCGTCGAGACCCGAGGGCCTTTCTGTTACCTTCAAACTTCGCCTTGCGGCTCTGTCTTCCAGTGATGACGACATTACTCAGCCTGGCGCCACCGACAACCCGTCAAGTCTCACTAGATAGTTGAGAGTTCGCGAGATGTTCACGACTCGGCGCTCCCGGGCCTGCTAGAGCTCGCCCACCGCATCCCGCAGCACCCCCACCAGGGCCTCGAGTTGCACAGAGCCTTCTGCCGCATCGATCGCGGCCTCGCCGTCGAGGGCGCGAGCCGCGAGGCCGGCCTTCGCATCGATGAGCTGCGAGATGCGCCCGTCGAGCGTGCCGGCCGCGATAATCCGCCAGGCCGTGACCGGAAGCTCCTGCCCGATCCGGTGGACCCGGTCGATGGCCTGGGTCTGCTCGGCGTTGGTCCAACTCAACTCTGCGAGCACCACGTTCGACGCGGCTTGCAGGTTGACCCCGACGCCCGCTGCGGTCAGCGAACACACCGCGACCGCGACATCCGGATCGTTGGCGAAGGCATCGATCGCCAGCTGGCGGGCTTTCGTGGTCTGGTCGCCGCGCAGCGAGACGGTCTTCAGGCCAGCGGCAGCGAAGTACTTCTCGGCCTGGTCCATGACGTCGATGTGCTTGGCGAAGAACACCACCTTGCCGACGTTGCGCGCCAGGTTGACGGTGTAGTCGGCGGCCGGCGTTGCCTTGGCCTGACCGATCTTGCGCACCATCGTGAACACGTTGTCTCCGCTGCCATCGCCTCCGGCTTGGCGCGTCTCTTCGAGCTCGGCAGCGGCCACCATGCGAATGAGGTCATCCGGATCGGATTCGGGGCGGGCGGCAAGCACACGACGGTAGCGCTCGACGAGCCGAGCGACCAGCGCTGCCTCGGCCTCGCGGATCGAGCGGCCGGCCTCGCCGTCGAGCTCGACCGGGATGTCGGCGACGCGCCGGGCCGGGATGTCGGCGGCGACATCCACCTTCTTGCGTCGCACGATGCCCATGTCGACCACCGCATCGCGGGCCGCGCGGAAGAACCCGGGTTCCCCTGGATCGAGCTCGGTCTCTTCGAGACGCCTCATCAGCTCGGGCAGCGGCTTCTTCTCGTCGATCCAGCCCAAGAACTGCCAGATCATCCTGAAGTCTTCGATCTGGTTGATCAGCGGCGTTCCGGTCAGCGCGATCATCAGCGCCTTGGGCGTGACGGCCCTGATGCTCTTCGAGAGCGCCTGCACGTTCTTGGAGCGCTGTGAATCCTTGTTCTTGATGAAGTGCGCCTCGTCGACGACCATGCCCTTGAAACCGCGGCGAGAGAGCCAGGCCACGTGCCGATCGAGCACCTCGTAGTTGACGATCACGACGTCAGCGAAGGCATCGATGTTGTCACCGTCGCCGTGGACGACGGTCGATGCACGCTGCGGCGTCCACTTCTCGACCTCGCGGGCCCAGTTGACCTTGACGACGTTCGGCACGACGACCAGCAGCGGATATGAACCGGTCACGTTGGCGGCCAGCAGGGCCTGTGCCGTCTTGCCGAGGCCCGGCTCGTCAGCGAGCAGGTAGCTGCGGTGGCCGGCGCGAGCATCCTCGACGAACTGCGCCTGGTGACGCATCAGCTCGATGCCGCCCGGTGTGGCAAGCGAACGTGCCTCTGGCAGGTCTTTGCTCGCCGCCCCGCCGACGCCGACCTCGAACGAGCGGAACAGCGGTTCGATCAGTTCCCAGTTGGCCAGTCGGGCGCTGTGAGCGCCGGGCGCCGCGCCCACTGAACCGAAGTCAGGCGCCAGGAAGGGGTTGGACATCTGGAACTGCTTCACAGACTGCGGAACGACCTGGCGCTCTTCGACAACGGGTTTCGTCGGCGCCTCGGTGACGACGATCAGGTCGTCGGGTGTGAGGTCACCGCCCGCCTCCATGAGCATGGCCCTGCGCATCTCTTGCGCGGCGGGCGTGAGCGGCGCGCTGTCGGTGAGCAGTTGGATCAGGGTGGTGTCACGCGCCGCGGTCTTGGCCATGATGGTCGCGATCCCGTCGAGACGGGTGAGCTCTTTTGTGCGCTCGGCGTCGCTCAGATCTTTGTCGCCCTTGATGCGGGCGCGCTCCTCGCGAACCAGCACCGCGACGACGCGGAAGCGGGTGCGGTTGGCCGGGTTGACCTTGCCGCGCTCGGCCGAGTTCTCGATGGCCCGCACGGTGCGGGCGAGCACCGGAATGACGCCGGCCTCATCCTGGTGCTGACGCCGTCGCTGCTGCGGGGCGCCACGACGGGTGCCCTGGCGGCTGCCGGCTTTGCCGCCGGACTTGGTGTTGCCGACCGAGCCCTTGCCAGGCTGGCCTGCAGAATTGCGGCCGGATGTGGCCATGCTGCTCCTCGGGCGGAGGCGAGGCCTCCACCAGCTGTGATGAAGCTCCGGCACTCGGCTTGGAACTGGCTGCCGAGCCCCGGAGGGGTGTGACTGAGAGGTCGTGCTGCTGCCCCAGGTTCAGAGAACCCTGATCCCAGAACCCGGCTTTTGCCGGTGGGAGAGGCGCATGACCACTTTAGCCCATTTGGGCGCGAATCTGGCGATCAGCGCGCCCGGCCCGGCTTCTCGGCGTCGGTCAGCGGCACCTTGATGAGGATCGCGGTCAGGATGAAGATGACCATCGCGAGGTACTGCGCGCCGTACCAGTAGATGCCCGAGAAGCCAAAGGGGAGCACCGGATTCCACACGACGGCGATCGCCAGCAGCAGCGGCATCCACCACCACTGCTTGGCCTGGAACGCGAAGTATCCGATGATGAGGGCCAGAATGGCCACCGCGTAACGGATGATGATGAACCCGCCGCCCTCGATGAGCGCGAAGCCCGCGACGAGCGCGATGACCGCGAGCAGCCCAGGTGCAAGGGCCAGACGCCGGAACGTGGGTGCGCCGTAGCGGTCGCGACTGTGCCCGCTACTTTGCGCGCCGGTGGGCGAGGTGCCTCGATTGCTCATTGCCCCCACCTTATCGACGGCAATACTCTTGCGCCGTCGGCGGCGTCGGCCGCGACATCCATCGAAAGGGCTGACCACCATGGGATTCTTCGGCGATCTGATCGGCTCGCCCGACAACGCGATCATGTCCAGTCCGTTGATCGGGCGCGGCGAGGTGCTCGGCGTGCAGATGTCGGGAATGACGCTTCAGGTCGGCAACGGGCTGACCGAGCGCAAGTGCACCATCTCGCTCAAGGTCATGCTGGATGGTCAGCAGCCGTACGAGGCCCAAGCGGTGCAGCGCATCCAGGAGATCTATCTGCCGCAGCTGTCATCCGGATCGGCGGTCGTCGCCGTGCGGGTGGAGGAGGCCGACCATTCCAAGGTCGCGATCGACTTCAACACGCCCGTTCCCGAGATCACCATGCCGCGCAGCGAAGGCCACAACAGTGCGGCCTGGGTGCTGGCGAACGGCAAGCCGATCACCGTTGTTCTGGTCGCCAACGCTCCCATTGGCGTGAAGAACGCCGACGGCATCGACGTGCAAGCCCTCACCCTGACGATCGCCACCGGCGTCCCGACGCCGTACCAGATTCAGGTCGGCAATCCGGTGCCCGCCAGCGCGCTCCCGCTGCTCTTCCCCGGATCGAAGCTGCACGCCATGCTCGGCGACGGGCCGAACGACGTGGTCGTCGACTGGAGCAAGGGCGCGGCGACGTAACTCGCACGCCGGACGTAGCATCGACCGCATGACGGCCAGCGAATCGAATGACGCCGCCGCCGACGCGCCCGTCGAGCGGTTGCGGGCGCTGATTCGGGTGCCAACGGTGTCCCGGCAGCTGCCCGAGATGGCCGACGAGAGTCAGTTCGTGGCGTTTCGCGCGCTGCTGGCGTCGCTGTATCCGCTCACGCACGCGCGGCTCGAGCTCGAGGTGGTCGGCGGTGGAACCCTGCTGTTCCGCTGGCCGGGGCGCGGCACGGGGGCACCGAATGTGCTGATGGCGCACTATGACGTGGTGCCGGCAGACGAGCCGGGCTGGAGTCATCCCGCGTTCGGCGCCGACGTGGTCGGCGACGGTGACGAGCGCCGTGTGTGGGGGCGCGGGGCGATCGACGACAAGGGGATGCTGGCGGTCATCCTGGAGGCCGTTGAGGCCGAGCTGGCCGACGGCTTCGATCCCGCGGCCGACCTGTATCTGAGCTTCGGGCACAACGAAGAGACCGCAGGCGATGGCGCATCCGACGTGGTCGCTCTGCTCAAGGAGCGCGGCATCCGGCCAGCCCTGGTGATCGACGAGGGAGGCGCGGTGGTCACCGGCGTGTTCCCCGGAATCGAGGCGCCGATCGCCGTCGTGGGTGTCACCGAGAAGGGGATCGCGGGCGTCGAGCTCTCGGTCGAGAACAAGGGCGGGCACGCGGCGACTCCGATGCGCAACGGCGCGACCTCGCGGCTGGCCAGGGCGATCCTGAAGCTCGAGCGCAGGCCCGCGCGCGCGTCGATCTCGGCGCCGACGCTCGCGATGATCCGCGCGCTGGCACCGCACGCCCGGCGGCCGTTGCGCTTTGTGTTCGCCCGGGCCGGTGCCTTCCGCGGGTTGCTGACCCTCGCCTTTGCGCGGCTCGGTCCCGAGACCGAGGCCATGGTCCGTACCACAAGGGCGGTCACGCGCCTGACCGGCAGTGCTGGCGACAATGTCATCGCCGAGCGTGCCACCGCGATGGTGAATGTGAGGGTGAGCGTCGGGTCGAGCCTCGAGCAGGCGGTCAACGACATCCGGAAGGCCGTGGATGACCCTGCCGTCGCCGTTCGCCTGGTCTACGGCAGCGAACCGGCGCCCGTGTCGCGCAGCGACGGACCGGTCTGGCAACTGCTGTCGAGCGCCATCACCGACACCTTCCCCGGCAGTGTCGTCGTGCCCTACGTGATGTTGCAGGCCAGCGATTCGCGGCACTTCTCCGCGATCAGCGATGGCGTCTACCGCTTTCTGCCCTTCGACCTCACTGCCGCAGAGCGCGGAGCGCTGCACGCCATCGACGAGAGCATCCGCGTCTCGACCTACCTGCGGGGCATCGCGTTCTTCCGGCGGCTGATCAGCGTGCTCTAGCCCGAGGAATCAGTGCTTGTAGTGCCCGGTGGCTTTGGCAAGCAGCAGCTGCCTCGCGTGTTCATCCGGAGCCGCGTCGAGTTGGGATGCCAGCCGCTCCGCCGCCGTTCCGCGCACCACCGTCACCTGCCGCCCTCCCCGACTGATCAATACGGTGCCGGATGCGGTGACGCGTGCCGCGAAGGGGTCCGATTCCAACCGGCCGCGTTCGTCGACGCTCAGATGAGGGCCTTGGTGTGCCAGACCGTCTTGGTCTCGGTGAAGGCCAGGATGCGGTTCAGCGAACGCGCGGGCACCCCCGGCTCGGGCTCGACCACGCGCTTCAGCGTGTCGGCAGCCGAGATCTGCAGGTCGATCCACTCGAGTTCGCCCGCTCCCGTCAGGTCGAGCGCGTTCACGTCGGCGTGGGCTGCAAGCCATGGCGCGATCTCGGCGGGCGATCCGGTCAGGATGTTCACCACTCCCCCGGGCACGTCGCTCGTCGCGAGCACCTCGGCGAGGCTGATCGCACTGAGTGGATGCGCCTGATCGGCGACCACGACCACTGTGTTTCCGGCGACCAGGGCCGGCGCCAGAACGCTGACGAGCCCGAGCAGGCTGGCCGGCTTCTCGCTGGCGGAGCCCTGCGGAGCCACGATCGCCACCACGCCGGTCGGTTCGGGCACAGAGAGGTTGAAGTACGGGCCGGAGACCGGGTTACCCGATCCGGCGACCTGCGCGTACTTGTCTGTCCAGCCCGCGTACCAGACCCAGGTGTCGATGGCGGCGTCGACCTGCTGGGCGGCAGCGGCCGCCGACAACCCCTCCGACGCCCTCAGCTCGTCGACGAACTGCGCGCGACGGCCCTCGAGCAGCTCGGCGATGCGATACAGCACCTGGCCGCGGTTGTAGGCAGTAGCGTTCGCCCAACCGGACTGGGCTGCTCGGGCGGCGACCACGGCATCCCGTGCGTCTTTGCGGCTGGCCTGGGCGGCGTTCGCCAGGAATGCGCCCTTGGCGGTCGCGACCTCGTAGGTGCGCCCGCTCTCGCTGCGCGGGAAGGCGCCGCCGATGTAGAGCTTGTAGGTCTTGGGAACCGCCAGTCGAGCCATCACTTGCCTGCTTTCAAGTACGCGGCGAGACCCTGGCGGCCGCCCTCGCGGCCGTAGCCCGACTCCTTGTACCCGCCGAATGGCGACGCCGGGTCGAAGCGGTTGAAGGTGTTCGCCCAGATCACGCCCGCGCGCAGCTTGTCGGCCACGGCCAGGATCTTCGATCCCTTGTCGCTCCAGATGCCAGCAGACAGCCCATAGGGGGTGTTGTTCGCCTTGGCGATCGCCTCGGCCGGGGTGCGGAAGGTCAGCACCGACAGGACAGGTCCGAAGATCTCTTCCCGCGCGATGCGCGACGAGGTCGACACGTTGTCGAAGATCGTCGGGGCGAACCAGAAGCCGTTCTCGGGGATGACGCAGGGCGCCGTCCAGCGTTCGGCTCCTTCGGCCTCACCGATGTCGCTGAGCTCGCGAATCCTGTCCAGCTGCTCGCGGGAGTTGATCGCCCCGATGTCGGTGTTCTTGTCGAGCGGGTCGCCGAGACGCAGCGTCGCGAGCCTGGCCTTCAGCCGGTCGACCACCTCGTCGTGCACGTTCTCTTGCACGAGCAGCCGGGAGCCTGCGCAGCAGACGTGGCCCTGGTTGAAGAAGATCCCGTTGACGATGCCCTCGATGGCCTGGTCGATCGGCGCGTCATCGAAGACGATGTTGGCGGCCTTGCCGCCGAGCTCGAGGGTGACCTTCTTGCCGGTTCCGGCGACCGCCTTGGCGATCTCGCGGCCCACGGCGGTCGAGCCGGTGAAGGCGACCTTGTTGACATCCGGATGCCGCACCAGCGATGCGCCCGTCTCACCTGCCCCGGTGACGATGTTCACGACCCCGTTCGGCAACTCGGCCTGCTGCACGATCTCGGCAAACAGGAGCGCGGTCAGCGAGGTAGTCTCGGCCGGCTTCAGCACAACGGTGTTGCCGGCCGCGAGCGCCGGGGCGATCTTCCAGGCCAGCATGAGCAGCGGAAAATTCCACGGGATGATCTGAGCGGCCACCCCGAGAGCCTGCGGGTTCGCGCCCAGCCCCGCGTGATCCAGCTTGTCTGCCCAGCCCGCGTAGTAGAAGAACCAGGCGGCGACCAGGGGCACGTCGACGTCGCGGCTCTCTTTGATCGGCTTGCCGTTGTCGAGGCTCTCGGCGACCGCGAGCTCACGGGCTCGCTCCTGCACCAGCCGGGCGATGCGGAACAGGTACTTGCCGCGGTCGGCTCCGCTGAGCTTCGACCAGGTCTTGTCGTATGCGCGCCGAGCCGCAGCGACCGCGGTGTCGACATCCTTGGGGGTGGCCGTTGCGATCTCGGCGATGTGCTTCTCGGTGGCCGGCGAGATGCTGGCGAATGGCCTGCCGTGGCCCTTCACGAATGCACCGTCGATGAACAGCCCGTAGCTCTTCTGCAGGTGCAGGATGCTCGTCGACTCGGGCGCAGGCGCGTAGTCGAGAAAACCCGTCGCGCCGGCGGGTGCGAGGTCGCTGGGCACAATGTCCTTGGCCATGAGTCTCAGTCCAATGTCACGTAGTCGGGGCCGCTGTAGCGACCGGTTGAAAGCTTCTGACGCTGCAGCAGCACGTCGTTGAGCAGGCTCGATGCCCCGAATCGGAACAGGTGCGGCTGCAACCACTGCTCCCCGACGGTCTCGGCCACCGTCACGAGGTACTTGATCGCGTCTTTGCTGGTACGGATGCCGCCGGCAGGCTTCACACCGACCCGCTCGCCGGTCAGGCGGTACCAGTCGCGCACCACCTCGAGCATGAGCAGGGTGACCGGGAGCGTGGCAGCCGGGGCGACCTTGCCCGTTGAGGTCTTGATGAAGTCCCCGCCGGCCAGGATCGCGAGCCAGGATGCACGGCGCACGTTGTCGTAGGTGGTGAGTTCTCCGGTCTCGAGGATCACCTTGAGGCTCGCGTAGCTGCCATCCGAGCGGCGGCACGCCTCTTTCACGGCGACGATCTGCTCGAACACCTCGCCGTAGCGGCCCGAGAGGAATGCACCCCGATCGATCACCATGTCGATCTCGTCTGCCCCATTGGACACGGCATCAGCCGTGTCGGCCAACTTCACCCGGAGGCTCGCGCGTCCGCTCGGGAATGCCGTGGCGACAGCCGCGACAGAGACGAGACCGCTGCGCCCGCTCGCATTCACGGGATCGCCGTGAGCGGCACCGAGGGCGGCAACGGCATCCGGGACCATGTCTCCGTACACGCACACCGCCGCAACGCGCGGCGCCGTGAGATCGGACGGATCGGGTGTCAGCGCCTTCGCGACCAACGAGCGCACCTTGCCGGGAGTGTCAGCGCCCTCGAGCGTCGTCAGGTCGATGAGTTCGATGATCTTGTCGAGCGCCCACGCCTTCGACGTGGTCTTGATCGAGCGGGTACCGAGGCCCGCCGCGCGCTGCTCGAGACCAACGGCGTCGACACCGCTCAGCCCCTCGAGGTGCAAACGCAGGCTGCGTTCGGTGAGATCGCCGCCGAGCATGCGCACCGCGCGTTCGGCCGGCGCGAGAGCCGCAGACGGGATGGGCGATTGCATCAGGCGAGTCTAGTTCGCGCGGCGGCGGCCAGCCGGGGCGCTCTGCGCCTCGCGCCACACCGTCGGATGCCCGCGCAGCAGGTTCTCGAGCTGGTCGAGCCTGGTCTGCCAACTCTGCAACAGAGCACGCTCGAAACGCGGATCGGGCAGCAGCAGGTCGACCGTCAGCGCGGTCGACGAGCCACGTGTGCCGCCAATGCGCTCTGCGAGCGTCAGCCGCCATTCGCCGAGATCTTCGCTGCGTACGTGCAGCACAGCATCGGCACCGGGCGCGGGGTCAACCCTGGCGCGCAACTCGACAGCGGGTTCGCCGTCGACCAGGCGCAGCACGGGGTGCAGCCAGCCCTCGACCAGCACAGGGTCGACGAGCGCGTCCCAAACGATGACTCGCGGCAGGTCGATGACCCGCTCGATCCGCACCGTTGGCTCCACGGCGCCAGCCTACGGTTTACCCACGGCACCGGCATGGTGCGGCACGACCGGCGACCGGCCGGTGGCATGCCACGGTCTCAGTACGCTTGCGGACATGACCTCCGCCCTCTCCGGCCGCCGCGCATGAGCACGCCCGTCGCTCTCGCCCTCGACCTGGGCGGGACCAAGGTGGAGGCAGGGCTGGTGGATCAGCGCGGCGCGATCCTGCCCGGCACGCGCTTTCGGCAGCCCACCGGGCGGACCAGCTCATCGGATCAGCTCACGGCATCCGTGGATGCTGTGGTCACCCAAGCGCTGGAATCACTGCCCGCAGACGTCGAGCTGGTCGGGGTGGGAATCGGATCGGCGGGCCCGATTGCGGTGCGCGATGGGGCCGTCTCGCCGCTGAACCTGCCGGCGTGGCGAGGGTACCCGCTTCGCGCTCAGGTGCAGGGGCTGGTGCACACGACGGCGCCCGAGGTTCCCGTCACCCTGCGGATGGATGGCCTCTGCATCACGCTGGCCGAGCATTGGATCGGCGCGGCCCAGGGTGTCGACAACGTCTTGGGAATGGTCGTCTCGACCGGAGTGGGCGGTGGCCTGATCCTCGGCGGGCAGACGGTGGCCGGCCCGAGCGGAAACGCCGGCCACATCGGCCACATCGAGGTGGCCGGCTTCGAGGATCCCTGCCCGTGCGGCGGCCACGGCTGTCTCGAGGCGGTGGCCTCAGGACCGCACACCGTCGCCTGGGCACGCTCGCAGGGATTCACCGGCGGCACTGGCGAAGAGTTGGGTGCTGCGTACGCGGCGGGCGACGCGGTCGCTGTCCGAGCGGTCAAGCGCTCCGGGATGGCGATCGGGCGCGCGATCGCCTCGGCCACCGCCCTGCTCGACCTCGAACTCGTGGCGATCGGGGGCGGCTTCTCGCATGTCACACCCGACATCTTCGGCTTCATCGCCGAACCGATCACCGAGCGCGTCGAGTTCGACTACATCCGCGACGTGCGAGTGGTGCCGTCTGCGCTCTCGAGCGATGGCCCGCTGGTCGGGGCGGCGGCTCTCATCCACCGGGCCGAGCTGGTTCCGTCCATCTGACTCAGCGCGGGCTCGGCTCGACCGCGAGGATCCGCCGGATCTGAGCGTCGTCGTCGCGCAGTTGAGCAACGAGGGCATCGACCGACGCGAACTTGTTCATCGACCGCAGGTAGTCGACGAACTGCAGCTCGATCGGCCGGTCGTAGAGATCGAGCGTCTGGTCGAATAGGTGAGTCTCGACCTGGTGCTGCGGGATGCCGTCGAATGTCGGATTGTTGCCGATCGAGGTGGCGGCCGGGTAGCTCACGCCGTCAACAATCGCCCAGGTGGCGTACACGCCGTCTGCTGGCAGGAATCCCTCGACGGCGGGGGCGAGGTTCGCGGTGGGATACCCGAGCTCGCGTCCTCGTTGCTCGCCGTGCACCACGGTGGACCGGATGCTCGGCAGCCGCCCCAAGAGCGCCGCGGCCTCGCGAATCCGCCCCTCGGTGAGCAGCTCGCGCACCCAGGTCGCCGAGGCACGGCGCGACCCGGAGACGGCGTCGACCTGCACGTCATCCAGGATCACCACGTCGAAACCGTGGGCAACACCCGCTCGACGTAGCAGCTCCACGTCGCCTGCTCCGCGAGCGCCGAACCGGAAGTCTGCCCCGCACAGCACGACTTGAGCGTGCAGGGCGCGCTGCAGGGTGCTCTCGATGAACTGCTCTGGCTGCTCGTCTGCCAGCTGCCGGTCGAAGTGCAGCATGAGGGTCGCGTCGACGCCGGCGTCTGCGAGAAGCTCGCGCTTCTGCGCGTTGCCCACCAGGGCATCCGGGCACTTCTCGGGGGCGAGAAGCTGCAGCGGATTGCGGTCGAAGGTCACAACGGTCGCGGTCAGGCCGCGTTCATCCGCGAGTTCGCGCAACTGGCGCAGCACGCCGCGATGTCCGACGTGCAGACCGTCGAACTTGCCGATCGTCACCGCGGATGGCCCGAATCCGGCCGGCACCTCGCCGAGCCCGTCGAAGAACTGCACGATCAGGCCTTCGCCGGGCGCGCCGACCCGCTGCGACGCAGGTACAGCAGGCCGAGCACGGGAAGCACAAGGGGCACAAGCAGGTAGCCAGCGCCGAATGCGCTCCAGACCGTCGACTCCCGGCCGAAGGGGTCGAGCGAGTCCAGCCCGAGCAGGGCAGGGGCGACCAGACTCAGGGTGCCGACCACGAGGACTCCGAGCAACTCGATGCTGATCGTGATCAGAGCCAGTGTGCGCAGTCGAGCAGCGAGAGCGATCGTCGCAACCAGGTAGATCACGCCCGAGAATGCCGACAACAGGAAGGCGAGCGGTGCCTCCTCGAAGCGATCGATGATCTGGTACACCGATCGACCGGTGGCGGCAAGAGCCAGGATCGCGTAGACAGCCACCAGAACACGGCCGACGCCACTCCCGGTGCGGCCCGCAACAGTGGTGGGGGCCTCGGGAGTTTCGGTGTTCTGGGCTCCTGACATCGCCGTCCAGACTATCCGAGCCATCCGGTCGGCTGCCGGGTGCTCAGACCGCTAGGGCGACCAGATCTGCGCCATCCTGACCACCATGACGGCAATCGCGAAGGCGGCGACCCCCAGGACGACGGTGCTCCACCTGGTGCGCTCGATGAGCGCCCAGAACACCCCGAGCGGCGGGATCAGCAGCGCGCTGATCAGGTAGACGTAGAACAGCCCGACGCTACCCGTTGGGTGGTTGCCGAGCCCCGGTGTAATGAGCGCAACCACCAGCTGCGCGAGCAGCAGCAACTCGACGATGATCAGGGAGCCAATGGTCAGATCGTTGGGTCGGCGGTTCGCCAGGCCGAGCACGACGCACAGCAGCCCAGCAACGCAGGCGACGATCACCTGCGCGATCGTGAATCCGGTGATCATCCGCCCACCGCCGTCACGCCAGAACCTCCGTCGTCGGAAAGTTGACAAGCACGCGGGCCTCTCCGGTGCGCACCGAGACCAGGCCGACCAGGCGACCGGATGCCGACAGCGCGGCCACCACGTCGGCATCAGCCATCTCGACCGCCACCTTCTTGCCGTGGGTGAGGGCCGTCACCTGCTCGTCCGACAGCCGGACCTCGGGGAACAGCTGCTCGGCCACCCCGGCCGGCTCCCGAACGGACTCGGGCGTCATCGCGTCAGCCGCAACGGCATCCGCGACCAAGAATGGGCCGACCGCGGTGCGGCGGAGCATCGTCAGGTGCCCGCCCAGCGCCCCATCCTGTCCGGCGAGCGATGCGCCCAGGTCGCGAGCCAGCGCGCGAATGTAGGTGCCCGAGGAGCACTCGACAACGACGTCGAGATCCAGAAACGGCGGTTCACGCCGTTCGGCGAGGATCTCGAAGCGGGAAACCGTTACAGCGCGGGCGGCGAGCGCCACCTCTTCGCCGGAACGTGCGCGCTCGTACGAGCGCTTGCCATCCACCTTTATCGCGCTGAAACTGGACGGCACCTGCGCGATGTCGCCGCTCAGGGCGTCGACACCGGCCTCCAGTTGCGCACGGGTCAGGCCCGTGGCATCCACCGGCTGCGAGAGCTCGCCGTCGGCGTCATCGGTGGTCGAGCCTTGCCCCAGCCGGATCGTCGCGGAGTACTGCTTGCTCAGCCCGACCAGGTAGGTCAGCAGCCGGGTCGAGCTGTCGACCCCGAGGATGAGCAGGCCGGTCGCCATCGGGTCGAGGGTGCCAGCGTGCCCGACCTTGCGAGTGCCGAGCGCGCGGCGGGCACGCGACACGACGTCGTGGCTCGTGATGCCGCCAGGCTTATCGACCAGCAGGATGCCGGAGTTCACGCGTGCTTCGACTCCGCGTTCACGCTCAGAAGCAGATCCAGCTTGGTCGGCATCGCGGTCTCGAGCAGGTCGACCGCGCAGGGATCCCCGTTCGCGTATTCGTCCGCCATCCGCAAGCCGACCATCGTGTTCATCATCATCCCGTGCGCGAGGAAGATGTCCGCGGCGGCGGGCGAGAACCCGGCCTCGAACCGCAAGAACTTGTAGACCTCGAGAAATCCCTCGCGGGCCGCCTTACCGATCACGGGGTCCGATCCCAGGATGAAGGCGTGCATCAGGCTCAGGAGCAGCCCACGATCGCTGAGCAGGTCGCCATAGGCGACCCCGATGCGGTGACCGGTGGCTTCCGCGCCCTCGTTCGCGGCGATGCCGTCCGCCAGTGCCGCGCGGAACGTCGAAAGCAGCTTCTCGAGTGCGCGGTGGAGCACCTCGAGAAACAAGGTCTCTTTGGTACCGAACATCCGCACGACGTACGGCTGGCTGACTCCGGCGACGCGGGCAATCGCATCCGTGGTCGCCCCGAAGTACCCGCGTTCGCCGAACACGGCCGTCGCCGCCTCGAGGATCAGCTCGCGGCGATCCTCGGAACGCATACGGGTCGCGGGTTCGCCGAGCTTTTCGGGCATTGTCGTCGTCACGCTTGACATGGTATCAACTGATTACTAATCTGCACATGTAATCATTCGATAACTTCTTAGGGAGCCCAGCTCATGACCACGATCGCCCCCGCCACGCGGCGGATCCCGTTCGCACTCGCCCTCCTGGCCACCGGCATCCCGATGTTCATGGCCACGCTCGACAACCTCGTGATGACCAACGCATTGCCGGTGCTGCACACCCAGTTGCACGCATCGGTCGAAGAGCTGCAGTGGTTCATCAACGCATACACGCTGGTGTTCGCCAGTCTCATCCTTTTCGGGGTCGCGCTCGGCGATAGATTCGGCCGACGCACGGTCTTCGCGGTCGGCATCGCCATCTTCACGCTCGCGTCGGCCGCCGCCGCATTCGCGACCGACCCGACGCAGCTGATCATCGCCCGCGCCGTTCAAGGACTCGGTGGCGCCGGCATCATGCCGCTGTCGCTGTCGCTGCTTGCCGGCTCTGTCGAGCCCCGGCGACGTCCGCTGGCGATCGGCATCTGGGGTGGCATCGCCGGCCTCGGGGTCGCGGCGGGCCCGCTGATCGGTGGAGCTGTCGTCGAAGGCTGGAACTGGCAGGGCATCTTCTGGATCAACGTGCCGGTCGGCGTGATCGCCATTCCGATCATCCTGGCAGTGCTGCCCAACGCCTTCGGCGAGAGGGTCCGCGCAGACATCGTGGGCGTTCTGCTGGCGGGCCTTGGTGTTCTGGGCATCGTCTTCGGGATCGTGCGCGGCAACCCGGCAGGCTGGGACAGCGCAGAGGTGATCGGCTCGTTGATCGCGGGCGCAGCGCTGCTTGCCACCTTCTTCGCCTGGGAGATGCGGCACGCCGCTCCCCTGCTTCCGCTGCGGTTGTTCCGCGACCGCAGCTTCTCGGTGGCGAACGTGGTGGGCTTCGGTTTCAGCTTCGGGATGTTCGGGGCCGTCTTCATCCTGATCCAGTTCCTGCAGATCGTGCAGGGCCACTCGCCGCTTGAGGCCGCGGTGCAGACGACCCCGTGGACCATGGCGCCGATGGTCGTTGCTCCGCTTGCGGGCATCTTCGCCGGGCGGATCGGCACGCGCACGCTGATCGTCGCTGGTTTGCTTTTCCAGTCGGCTGGGCTGTTCTGGCTCGCGATCAACATGACCGCTGACGTGCCGTACACCACCATGCTGCCCGCGTTCATCTCGGCCGGGATCGGCATGGGCCTGGTGTTCGCGCCGTCGTCGACGGCAGTACTGGCCAACATGCGCCCCGAAGACAGTGCCAAGGCGAGCGGCACGAACTCGACGGTTCGCGAGATCGGCGTGGCGCTCGGCATCGCGGTGCTGACAGCGGTCTTCACCGGCGCGGGTGGCCAACTCACACCGACCGGCTATGTGGATGCTGCGGTGCCCGCGATTTTCGTCGGCGCCACTGTCGTGCTCGCCACCGCGATCGTCGGCTTGTTCCTGCCGGCCGGCAAGCTGCCGCGCACTCGCAAGCCTGTCGACAGCATGAGCGAGACCGACGAGCAGCTCGCCGCAGAGGCGGAGCCCGTCGGCGTGTAACTCGTCATCCTCTTAGGCTCGGTGCATGCGCATCGCGGTCATCGGGGCAGGGGCGGTCGGGGGAACCCTGGCCGCCCTTCTCGATCGCGCGGGCCACGACGTCGAAGTGACAGCCCGCGGCGAGAATCTCGCGGCGATCAAACGGGACGGCCTTCGCATCGACGGAGGCTGGGGCGAGCACGTTGCCCACGTCGAGGCCCACGAGACCCTCGCAACTGTGTCCTTCAGACCCGGGGGCGCCCCCGACCCCGACTTCGCCATCCTGGCGACCAAGGCACAGGATGCCGCTGCCGCCCTGCGCGCCAACCGCGAGGTGCTCGGCACGGTCCCGCTGCTGGTCGCCCAGAACGGTCTCGGCGGTCTCGGGGTGGCACACCAGGTGCTGCCGGAGTCCCCGCTGCTCGGGGGGCTCGCCCTCTTCGCCGCCTCGTACCTCGAGCCGGGCCGGGTAACCGTGACGGCGGCTCTCCCGCTGATCGTGGGCGCGGGACCAGGCACATCACCCGAGGTGCTCGCGCAGGTGGTGGGCGTGCTCGAGGGCGCGATCCCGATCGAAGTCACCGACGACATCGTCGGCGCGCAATGGACCAAGCTGCTCATCAATCATGTGAACGCGCTTCCGGCGATCACGGGACTCAGCGTGCAGCAGGTCATCGCCGATCCTGGGCTGCGCAAGGTGATGACGGCGAGCATGCGCGAGACGGTGCGGGTCGCGCGGCGGCTCGGCATCCGCTTCGGGCGGGTGCAGGGCGTGAACGGCAGGATCCTCGGCGCGATCGGGTCGGCTCCCCTGGCGTTCGGGGCGTGGTTTCCGCGAACGCTGCGGTCGCGCATGGGCACCGTGCCGAATCCCGGATCCACGCTGCAGAGCATCAGACGTGGCCAACTCACCGAGATCGACTTTCTCAACGGCGCGGTCGTGGCCGCCGCGAAAGCGGGCGGCGTCGCAGCGCCAATCAACGAGCAAATCGTTCAACTGGTGCACGAGGTCGAGCGATCGGGTGCGTTTCTGACGCCGGGCGATGTGGTGTCTCGGGTGAAGCTCTAGCAGCTGTCCGCGAAGACGCGGCGCGGGTGGTCGTGGTCGGTGTTATCGATGATTGCGGATGCCGCGGCACCCGGCGAGACCTCGCGCTGGTACAGCTCCTGAGCGCCGAGATAGCGCTGGCCGCGGGGCTCGTCGAACTCGGGGTGGGACCCATCACGAGCGATCATCCGCTGCCGTCGCACCTCGTCTGGCGCGTCGAGCCAGACCACGAAGTTCCAGATGCCGGCGAGCTCAGGGCGCTGCAAGAACAGCCCGTCGACGATCAGGATGGCGTCTGCGGGCCCCGTCGCCCAGTCGGCATCGAAGGCAACGTCGCGCCTCAGGTCGAAGAACTTCACCTGAAAACCGGTCGAGCCGGCCATGCGGAACGGCCCGAGCAGCACCCGACGGAATGCCGAGTAGTTGAACGAGTCGGCGTAAAACCCCTCTGCCGAATCGCGACCCTTCGCGTATCGGAGCGCGCGGGGTTGGTGGAAGTCGTCCATCGATGCGCGGAACACCTGGTGCCCCAACGAGCGCAACTCACTCGCGAAGTCGTCGGCGAAGACGGTCTTGCCTGCGCCATCCGCGCCGTCGACGCCGACCACGACTCGACCGTGCGAATAGTTCTGCAGCAACTCTTCGGCAAGAGCGTGCAGGGTGTCACGACGCTCGGGTGCCCACCTGGCCATGACCATCAGCCTACTGTTGAGGCGTGACTGTCAGCCGAGAAGTCCAGGGCGGCGAACGGCTCGGCGACGGGCTCGGCGAACGGGTCGCCGACTGGTACGCGGCGGGACATCGCGACCTGCCGTGGCGGAATCCTGACTATTCGGCATGGGGCATTCTGGTCAGCGAGTTCATGTTGCAGCAGACCCCGGTCGCGCGAGTGATCCCCCGGCTCGCCGAGTGGTTGGCTCGGTGGCCGACTCCTGCCGACCTTGCCGCCGTGCCGCCTGGCGAGGCGGTGCGTGCCTGGGATCGGCTCGGCTACCCGCGTCGCGCCCTCAACCTGCACGGCGCAGCGGTCGCGATCGCCGAGCGGCACGGCAATCGGGTGCCCTCCGACATCGACGAGTTGCTGGCGCTGCCCGGCGTCGGGCCGTACACCGCGCGAGCCGTCGCCGCCTTCGCCTACGGCGTGCGCACCCCCGTTGTCGACACCAACGTACGCCGAGTTCTTGCGCGAGCAGTCGACGGGCAAGCGGATCCAGGGGTGCCGCACACCCACCGTGACCTTCAGGCCATGGAGGCGGCGCTGCCGGTAGATCCGGCGCACGCCCGGCTCGCGAACGCGGGCGTCATGGAGCTCGGGCAGACGGTGTGCACGGCACGCGCTCCGCGCTGCGAGGTGTGCCCGCTTGCCGAGGTCTGCGCGTGGCGGGTCGCCGGCTACCCCGACTACGAGGGCGCTCGCGCGCCGCGCCAGAAGAAGTACGAAGGCTCTGATCGCCAGGTGCGGGGGCTGATCCTGCGCGAGTTGCGCGCCGCCGACATCCCGGTGCCCGCCGACGCGCTGTCGGCGCTCTGGCCGGATGCCGCCCAGCTCGAGCGCGCGCTCGCCGGTCTGATCCGCGACGGCCTGGTGACGGACGACCCCGCACACGGCTACCTGCTCCCCCTGTCCTGATTTCGGGTCGGGCAGTCGTAGGCTCATCCGGTGCCCACGACGTCGTTGCGACCCACCGGGTGGATCAGCGGACCGGATAGCGCGAACGACGAACTCGCGAAGATCCTGGCCGCGCTCCCCGGGCGGTTGAAGATCGAACGCGACTTTCCGCCCGCCGCGCAGGCCGAGGCGGATGCCGCGGCGAAGGCCTCGATGCTCCCCGGCTTTCTGTCAGAGCTTCCCGACCGAACCGACATCGAGTTCGTCACCATCGACCCGGCAGGCTCAAACGACCTCGACCAGGCCCTGCAGTTGGTGCGCGATGGCGCCGGCTACCGGTTCTGGTACGCGATCGCCGACGTTCCCGAGTTCGTAACTCCTGGTGGCGCCCTCGACGTCGAGGCTCACAAGCGCGGACAGACCATCTACGCCGCGGACGGACGCATCCCCCTGCATCCCACCGTGCTGAGCGAGGGGGCGGCCTCGTTGCTCGAGGGCCAGCTGCGCGGAGCATTCGTCTGGGAGTTCGCGCTCGATGCCAACGCGAACGTCACCAGTTCGACGGTGGCACGCGGCCAGGTTCGCAGCCGACGCCGCCTCGACTACGAGGGGGTTCAGGCGCAGATCGACGCGGGCACCGCCGACGAGACCCTCAAGCTGCTCAAAGAGGTCGGGCTGGCACGGCTTGTACTGGAGCGGGCACGTGGCGGAGCCAGCCTGAACATCCCCGAGGTATTGATCGACAAGGTCGATGGGCGCTATGTCGCCACCCGCCGCACCCAGTTGCCTGTCGAGAACTGGAACGCCGAGCTGTCGCTGCTCACCGGCATGGCGGCTGCGACCATCATGCTGACAGGCAACGTCGGCATCCTGCGAACGATGCCGGATGCCGACCCTGAGTCGATCGACAGGTTCCGTCACCAGACCAATGCACTCGGGCATCCGTGGCCGAAAGGTCAGGACTACGGCGAGTATCTCGCCAGCCTCGACGGCAGCAACCCGAAGCAATTGGCGATCCTGCATGCGGCGGCATCGCTGTTCCGTGGTGCCGGATACACCCCCTTCGACGGGGCTCCGCCCGCGAACACCGTGCAATCGGCCGTCGGGGCTCCGTACGCTCACGTCACCGCACCGCTGCGCCGCCTGGTCGATCGCTTCGGGCTGGTCATCTGTGAGGCGCTCGCGTCCGGGACGGCGGTGCCAGAATGGGCGCGCGCTGCCCTGCCCGACCTGCCAACCGAGATGGCGCGCAGCAACAATGTCGCCGGTCAGCTCGATCATCGCTCGTTGGATGCCGTCGAGGCCGCGGTGCTCGCACCGCGGGTCGGCGAGACGTTCGACGGCGTCATCATCGCGCAGAACAAGAGCGGCAGCGTCGTGCAGTTGCTCGATCCCGCGGTGACTGCCGAGTGCTCTGGGCACACCGTAAACGGCACCGCGCTGAAGGTGAAGCTCGTGCATGCGGATGTCGCGACATCCACCGTGATGTTCGCACCGGAAGGATCGAGCGCATGACGACGTCAGATGCACCCGCGCCGACCTTGTGGCGGCACGGCGGTTTCTTGCGGCTCTGGGCCGGCCAGACCGCCAGCCAGTTCGGCGAGCAGTTCGGCAACCTGGCCATCCCGGTGATCGCGGTTTCGGTGCTGGGAGCCAGTTCTTTTCAGGTGGGGCTCCTGAACACCTTCGAGACGCTGGCTTTCCTGGTGATCGGGCTGCCGGCCGGAGCCTGGATCGATCGGTGGATCAAGCGGAGGGTCATGCTGCGAGCAGACCTGGCGCGTGCGATCTTGATGGCGACCATCCCGGTTCTGTGGTTCACGCACGTGCTGGCGTTCTGGCAGCTGCTCGTCGTTGGCACCGCTGTCGGCGTCTGCTCGGTGTTCTTCGACGTGAGCTACCAGAGCTTCATCCCGAACCTGGTGCGCGGCGATCAGATCGGCGAGGCGAACTCGAAACTCGAGACCTCGGCCGAGGTGGCCCGAATCGCCGGACCGGCAGCAGCCGGAGGGCTGCTGGCGATCCTCGTGGCTCCGCTGCTTCTGGTGGCGACCTCCGTGACCTACCTGCTGTCGTTCTTCGCGCTCACGACGATCAAGGACACCGAGGTGCAGAAGCCGGTGGAGGATCGCCGTCCCCTCGCCGTGGAAATCAAGGAGGGTCTCGCCTGGGTCTTCCGTCAGCCCCTGCTGGTGCGCATCGTGCTGTGCACGGCGATCGGCAACCTCCTGAGTGCGCTGGCATTCGCGATGATGCCTCTGCTTGTGTTGCGCGAACTCGGGCTCAGCCCGGCGATCTACGGACTCATCGGCTCGGCAGGGGCGGTCGGCGGGCTGCTGGGAGCGAGCCTCTCGGGTCGCATCCAGAAATGGATCGGCGAGGGCCACGTGATCCCGGTGTCGCAGCTGATCTATGCGGTCTCGCTGTTCCTCCCTCCGCTGGCCGCCCTCCTGCCGGGCGCGGCGATCCCACTGCTGATCGTCGGCGAGTTGCTCCTCAGCTTCTCGGTGCTGGTCTACAACATCGCACAGGTCACCTTTCGGCAGCGGATCTGCCCGCCGGCCCTCCTGGGACGCATGAACGCATCCATCCGCTTCATCGTCTGGGGCGTGCTGCCGATCGGCGGATTCATCGCCGGGCTGGTGGCGACCGGTATCGGAGTGGTTCCGACGATCGTCATCGGGGCAGCGGGAGCGTTGCTTGCGGGCATTCCCGTGTACTTCTCGAAGCTGTGGCGCATGAAGAAGCTGCCGACCGAGATGGTCGCGGCCCCAGCGACCGACGAGGCCGTGCCTCCGGCCTCTGCTTTCGAACCCGGCGCCGAGCCCGAGGGGTCACCGCCGACGGAGCCGCTGGGCTAGCCACCGCTGAATTAGTTCCTGCGAAGATCCGAGGACTGGGCGAAACTGGGTGCCATGCCCGAGTTGCCCGAGGTGCAGGCGCTGACCGTCGACCTGTCGCGGCGCCTAAGCGGGCGCGTGCTCGATCGGCTCGACGTCTTGGCCTTCCCCGCGCTCAAGACCTACGACCCTCCGTTGTCCGTTCTGCTCGGCGCGAGCGTCACCGATGTCAGCAGGCACGGCAAGTTTCTCGATCTGCACCTGACCACGATCGACAATCAGCAGTTGCACCTTCTGATCCACCTGGCACGGGCAGGCTGGCTGCGCTGGCGCAACGTGGCGCCCGCGCCGATGCCGCGCGGTCCCGGTAAGGGTCCGATGGCCGCTCGGCTGGTTCTCGACGACGGATCCGGTCTCGACATCACCGAGGCTGGCACCAAGAAGAGCCTGTCGATCTCGCTGGTCCGACGCGCGGACGAGGTGCCGGGCGTCGCGCGACTTGGGCCGGAGCCGCTGGATGACGCGTTCACCGTAGAGGTGTTCCGCGACATCCTGAAGCGGCAGGGCCGCGCGCAGATCAAGGGCGTTCTGCGTAACCAGTCGACCATAGCCGGCATCGGTAATGCCTACTCGGACGAGATTCTGCACGCGGCCAAGATGTCGCCGTTCAAGCCGGCAGACATGAGTCCGGACGACGCGGCCCGCCTCTACGCAGCCCTCCAGTCGACCCTGCGAGCGGCGGTCGAGCGCGCAGACGGAGTCTCGGCCAGCGAGCTCAAGGGCGAGAAGAAGAGCAACCTGCAGGTGCACGGCCGAAACGGCCTGCCATGCCCGGTGTGTGGTGACACCGTTCGGCAGGTGATCTACTCGGACTCCACCTTCCAGTACTGCCCGACCTGTCAGACCGGCGGCAAACCGCTCGCCGACCGGGTGCTGTCGCGGTTGCTGAAGTAAGCGCTACAGCTCTTCGTCGGCGTCCTCTTCGGCCAGCTCTCGCGGCTTGACGTATGGGTCCTCGTCGCCCGCGTACTGAGCCGTAGCAGCAAGAGCCTCCGCAGCGGCGTCGCGCTCTCGCGCCTCGCGCAGGAGCGAGTCGATGATGGCGGCGTTCTCGGGGATCCCATCCGGGATGAACTCGAGCGACGGGGTCAGCCGCGTGTTGATGTTCTTGCCGACCTCGGTACGCAGCAGTCCGGTCGCCGCCTTAAGGGCCGCGGCCGTGTCCGCACGCTCCTCGTCGGTGCCGTAGACCGTGTAGAACACGCTCGCGTGCTGCAGGTCACCGGTGACGCGCACGTCGGTGATCGTGACGAACCCCATGCGCGGATCACGCAGCCCCTTCTCGAGCCGTTTCGCGATCACCTGCCGAATGAGGTCGCCCATCTTCGCCGGCCTGTCCGATCCAGCCATGTCGTCCTCCTTGTGTCTGGGCCCGGGAGGCGGTCTTCGATTTGAGTCATCTCCAGTCGCACGGCTGCGCCGCGCTCCTGCCAGGCCCAACCAATGACTCGAATCGAAGACCGCCTCCCGGCCCCTCCCCTTATTCGTTGGTGAAACCTGCGACCCCGCCTCGTCCGTTGATGAAAACCTGAGACCCAGCCGGAGGCGATCGGTTCTTTCTGCCGAGCCGTTGGTTGGGCCTGGCAGCGACCGCAGCCTGCGGAGGTCGCCGGAGACGGCTCGGCAGAAAGAACCGATCGCCTCCGGCGTCCCCAGGACTACGCCCGGACCTTCTCTTTGAGTTCGATCGTCTCGATCTCGTCGCCGATCTGGATGTCGTTGAACTTGCCAAGCCCGATGCCGGCCTCGAAGTCCGTGCGGACCTCGGTGACGTCATCCTTGAATCGCCGCAGCGAGTCGATGGCCAGGTTGTCTCCGACCACAACGCCGTCGCGGATGACCCGCGCCTTGGCGTTGCGTGTGATCGTTCCGCTGCGCACGATGACACCGGCGATGTTGCCGGCCTTCGACGAACGGAAGATCTCGCGGATCTCGGCGACGCCAGACTGCACCTCTTCGAACTCGGGCTTGAGCATGCCCTTGAGCGAGTTCTCGATGTCGTCGAGCGCGTCGTAGATGACCGAGTAGAACCGCACGTCGATGCCTTCGCGCTGAGCACGCTCTCGTGCCTTCACGTCGGGGCGGACGTTGAACCCGATCACGATCGCGTTGTCGATCGTCGCCAGGTCGATGTCCGACTCGGTGACGGCACCCACACCGCGGTGCAGGATGCGCAGCTGAACGCTGTCGTCGACCTCGATCTTGAGCAGCGCCTCTTCAAGTGCCTCGACGGCACCGGAGACATCACCCTTGATGATGAGGTTGAGCGAGTCGACCTTGCCTTCGGCGAGCACCCGGGTGAAGTCCTCGAGCGAGATGCGCTTGCGGGCCTTAGCCAGCTGAGCGTTCCGCTGCACGGCTTCGCGCTTCTCGGCGATCTGCCGAGCGGTGCGGTCGTCGTCGGCAACGATGAACACGTCGCCGGCGCGGGGCACGGTCGACAGACCCTGCACCTGAACCGGACGGGCCGGGTACGCCTCCTCGACGACGTCGCCGTTCTCGTCGTGCATCGCACGGACGCGGCCGTATGCCGTTCCGGCCACGATCGGGTCGCCGACGCGAAGTGTTCCGGACTGGATGAGCACGGTTGCCACGGCGCCACGGCCCTTGTCGAGCTTGGCCTCGATCGCGACACCGCGTGCATCCTTGTTCGGATTCGCGCGCAGGTCGAGACCGGCATCCGCGGTCAGGAGCACCGCGTCGAGCAGCTCGGCGATACCGACCTTGTTGAGGGCCGAGACGTCGCGGAAGATGGTGTCGCCACCGAACTCCTCCGCAACCAGACCGAACTCGGTGAGCTGCTGACGCACCTTGGCGGGGTTGGCCCCCTCCTTGTCGATCTTGTTCACGGCGACCACGATCGGCACCCCAGCGGCTTGCGCGTGGTTCAGCGCCTCCACCGTCTGCGGCATGATGCCGTCGTCGGCGGCGACCACCAGGATCGCGATGTCGGTCACCTGCGCACCGCGGGCACGCATGGCGGTGAACGCCTCGTGGCCGGGGGTGTCGATGAAGGTGATGGCGCGCTCGATGCCCTCGTGCTCTGTCCAGACCTGGTACGCACCGATGTGCTGCGTGATGCCGCCGGCCTCGCCCGCTGTGACGTTCGCCTCGCGGATTGCGTCGAGCAGCTTGGTCTTACCGTGATCGACGTGACCCATGACGGTGACGACCGGAGGACGGATCTCGAGATCTTCGTCGTCTTCGTCTTCGAGCTCTTGCGCGAGGTCGATGTCGAAGCCTTCGAGAAGCTCTTTGTCTTCGTCTTCTGGCGAGACGATCTGGATGTTGTAGCCGAGCTCTTCGCCGAGGATCGCGAACGTCGCGTCATCCAGCGATTCGGTCGCCGTCGCCATCTCACCGAGGTGGAACAACGCGGTCACGAGCGCACCCGGCTGAACCGAGTACTTCGTGACGAACTCCAGCTTGTCTGCCAGGTCGGAGATGGATGCGCCGCGGCGCATCCTGATGACCGTCGAGCCGTCGCCGCGAGGGATCGCGACGCCGCCAAGCGACGGGGCATCACGCATCTCGAATTCAGCACGCTTCGTACGCTTCGACTTGCGGGCACGGCTCTTGCCGCCTCCGCGACCGAAGGCACCTGCTGTGCCACCACCGGGCCCACGTCCACGACCGCCGCCGCCACCGGGACGGCCCGCGAAACCGCCTGGCGCCCCACCGGGAGCGCCGCCGGGACGTTGGAATCCGCCACCGGCGCCGCCGGGACGACCCGGACCGCCCGGACGCTGCTGGAACGGCGCACCGGGACGCCCGGTGCCTGGGCCGCCGGGGCGCGGAGCGCCCGGACGGGGTGCGCCGGGACGCGGAGCCGCCGGGCGCGGGATCGCGCCGCCCGCTCCACCCGGACGCGGCATGCCCTGCGAACCCGCGAAGGGGTTGTTGCCGGGACGCGGCATACCGGGACGCGACATGCCCTGCGTGCTCGCGAACGGGTTGTTGCCTGGACGGGCGGATGCGGAAGCATCCGCGCCGCGCTGAGCAGCCGGTGCGGTAGCTCCCGCGGCAGCCGAAGGAGCGGAGGCGCCAGCCTCCGCATCGCGCTGAGCAGCCGGTGCGGTAGCTCCCCCGGAAGCCGAAGGCTCCGCGACCGCCGCCGCCTCAGCCACGCGGTCCGTCTCAGCGCGCGCCGGCGCCGGCTTCGACGCTGCAGGCCGCGAAGCCGTCGCGGTCGCCGCAGGCGCGGCACCGCCCGCCGGCGCCTTGTATCCATCCGCCTCGAGCGCAGCCTTTAGACGGCGCGCAACGGGCGGAGCGATGCTGGAGGACGCGCTCTTGACGAACTCGCCCATGCCCTTGAGCTTGTCAAGGGCGATCTTGCTATCGATGCCGAGTTCGGCAGCGACTTCGTGAACACGTGGGTTGGCCACATTACTCCTGTCTGGGGTCCGCCCCAGATGCAGGAGCGGACACTAAAGGGTGAGGGAACTCATTTCGAGTTGCTCATTAGTTGTCCATGGTCTTTTCAGCCCATTCGTTGAGGTCTGATGTATCTAGGGATGATGTTCGAAGTGCTCGGCCAAGTGCCTTGCGACTCACAGCGCCCTCGATGCACCCGAGATCGGGATGCACCCATGCGCCTCTGCCCGGAAGTCGCGCCGCGGCATCCACCACAACACGTCCATCGCGCGCAACCAACCTCACGAGTGAGGATCGGGGGGCGCGCTGCCGGCAACCCAGGCAGGTTCTAACAGGCTTCATGGTACCCCGGATGTCCAGACGTGTGTGCCTGCACAGGTTACGTTGTCGATCCGATGCCCGCTCGGGCGATACTGTCCTCGCATGGACGCGCTCCGCCCCAGAGACTTTCGGTCGGTGCTTGATGCGGTCTACGCCCTGAACCTGGTGGATCGAATCGACGACCTTCCACTTGCGGTTGCGAAGCTGGCGTACGAACTGGTCCCGTGCGACCATGCGGCCTGGGCGGTTATCGACTTCGCGGCGGGTGGCATGGAAACCGTGCACTGGCCGCACGACATCGCGGATCGAGTGCGTCAGCTGCCTGCCGAACTCGCCCTCGTTCCGCTGGTGCCTGCCGCCGCGATGGGGCCGACGTCGACGGTCATCCGGCTGAGCGACTTTCACACCACCCGCGAGTGGCATGCCATGCCGATCTACTCGGAGCTGTACCGCCCAACCGGCATCGAATATCAGATCGTCGTACCGGTCGGATTCGCCGCACCGAGCTCCGGCGTGCGCGGCAAGCGCGCCGAGTCGTTCACGCTGGGTCGGTGGGACTCGGACTTCACCGATCGCGAGCGCGCAATTCTCGACGAGTTCGGCCGCCATGTGCGGTCGGCGGCCAGGCGGCTGCGCATGATGCCGATCGATCCGAGCTCCGAGCTTGCTGCGCGGTTCCGGCTCACCGGGCGCCAGCTCGAATCGCTGCTTGCGGTGGCCGACGGTGCGACGGTGGACGCCGCTGCTCGTGGCCTGGGGCTGTCGCCGAAGACCCTGGAAAATCACCTGCAAGCCGCATACTTGCGTCTCGGCGTCAACAACCGCACCGCGGCGCTCGCGCGCCTGCGCGGCAACTCATCCAGTCGCTTCGCGGTGGGAGAAATTCCGCTCTGAGGGTTAACCCCTATTCCCCCTCGCGGCGTGCGCGACTGGACTTGGAGGGTCTGCACTCAACCCACAGCCCGGGAGTCCGTCATGCCTGCTCGCCGTTCCTTCGCCACCGCAACCCTGTTCGCGGCGGCCACCGTCGCCATGCTCGCCGGGTGCTCGACCCCGTCGGGAGGCGGCGCGTCCGCCCCCGCTACCGCCGGAGACGGCGGCACGTCGCCGTCCACCGCGAGCTCTGCGCCCGCGGCATCCGGTCCCGATGCCTGCACGCTGGTCTCAGAATCGATGCTGACCTCAACGCTGGGCACCGACCCCGGCGCGGGAGTCTCGACGCCCGGCAACGGCGGAGCGGGCAGCAGCACCTGCACGTACGGCAACGCCGTGGTCGTGCAGGTCTCGCTGCAGCCAGACACCTACCTGCCCGCGACCCTGTACTCGCCGAGCACAGTGGATGGCGCGGTCGCGCCCGCGGTCGGCGATCGTGGATACATCGCTACCGGCGCAACGCTCGTGGTCAAGGGACAGGTCGGGGTGTTCGTCACCTACACGCACGAAGCGTCATTGGATCAGGGGCAGGCGTTGGCTGCCGCGATCGTGGGTGGACTGTAGTTAGTCCTCCATGACCGAGTCGGGTTGAATGTCAATCCGCGCACCGGTGAGCTTCGCAGCCAAGCGCGCGTTCTGCCCTTCCTTGCCGATGGCTAGCGACAGCTGGTAGTCGGGAACGAGAGCGCGAACCGCCTTGAGGTTCTCGTCGACCACGAACGCGCTGGTCACCTTGGCCGGTGACAGAGCAGAGGCGACGAAGGTTGCCAGGTCGGCAGACCAGTCGACGATGTCGATCTTCTCGTCATGCAGTTCGGTCGTCACGGCGCGCACGCGCTGGCCGAGCTCGCCGATGCAGGCGCCCTTGGCATTGATCCCCGGCTGAGTCGCACGCACCGCGATCTTGGTGCGGTGGCCGGCCTCGCGAGCGAGCGCCGCGATCTCGACCAGTCCACTGGCGATCTCGGGCACCTCGAGCGCGAACAGCTTGCGTACGAGCCCTGGATGCGTGCGACTCACCGTGATCGATGGACCCTTCAGGCCCTTGCTCACGCTGGTCACGTAGACCCGGATGCGGCCGCCGTGCGAATAGTCCTCGCCTGGCACCTGTTCTTCGGGCGGCAGGATCGCTTCGACGCTGCCGAGGTCGATGTGGATCATCCGCGGATTCGGCCCCTGCTGAATCACGCCGGCCACGATGTCGCCCTCGCGCCCGCGGAACTCACCGAGCACCTTGTCGTCGCCAATATCGCGCAGCCGCTGGTTGATCACCTGTTTGGCGGCGAACGCCGAGATGCGGCCGAAGTCGTCTGGACTGTCGATCGCCTCGCCGACGACCTCGCCCTCGTCGTTCAACTCAGGCACGAAGACCGAGACATGGCCGGTCTTGCGATCGAGCTCGACGCGCGCCCCCGAGTCGGGCTCTTTGTCGGTGTGCTTCAGGTAGGCCGTCAGGATCGCCTGCTCGATGATGCCCACGAGTTCGTCGAACGGGATCTCCCGCTCACGTTCCATGAGCCGCAGCATGGTGAGGTCGATGTCCACGTCAGGACCCTCCGATATTCAGTTCAGGTATTCGAAAAATCAGTTGTTCGGCAGATCAGTTGTTCGGCAGATCAGTTAATTGGCAGAGAGACGCTGCGAGAAGGCTAGGCCGCAGAGCCCTCCGGGGCTACCGCACTGGCCAGCACGACATCCAGGGCGGCTGACGCGTCTTCTTCGCTGAGATTCTGGGCGAGGGCGAGCTCGCTGATCAAGATCTGGCGCGCCTTGGCCAGCATCCGCTTCTCGCCGGCGGACACGCCGTGGTCCTGGTCGCGTCGCCACAGGTCGCGGACGACCTCGCTGACGCGGTACACGCTGCCGCTCGCCATCTTCTCTTGGTTGGCCTTGTACCGACGGCTCCAGTTGCCCGGCTCTTCGACGAAGGGATCGCGCAGCACCTGGTGCACGGCCTTGACGCCGTCGCCATCGATGACGTCACGCACCCCCACGAGTTCGACATTGTCGGTCGGGAGCATGATGGTCAACTCGCTGGTGTGCACGTTGAGCGTCATGAACTCCTTCTCGACTCCTGCCACCGTGCGCTTGCTCAGCGCCGTAATGGTGACCGCGCCGTGATGGGGGTAGACGAGGGTCTTGCCGACAGACAACTCCACGTTGCGTCCTGCTCTCTGAGAGTGGCTCTCTCTGGTGTTCTGGGTCTGGATGTCGCAGGCCCGCGAGGGCCGAAGGGGGAACGGGGATCGAGGCCCGGCGTCTAGCCGAGACGGGCGATCAGTTCTGCTGCCGGGACCTCTGTACGCTCCCCCGAGCGCCGGTCCCACAGCTCTAGGATACCTTCTCCGGCGCCTCGACCGACGATCACGATTGTTGGCACCCCCAGAAGCTCGGCATCGCCGAATTTGACGCCAGGTGACACCTTGGGTCGATCGTCGTACAGCACGTCGAATCGCGCTGCTTCCAACTCGGCCGCGACGGTCTCGGCGAGCTGATATGCGGCCTCGTCCTTGCCGGCGGCGATGAGGTGGATGTCGAAGGGCGCGACCTCCGCCGGCCACAGGAGTCCCTTGTCATCCGCCGAGTTCTCGGCGATTGCCGCGACCAGCCGGGTTACCCCGATGCCGTAGGAGCCCATGGTGACGGTGACGAGCTTGCCGTTCTCGTCGAGCACCTTGAGACCCAGCGCCTCTGCGTACTTGCGACCCAGTTGGAACACGTGGCCGATCTCCATGCCGCGCGCGAGTTCGACAGGGCCGGAGCCGTCCGGCGCTTGGTCGCCGGGCTTCACCTCGGCGACCTCGACGGTTCCGTCGTTGTCGAAGTCGCGACCGGCCACCAGGCCGAAGACGTGCTTGCCCTCGAGGTTCGCGCCTGTGATCCAGCCAGAGCCGTCCACAACGCGCGGGTCGACCAGGTACCGGATGCCGGTGGCCGAGTCTTCTCCGAGCACCGCCCCGGTCGGCGACCAGGGCCCGATGTAGCCCTTGACGAGCAGCGGATTCTTCTCGAAGTCGGAGGCGTCTGCCGGCTCGACTGCCGCGGGCGCGAACGCAACCTCTGCGCGCTTCAGGTCGACCTCGCGATCGCCGGGCAGCGCGACGACGACCACCTCGCGCGTGCCGTCGAGGTGATCCAGGCGCAGCACGACGTTCTTCAGCGTGTTGGCGGCTACCCAGGCGTTGCCATCCGGGCGCGGGTGTTTCGCGTTGGCGACCTCCACCAGGCTCGCGATGGTGGGCGTGCCGGGGGTATCGAGCACCTCGGCCGGGGTGAGCTTCTCGTAGCCGCGGGTCGGGGGCACGACGGTGGTGAAGGCCTCCACGTTGGCGGCGTAACCGCCCGCCGAGCGCACGAAGGTGTCTTCGCCGATCGGGGTCGGGTGCAGAAACTCCTCGGAGCGCGATCCACCCATGGCGCCGGCATCCGCCTGAACGATCGCGTACTCGAGCCCCAGTCGCGCGAAGATGCGCTCGTAGGCGTCGCGCATGGCCTGGTACGAGACATCCAGACCGGCGTCGTCGATGTCGAAGGTGTACGCGTCTTTCATCGAGAACTCGCGGCCGCGCAGCAGGCCGGCCCGGGGGCGAGCCTCGTCTCGATACTTGTCCTGGATCTGGTAGATCGCCAGGGGCAGGTCTTTGTACGAGTTGTAGAGGTCCTTCACCAGCAAGGTGAAGACCTCTTCGTGCGTCGGCGCGAGCAGGTAGTCGGCGCCCCTGCGATCTTGCAGGCGGAAGATGCCGTCGCCGTACTCGTCCCAGCGCCCAGTGATCTCGTAGGGCTCGCGCGGCAGCAGGGCAGGAAAATGCACCTCCTGGGCACCGATCGCCGCCATCTCTTCGCGGATGACGCGCTCAACCTGGCGACGCACGCGCAGCCCCAGCGGCAGCCAGGCGAAGATGCCCGGCGCCTGGCGGCGGATGTAGCCGGCGCGCACGAGCAACCGGTGGCTGATCAGCTCAGCGTCGGCCGGGTCGTCGCGCAGTGTTCGGACGAAGAGCTGGCTGAGGCGTGTAGGCACCCGCCCATGGTATCGGCGCGTGCGCTGTGTTCTCACGGACGGATGGACGCGGCCCCCGCCTCATCGAGATGACGCAGATGGCTGTCTGAGTCAGCCGCATCCAGCCATCTGCGTCATCTCGACACGGACTGTGGATGCGGTGGGCATGATGGCAGCGCGGGCGCAACACTGGGCTGATGCCACGACCCGGCCCTCTGCCCGAACCGCTACGCGCCAGCGGCTTCACGATCGCTGAGGCACGGCGGCACGGCGTCACCCGTGCCCGGACTCGCGCGCGCAACCTCGAAACCCCGTTCTATGGAGTTCGGGTGAAGGGCGCGACCTCTGACCTGAGAAGCCGGGCGGTCGCCTATTCGGCGGGGATGCCTCCCTATCAGTACTTCAGTCACACCACCGCGGCGCAGTTGCACGGTCTGCGCATGCCGCACGGCTTTCGCGAAACCGAGTTGCACGTCACGTCACTGGCTCCGTCTCGCGCACCCCGGGGCGTCGGCGTCATCGGGCACGGGGCAGAGAGTGCGGAAATCAGCGTGGTGAGTGGCCTCCGGATGCTGTCGGCAATCGAGACCTGGTGTCAGCTCAGCGCGCAACTCAGCCTCGATGATCTGGTCGTGATGGGAGACGGTCTGGTGCGTCGGAAGAAGGCGCTGGCGACAATGGCTCAACTGCGCGACGCCGTCGCCCGGTACTCGGGCCGCGGGTGCAGAAAGCTGCGGCAGGCGCTCGAGCTGGTGCGTCCCGGCACGGACTCCGCGCGGGAGACCACATTGCGCCTCATCGTGCTGCGTGCCGGCTTTCCCGAGCCCGAGGTGAACGGCGTCATCGTGAACTCGCACGGCGCCGAGATCGCCCACGGCGACCTCGTGTTCCGCGAGTACCGAACGATTCTGGAGTACGAAGGCCGCCAGCACAGCGAGAATGCGCGCCAGTTCACCATCGATATCTCCCGGCTGGACGAGCTCATGGAGGAGCGCTGGCGGGTGATCCGTGTCGACGCCGACCTGCTGGCTCGACGAGCAACCTTGCTCGCGAAGGTCGACACGGCGCTCCACGGGGGTGGATGGGGCTCATCCATCCCGTCGAGATGACGCAGATGGATGCCTGAGCCAGCCGCATCCAGCCATCTGCGTCATCTCGACGCCAGATCGGCTGCAGACTCAGACGGTGACGACTTCGGGCGATCCGACCTCGCCGGGAGGCATCTCGGCCGCGAGGCGGTTCGCCTCTTCGATCAAGGTCGCGACGATCTCGCTCTCGGGCACGGTCTTGATGACCTGACCCTTGACGAAGATCTGGCCCTTTCCGTTGCCGGAAGCCACGCCCAGGTCGGCTTCGCGAGCCTCGCCAGGTCCGTTGACGACGCATCCCATCACCGCGACACGAAGCGGAACGGTCATGCCCTCGAGCCCTGCCGTCACGTCGTTGGCCAACGTGTAGACGTCCACCTGGGCACGCCCGCACGACGGGCAGCTGACGATCTCGAGCTTGCGCTCGCGCAGGTTGAGCGACTGCAGGATCTGCAGGCCGACCTTGACCTCCTGAGCGGGCGGCGCGCTGAGCGAGACGCGAATGGTGTCGCCGATCCCCTCACCGAGCAGGATGCCGAATGCGGTCGCGCTCTTGATGGTGCCCTGAAACTCGGGGCCGGCCTCGGTCACACCCAGGTGCAGCGGCCAGTCGCCGCGCTCGGCAAGCAACCGGTACGCCTTCACCATGATCACCGGATCGTTGTGCTTCACCGAGATCTTGAAGTCGTGAAAGTCGTGCTCCTCGAACAGCCCGGCCTCCCAGACCGCACTCTCGACCAGCGCCTCGGGGGTCGCCTTGCCGTACTTCTGCATGATGCGGGGCTCGAGCGATCCCGCGTTGACGCCGATCCGGATGCTGACCCCCGCCGCCTTCGCGGCCGCGGCGATCGCGCCCACCTGGTCATCGAACTTGCGGATGTTGCCGGGGTTCACGCGCACAGCCGCGCACCCGGCGTCGATCGCCTGGAACACGTACTTGGGCTGGAAATGGATGTCGGCGATCACCGGGATCTGGCTCTTGCTCGCGATGATGTGCAGCACGTCCGCGTCGTCTTGGCTCGGCACCGCGACGCGCACGATGTCGCATCCGGATGCCGTGAGCTCGGCGATCTGCTGCAGGGTCGCGTTGATGTTCGTGGTCGGCGTCGTGCACATCGACTGCACGCTGACCGGGGCGTCGCCTCCGACCAGCACCTTGCCCACCTTGATCTGGCGGGACTTGCGGCGCGGGGCCAACGTCTCAGGTGGAGGCTTCGGCATCCCGATGTTCAGGGCAGGCATGCCTTAACCCTACGCGTCGCCCCCTGTGCGACGCTTGCCGCGACTCCACCGACAATCGGGTCAGGAGATGATCGGGTTCACGATGTCCGCGTAGATCAGCAGCACCGACATCAGACCCAGGAGGCCCGATACGGCGAGCGTCAACGGGATCAGCTTCGCCATGTCGACGGGACCTGGATCCGGCCGCTTGAACCACTTCGCGAGGCGGCGACGCACGGCCTCCCACAGCGCACCCACCACGTGCCCTCCGTCGAGCGGAAGCAGGGGGATCAGGTTGAACACGAAGAGCGCGACGTTCAGCGAGCCGATGATCTGCAGCATCGTGCTCGCGCGCTCGGCGACGGGAAGCGCCTGCGTGCTGGCGACGGTCCCCGCGATGCGGCCGACGCCGACCACGCTGATCGGTCCGTTCGGGTCGCGTTTCTGCCCGCCGAAGGCGGCCTGGCCGACCTGAACGAGACGATGCGGCAGGTCGAGGATGATGCCGCCGACGTGCACGATGTTCGCTCCGACCGCGGGAAGAACGGCGGTGACCGGCTGGGTCACCAACTTCTGCTGCGTCACGATGCCGATGAATCCGGCCTGCACGGTGGCGCCGGTCTCGTCGGTCGTCGAGTTCTTGGTCGGCGTCACGGTGAGGGTCCTCTGCGCGCCGTTGCGCTCGACCACGAACGTGAGCGGCTTGTCGATCGACGCGCGGATGACCTTGGTCTCCTGCTCGTAGCTCGAGATCGCGGTTCCGCCAATGCTCAGGACGGTGTCGCCAGGCAAGAGACCGCCGGCTGCGGCCGGGGTGGCGCGATCAGAAGCGGAACAGGTCTTGTTTGCCGCGGTCTGGCTCGTGGTCTGAGCCATGCATTGGCTGACCTCGCTGATCGTGGTGCTGTAGCCGGGAGACCCCACCAGACAGATCACGATGGCGTAGAAGATCACGGCAAGCACCAGGTTCATCGCCGGGCCGCCCAGCATGATGATGATGCGCTTCCAGAAGGCGAGCTTGTAGAAGACGCGGTCTTCGTCGCCCGGGGTGATGGTGTCTGCTGACGAGTCGCGCGCATCCTGGACCAGCACGTTGAAAAAGCCGGTGGAGTCCATCTTGGGCTTCGAGCGCAACGCGCTCGACGCGAGAGCGCGATCCTCGTCGACATCGTGCATGTCGCCTTCGACGAGGTCGAGTTCCAGCTCGTCGCGCAGGTGGCCTGCCCGGGTCACAGCCCCGGCCTTCACCTTGCCGGGAGGGAACATCCCTGCCATCGAGATGTAGCCACCGAGCGGGATCGCCTTCACGCCGTACTCGGTTTCGCCGAACTTGCGCTTCCACAGCGTCGGACCGAAGCCGATCATCCACTGCCCGACCTTCACGCCAAAACGCTTCGCCGGGATGAGGTGGCCGATCTCATGCAGGCCGATCGAGAGAGCGACACCGACCACGATGATCACCACGCCGAGGATGTAGAGCAGCACGGTTTCCACGGCCACAGGCTACGACAGGAAGGCTTGGAACGCGTCGCTACTCGGCCATGCCCATCCGCGCCGCTACTCGGCCATGCCCATCCGCGCCGCTACTCGGCGACCGACCCCGCAAGCAGACGGTCGGCAGCATCCCGCGCCCAGCGCTCGGCTTCGAGCACCCCCTCGAGCGTGAGCGGGTGCGGCTCGTGCAGGTCGACCACTCGCTCGACGACCGCCAGGATGCTCAGGTACGGGATGCGCCGGGCGTGGAACGCTTGCACAGCCTGCTCGTTGGCTGCGTTGAACACCGCGGGATAGGTGCCACCCGCGACTCCGACCCGCTTGGCCAGCGCCACGGCGGGGAACGCGTCGTTGTCGAGGGGTTCGAACGTCCAGCTGTGGGCGTGCGTCCAGTCGAGGGGAACTCCGACGCCCGGCACGCGGTGCGGCCAGTCCAACCCGAGTGAGATCGGCAGGCGCATGTCGGGAGGCGATGCCTGGGCGATGGTCGATCCATCCGTGAACTCCACCATCGAGTGCACGATCGACTGTGGGTGCACAACGGCCTCGATGCGGTCGTACGGAATGTCGAACAGGTGGTGAGCCTCGATGATCTCGAGCCCCTTGTTCACCAGGGTTGCCGAGTTGGTGGTGATCACGAGGCCCATATCCCAGGTCGGATGCGCGAGCGCCTGCTCGGGGGTGACGTCTGCCAACTGGTCGCGGGTGCGACCGCGGAACGGGCCTCCGGATGCCGTGATCACCAGTCGCTGCACCTCGCCGTGCTCGCCAGACCGAAGGGCCTGAGCGATCGCCGAGTGCTCCGAGTCAACCGGGACGATCTGCCCGGGCCGCGCCGCCGCCGTCACCAGCTCGCCTCCGACGATGAGCGACTCCTTGTTCGCGAGGGCCAGGGTGGCTCCGGTTTCGAGTACCGCGAGGGTAGGCGCTAGACCGACGGATCCGGTGATGCCATTGAGCACGACATCCGCCTCGACGCTGCGCACCAGGGCGACCGCTTCGTCAACACCCAGTGCCGTCGCAGTCACTCCGGTTGCGCTGGCCTGCTCGTCGAGAAGCGCCCGATTGCGCCCGGCAGCGAGCCCGACCAGTTCGAAACGGTCGGGATTGGCGGCGATGACCTCGAGCGCCTGCACGCCGATCGACCCGGTGGAGCCCAGAACGATGACGCGCCGCATGGCTTCAGGCTACTCAGCCCGCGACCTCAGCCCGCAGGTGCCGCCTCGGCGGACAGGATGTCGATCACGAACACCATCGTGTCGTTCTTGCCGATCCCGGCGCTCGAGTTGCCGCCCTGCGGGCCGTACCCGTCGGCAGGGGCGATGACGACGAGTACTTGTGAGCCGACCGTCTGGCCGACGATCGCGTTGGTGAACCCGGCCACGAAGCCGTTGGCTTGACCGGAGTACGGGGTCGCTCCCCAGGTCTGGTCAAAGATCTTTCCGGTCGCCAGGTTCGTGCCCTGATACTGGATCACGACGGCATCGTTCGCGCCGACCACGGCACCTGCACCCTTGATCAGCGTCGCGATCTGGGTCGTGGCGGGAGGCTTGTAGCCGGCCGGTACCGTCAGCGTCGGCTTGCCGTCTGCGGCGACCGTGACCGTCGGAAGTCCGGCGGGCGGAGTCACCGCATCGCCCTCGGCCCTCGTCGGAACGAGGCTCACGACGTCGGCGACGAACACGACCACCTGGTTCGCGGCGATCCCCAGCTGAGAACTGCCGTCGCTGCCGAACGCCTCGGATGCCGGCACGACGCCCACCACTCTGGTGCCCGCCTGGGCGCAGTTCAGGGTCTTGGCCAGCCCGGTGATGATCTGGCCGGCATCCACCGTGATCGGACTGGTTCGCCCCGCGCCGTATCCGGTGGAGGTGACCGTCTTGCCCGTGGTCCCGTTGTAAAGCGTGAAGCTCACGTTCACGATGCTGCCGGGAGCTGCCTTGTCGCCCTTGCCCTCGATCACCACGGTGCGCTGCGTCGACGAGACCTTCAGCGGGGCATTCATCGACACGTTGGGCGTCGCACCGAAATCGCCGGTGACCTTCACAGAGTCGGATGCCGAGCCGCTGCTGACGCATGCCGCGCTCACGGTCGGGATCGAGCTCGGCTTCGACGACGCTGACGGCGTCTTAGAACTCGTGCTCGAGCCGGCGCAGCCGGTCAGGGCGAACGTCAAGCCGACGACGGCGGTGGTCGCGACGAGCAGGATGCGGTGGCGCGGGGCGAGGCTGCGCGGGGCGAGGCTGCGGAAAGCAATAGGCACGGGCTCCATCCTCCCCCACGGCACCTTGACAGCGGCTGCGCGCCGCGCTGCCGCATCCGGGTCCCAGACGGAGCCACTTAGGCTGGCCACATGACGTTCAGCGTGCCGCAGGAGCGCAAGCTTCTCACCGATTTGCCCGGGCCGAAGTCGATCGCCTTGCAGGAGCGGCGCCTCAAGAGCGTCTCGCGCGGCGCAGGCACCCTCGCCAACATCTACATGGATCACGGATCGGGAGCCATCCTGGTCGACGTCGACGGCAACCAGCTGATCGATCTGGGCTGCGGTATCGGCGTCACCACGATCGGGCACGCGCATCCGGATGTCGCGGCTGCGGTGAGCGAGCAGGTCGCCAAGCTGACCCACACCCTCTTCACCGTGACCCCGTATGAGAACTACGTGCGCGTCGCCGAGAAGCTGGCCGAACTCACGCCCGGTGACTTCGAGAAGCATTCGATCCTGGTCAACTCGGGTGCAGAGGCGGTCGAGAACGCGGTCAAGATCGCCCGCAAGTACACCGGCCGCCGCGCGATCGTCAGCCTCGACCACGCCTTCCACGGCCGCACCAACCTGACCATGGCCATGACGTATCGGCCCTGGCCGGAGCGCGCGGGCATGGGGCCGTTCCCGGGCGAGCTGTACTCGGTGCCGATCAGCTATCCGTTCCGCGACGGGCTGAGCGGCGAGGAGGCAGCCGCCAAGACCATCGACTACATCGTCACGCACATCGGTGCCACAGAGGTCGCCGCCTTCTTTGCAGAGCCGATCCAAGGCGACGGAGGCATCATCATCCCGGCTCCCGGCTATTTCTCGGCGATCAAGAAGTTCTGCGAAGACAACGGGATCGTGTTCGTCGCCGATGAGATCCAGGCGGGCATCGGGCGCACGGGCACCTGGTTCTCGATCGAGCACCACGGAGTCGTGCCCGATCTGGTCACGAGCGCCAAGGGCATCGCCGGCGGCATGCCGCTGGCCGCCGTCACCGGCAAGGCCGAGATCATGGATGCCGTTCAGCCGGGCGGCATCGGCGGCACCTTCGGCGGCAACCCGGTCAGCACCGCGGCGGCCCTGGCGGTGTTCGACCTGATTGAGCGCGAGAACCTGCTGGGCGAGGCGCAGCGGGTCGAGAAGGCATTGATGGCCCGGATTGGCGACTGGGCGTCGAAATACCCCGTCGTCGGCGAGGTGCGCGGCAAGGGCGCCATGTTCGGCGTCGAGCTGGTGCATCCCGGAACCAAACGTCCGAACCCAGAGGCCCTCACCGTCGTCTTGAAGCACGCCACGACGAACGGGGTGATCGCTCTCGACGCCGGCTCGTGGGACTCCGTGCTGCGCATCATGCCCAGCGTCGTGATCAGCGAGGCGCTGATTGACGACGCGATTACGGTGCTGGAACAGGCGCTGGCGAAAACCTCGTAGACGATTTGGGCGTGCCCCTTCGGCCACCGGTCGGCGCCGGTCGCCCGTTCACTCGGAGGAAGCCGCCGCCGCCGTCGACCCCTTCTTGCTTGGCACCTTCGCGCGCTGACCGAGCAAACCCTCGGCCACCGCGAGCGCGACGACGATCAGGAACACCACGCCGAGAGCGACAAGTGCCGGGGCGATCGCTAGCACCGGGATCAGGCCGAGCAGCAGCACCGCGGCCGCGAATCGCGGCAGGGACCACTCCCCAGACACGCGCAGCCAGACGAACCCGGTGCCCGCGAGATACAGCGAAACGCCGCCTGCGAGCGCGAACGCCGAGAACAGCCCGGGCGCGGCGAATCCGGTGACGTGCCCGAGGGTCGTCTCGACGCCGAGAGCGCCGATGACGACCCCGGCAATGAGGGGAAAGTGCAAGTAGGTGTAGACCTGCGTCGCCATGCCGGTGCGGTCGACGCCTGAGCGCCGCGCTACCGCCTGCTCGATCTTGGGCGAGAGGTGGTGGAAGTACGCCCACCACAGGGCGATTCCGATACCGATTCCGAAGCCAGACCCGATGAGGACAGAAGCGCCAAGGGGTAGCTGCGCTACCCCCGACCCGATGGCGATGACCGACTCGCCGAGCGCGAGCAGAACCACAAGCCCGTGCCGCTCGGCGAAGTGTGCGACAGAGTTGATCCGCCAATCGCCCCCGCTCGATGTGACATAGATCATCACCCAACTGACGATCACGACGACCAGCCAGATCCAGACCTGGAACGGAGCACCGACGAGGACACCGATGACCAAGAGCGCCGCAGCGGGCAGGATGGCGATCAACTCGGTCACGATGATCTGGCGGCGTAGGGCGGCATCCGACCCGGCCGCGATCAGGTAGACGACCATGTGCACGAGTTGCACCAAAAAGACCGACGCCGCAAAGAGCAGGCCACCGAGCAACGGACCGTCGTGAGCGCGATACGCGGCCGGCACCGCAAGCGAGGCGAAGAACATGATCACGGTCGCGGCGATCATGCCGATGCGCACGATGCCGCGATCGGCGCGCGCCTGATTGGCGAGCCAGGCGAACGACGCCCACGGACCCCAGAGCAGCAACAAAATGACAAGGCCCCGCGCCACCCCGCCCGCGGTTTCGTCGTGCACCATCAGGGCGGTGACCTGCGTGAAGGCGAAGGCGTAGACGAGATCGAAGAACAGTTCGAGAGTGGTGGCGCGATCGCCCTCGCGAGAGGTCTCGGCCCCCAGCAGGCCTGTGCCGAGAATCCGGCTCGACAGACCGGAACGTGCCGTGCTCATGCGGCCACCGCCAGGCTGACCTCGGCGCCGCGACTGTCGCGCGCCGGGGTGATGGACGTCACCGTCCCGGCGGACGCTGCTGAAGCGGTCAGGTCGACGACCAGAGCAACCGCGCTGGCCTCGATCGTCGTCTCGTGCAGCAGGTCGACCACGGTGAGCCCCAGCGCTGCGCAGATGCCGGCGAGGATCTCGCTCGACGGTTCTTTGCGGCCCCGTTCGATCTCTGACAGGTACGGCATCGAGATGTTTGCGCCCCGTGCCACCTCCCGCAGAGTGCGACCATCGTCAAGACGGATGCGGCGCAGCGCGGCGCCGATAGCGTGCCTCAGCAACATGCTGACAACCTAGTCCGCGGCTCCGACCTGGTCACCTGCTCCTCCACAGATTCGCTGCGGGCGGAACTCTCAGCTGCAGCGCTCAGCTGCGATCGTCGTCCAGCAGCAGGATCTGTGGTTCGTGCCGCACCGGGAAGTTCACCGAGTTCGCGATGAAGCACAGGCGGTTCGCCTCGGCATGGAGCGCAAGGGCAGCCGCGGGGTCCCCGGCTGAGATGGTCACGACGGGGCGGAGCACGACCTCGACGATGGCGCCGCTGCCGTCGGAGTTCGTCTGCAGGGTTCCGGTCGCGGCATCCAGGTAGCTCACGACCACCACGCCGGCCTTGGTGGCCACGTGGAGGTAGCTGAGCAGATGGCACTGGGCGAGCGAAGCGATCAGCTGTTCTTCCGGATTCCAGCGATCGGCATCGCCGTGAAAGGGTCTTGCGGCCGATGCGTGGATTGCGTGCTTGCCCTCGGCCCGCGTCTCGACGGCTCGAGAGAAGTCTTTGTAGCCGCTGGTGCCGGTGCCGCGATTGCCCTTCCATTCGACGGATACCGCGAAGGAATGGTCCACGTTCACCGGAATCCCTTCATCTCTGACCAATTAACGCGCGATTCCGCAGATCGCGCGCTCGGGGCGACCCGGCTAGAATCGGCACCATGACCGACGTCCTGCCCGACACGCTAGCAACCGTTCCCACCGAGCGTCGGGTGGTCACCGCGATTCCCGGCCCCAAGTCGACGGCCCTACAGGCACGTCGCACCGCTGCCGTGAGCGCAGGAGTCTCCAGCGCGCTGCCGGTGTTCATCGCCAGGGCTCATGGCGCGATCCTCGTCGACGTCGACGACAACGCTTTTCTCGACCTCGGCGCCGGCATCGGGGTCACGACGATCGGGCACACCGACGACCATGTCGTCGCTGCCGCCCAGCAGCAGCTTGGCGAGTTCGTCCACACGCTCTTCACCATCACGCCCTATGAGGAGTACGTGCGCGTTGCCGAGTTGCTGGCCGAGCACACCCCTGGCACCTTCGCCAAGAAGTCGGTGCTGGTCAACTCGGGGGCCGAGGCCGTCGAGAACGGCGTCAAGATCGCGCGCAAGTACACCGGCCGAAGCGGCGTCGCGGTGCTCGAGCACGCCTATCACGGCCGCACCAACCTCACCATGGCGATGAACTTCAAGGCCATGCCATACTCGCTCGGCTACGGCCCGTTCGCGGGCGACGTGCACAGGGCTCCGAACTCCTACCCGCTTCACGACGGGCTCACGGGTGCCGAGGCGGCCGCGCGCACGATCGGGTATCTCGAGAAGACGGTCGGCGCATCCGACCTGGCGTGCCTGGTTGTCGAACCGATCCAGGGCGAGGGTGGCTTCATCGTTCCGGCCGATGGTTACCTGCCAGCCCTCCAGGAGTGGTGCACGGCCAACGGAATCGTGTTCATCGCCGATGAGATCCAAAGCGGCATGGCGCGAACCGGGCGGTACTTCGCCAGCGAACACTTCGGGCTGGTGCCCGACATGGTGCTGAGCGCCAAGGGCATCGCGGGTGGCCTGCCTCTCGCGGGTGTCACAGGACGCGCCGAGATCATGGATGCCTCACAGCCCGGCGGCCTCGGCGGCACCTTCGGCGGCAACCCGGTGGCCTGCGCGGCCGCGATCGCCGTCTTCGAGCGCATCGACCAGGACGGCCTGCGGGCCGAGGCAGATCGCATCGAGAGCGTGCTCAAGCCGGCCCTGCTCGCCCTGCAGAAGAAGTACCCGATCATCGCGGAGGTGCGCGGCATCGGCGCCATGCTCGCGATCGAACTCAACGACCCGTCAACGGGTGCGCCGCTTGCGGACGTTCCCGGCAAGGTCGCCGCGTTCTCGGCGCAGCAAGGAGTGCTTGTCCTTACGGCGGGCACCTACGGCAACGTGATCCGCTTCCTGCCCAGCCTCGCGATCACCGACGCGCAACTCAGCGACGCGGTGTCGGTGCTCGACTCGGCCTTCGCCTCGCTCTAGACCCACTCGCGCGGCGGGTAGTCCGGCACGACCTCGATCTCGGCGCTGCGCGAGAACGGCAAGGCGTGTGCCAGTACCGGACGCGCGAACTGCATCTCGTACTCGTGCAACCCGCGGCGAACGGCCCGCCAGATCACCGTGTACAAAACCCACGTGACGAACGCTGCCGCGGCAAGCACAATAGCCGCGGTTACCAATGTCAAGATTCCCTGATCCATCTTCGTGGCCCCCATCAGTTGCCCTTGGTCACGATCTTCCGCTTGGTGAACTGATCAGTACAGCCCCTGTTGGAGGGTACAAATTGGCGCGCCGGGGTACAAAGGAGGACACGTGTGTCCTCCCCCGCCGACAGGGCTTCCATCGCGCACGTGCGTCTCTCGACGGCGCTATGTGTACAGCGACTCAACGGCGTCACGGAACGCCACGGTATGCCACGCGACATCTTCGGAGGTCGTCGCCGGCGACATGAGCGCCATGTTGTGAAACGGCGTCATCAGGATGCCCCGGTTGAGGGCGTGCAGGTGCAGGTACTGCTGCAGCGGAAAGTCGTCAGCCGCAGCGGCTTCGGCGCCGTCGTGCGGTGCCGTCGTGCGGAAGCTGTACTCCGCCCGCGCACCCAGCTGAGTAACCTGCCATGGCACGTCGAACTCGTCGATGGCGGCCTGCACGCCAGCCGTCCACTCGGTCGCGCGTTCGATCATGCCCGGGTAGACCTCGGGCGTCAGAACCTCGGCCAGCGTTGCGCAGATTGCCGCCATCGAAGCCGCGTTGCCGGCGAGCGTGCCGCCAACACCCCCAACGTCGATGTCTTCACGGCCCTCGCCGTCCCAGTCGAGCGATGCACGCACGCGAGCGCCGAGCTCTGGCTTCATGCCCCATGCTCCGGCCGGGATGCCGCCCCCGATGGTCTTGCCGACGACCACGACATCCGGCTCGAGCCCGTCTCGCGCGGTCATCCCACCCGGACCAGCGCAGAGCGTGTGCGTCTCGTCGATCACCAGCAGCGTTCCCGTGCGGTCGCAGGCTGCTCGCACGGCGTCGTGCCAGCCCGCATCCGGCAGCACGATGCCGATATTGGTCAGGGCCGGCTCGATGAGAACCGCTGCGACATCGCCGACCGCAAGCGCAGCATCCATCGCCGGGATGTCGTTGAACGGCACAACGACGGTCGTCTCGTCGAGAGGGACAGGCGCGCCGATGTTGCCACGGCGCGAGACAACGCGACCGGTGGCGTCCAGGGTCGCGTACGCCTCGTCGACGGTGCCGTGGTAGCAGTGGTCGATGACTAAGACCTTGGGTCTGCCCGTCGCCTGTCGCGCATACCGAAGCACGTGCCGGTTGGCGTCAGTCGCCGAGAGCGTGAATTGCCAGCTCGGCAGCCCGAAGCGCTCGGCGAGCATGGCGGCGGCAACCGCAGCGTCACGAGTCGGCAGCATGTGGGTCGCGCCACGCGCAAGCTGCGCGCTGATCGCAGCGACGGATGCGGCCGGGGCGTGCCCGACCATCGCCCCGGTGTCGCCGAGGCACAGATCGACGTGGTCGATTCCGTCGACGCATCGGAAGTGCGCACCGGATGCGCTCTCGACGAACACAGGCCAGGGTCCCGGCCATTTCTGCATCCAGAGCATCGGGACGCCGTCTGGCATGTGCTGCCGCGCATCGAGCCACGCCTTCTCTGACTCGGGGCGAGCAGCACGGTAGGTCGCGACCTCGTCGTTCCACAGGGCCAAGAGCCGCTCGCGATCTTCGTACACGACTCAGGCCTCGCGCGCGAGCTTGCGGCGTCTCGCTGCTGCACTGAGTTGCGTGGCGACCACAACCAGGATGGCCAGCATGAAGATGATCGACGCGAACACGTTTGCTTGGGCAGGGATGGCGCGAACGGCTGCCGTGTAGATGTACTTCGGGAACGTCTCAAAGTTGCCAGAGACGAAGGCGGTGATGATGAAGTCGTCGAAGCTCAGCGCGAACGAGAGCAGGGCGGCGGCCACGATCCCCGGCAGAAGAAGGGGGAAGGTGATCCGCCACCAAACCTGGCCAGGTGTCGCGTAGAGGTCGCGTCCCGCCTCTTCGATGGCCGGGTCGAGGCCGGCAACCCGGGCACGCACCGTGATTACCACGAAGCTGATGCAGAACATGATGTGGGCGATGATCGTGGTCCAGATGCCCTTGTCGACGCCCATGTTGAGGAACTGAGATCCCAGGCCGGAGCCCAGTACCACCTCGGGGGTCGCCATCGGCAGGAACAGCAGCAGCGTGAGCCCGGTGCGGAACGGGAACCGGAACCGGACGAGCGCGATGGCAATCGCTGTGCCGAGCGCCGCGGCAATCACGGTCGCGGTGATGCCGACGATGAGGCTGCTGACGAAGGCGGCGACTACCCGCGGGTCGCCGGCCAGTGTCGCCCAGTTGTCGAATGAGAAGCCTCGCCAACTCACGTTGGTGCGGGCTGGAATGTTGAACGAGAAGACGACGGTGTAGGCGATCGGGATGAGCAGAAGGGCCAAAATGACCATCGAGTAGACGGCCACTCCCCAGTTTCCGCGTCGGCCCCTTGGCCGCTTCATCGGACGAGGCGTCTCTTCGGAACGTCCGAGAACCGCCGCCTCGGCTGTCACAGCAGGTCCTCGGTCTTCGTGAGCGAGAGGTAGATCCCGACCGGGATGAGGATCAGCACCATGAGGATGATCGACAGTGCAGCCGCTGATGGATAGTCGGACAGGTTGAAGTATGTGTCCGAAATCACGTTGCCGATCATGGTGGTTTGCGTACTGCCGAGAAACTGCGGGCTCGCGTTCACATAGTCACCCGTCGCCGGGATGAAAGTCAGCAAGGTGCCAGACACCACTCCGGGCAGAGACAGCGGCAGCGTCACCCGCAGGAACGTCGTCGCTGGGTTCGCGTAGAGGTCGGCACCCGCCTCCAGAAAGCGCAGATCGAGCCGCTCGAGCGAGGCGTAAATCGGCAGAGCCATGAACGGGATGAAGTTGTAGGTCAAACCAAAGATCACCATGAACGGCGTTCCGTTCAGGTGCGCGTTGGCGCCCAGGATGTTGAGGTGCTGCAGAAATCCGACGACAGGGCCCTCATCGGCGAAGATCGCCTTCCAGGCCAGCGTGCGAAGCAGAAAGCTCATGAAGAACGGCGCGATCACCAGGATGAGGGCGAGAGCCTGCCAGAGCGGATACTTTCGCAGCACCACCCCGATGAAGTACGCAAGGGGATAGCTGATGAGCAGCGCGGCCACCGTCGCGATCGCCGCGTACTCGAATGACCGCAGCACGATCGGCCAGTACTCGCCGAGAACTGTGCCGTAGTTGCCGATGTTGAAGGCGTAGAGGTAGCGCCCGACGTCGAAGTTGACGAGATCCGGCGCCTTGAGGCTCGTGACGATGAGCGAGACCAGCGGGGCCAGGTAGGTCGCCCCGAGGTAGACCACGCCGGGCAGCAACAACCAGAGGGCCGCCCTGCTGCGCCGACGTGGCGCGTCGATGACCGGCGTGTCGACGTTCGAGAATGCACCGAACGCCATCAGTTGCCAGCCATCAGTCGCTCAGCCGAGGGACGACTTCTTCGTGATCGGCCAGACCGAATGCGTGATCGATCGTCCAGCTGACCCACACCTCTGAGCCGCGGTTGACCACCGGACCGAACACCATGTTCTGAGCGAACACCGTGATCGTGCCCACGCCGGGCACCTCGACCAGGTACTGGGTGCTCACGCCGCTGAACGAGACATCGGTGACCGTACCGGGGCCAAGCACATTGACCCCGGATGCCCCCGCCGCCGAGCGGGACTGCGGCTTCTCGACCAGCAGAGTCAGTTTCTCGGGACGGACTCCGATGGTCACCAGCCCGGTGTGCCGCTGCGCACGCTCACGCGGGACCTCAAGCTTGGTGCCCGCGATGTCGACCACGATCGATGTGGCGCTCGATGAGACGACGTTGCCCGTGAAGAGGTTCGACTGCCCCAAGAAGTTGGCCACGAACGCGGTCTTGGGCAGCTCGTACAGTTCCTCGGGGGCGCCCATCTGCTCGATCTCGCCCTTGTTCATGACGGCGACGGTGTCGGCCATGGTCATGGCCTCCTCCTGGTCGTGCGTGACGTGCAGAAAGGTGAGGCCGACGTCATCCTGGATCGATTTGAGCTCCAACTGCATCTGGCGGCGCAGTTTGAGGTCGAGCGCGCCGAGCGGCTCGTCGAGCAAAAGCAGGGCGGGCTTGTTCACGATCGCGCGGGCCAGAGCGACCCGCTGCTGCTGACCTCCCGACAACTGAGCCGGACGGCGGCCCGCCAGGTGGTCGAGCTCGACCAGCCGGAGCGCCTCGTGCGCCAGGCCAAGGGGATTCGACACCCCGCGCCGGTACAGGCCGAAGGCCACGTTGCGCAGCACCGTCATGTGCGGGAACAGGGCATAGCTCTGGAACACCGTGTTGACCGGTCGCTGGTGGGGCTTGCTGTCCGTGACGTCCTTGCCGCCGATCAGAATTCGGCCGGCGGTCGGCGTTTCAAGGCCGGCCACCAGGCGCAATGTCGTCGTCTTGCCGCATCCCGACGGGCCGAGCAGGGCGAAGAACGAGCCGGCCGGAATCGTCAGGTTGAGGTTCTCGATCGCGGTGAACCCCGGGAAGCGCTTGGTGATGCCGACCAGCTCGAGGTCGGCGCCTGAGTCGTCGAGGGCGCCCGCCATCAAGCGCCCAGGAGGACTTTCTGGTACCCCGCGGTGAAGGTCTGCTCCTGCGCCGGAGCCAGGGTGGCGAAGATGTGCGCCTTTTTCAGCGTGTCGGCGTCGGGGAAGATCAGCTGGTTGTCGGCAAGCGCCGGGTCGATCTTGACAGCGGCCTCTTTGGCTCCGACGACCGGCGTGATGTAGTTCACGTATGCAGCCACCTCGGCGGCGATCTCGGGGTCGTAGTACCAGTTCATGATCGCCTCGGCGTTCGCCTTGTGCCGGGCGCCGATCGGGATCAGGCAGTTGTCATTCCAGATGGTGCCGCCGGCATCCGGCAGAGCGAACTCCCAATGGTCGCCGTTCGTCGCGTTGGTCGCCGTGATGTCACCAGACCAGCAGATGGCCGCGAGGGCGTCACCGCTGACCAGGTCTTCTGTGTACGAGTTGCCCTTGACGCTTCGGATGACCCCGTCTTTGATGTTCTTCTGCAACACGTCGAGGGCGTTCTGGAACTGGAAGTTCTCTATCGGCTTCGAGATCTCGACGTTCTGCTCGAGCATGATCAGGCCGACCGTGTCGCGCATCTCGCTCAGCACCTCGATCCGGCCCTTCAGCTCGGGCTCGGCGAACATCTCGCCGACGCTCCTGAAGCCCTTGGGGAACTTGTCTTTGTTCCAGCAGATCCCCGCGAAACCGCCCTGCCAGGGCAGCGAATTGTTGCGTCCCTTGTCGTAGTCGATATTCAGCAGATCTGGATTCAGATTCTTGATGTTCGGGATCTTGCTGTGGTCGAGATCTTGGGTGTAGCCCAAGCGGATCCAGCGGCTCGCCATCCAGTCGGTGAGGACGACGAGGTCTGCCCCGATGTCTTTGCCGAGCGCCAACTGGTCTTTCACCTTGGCGTAGTAGGTGTTGTTGTCATCGATGTCTTCGCGGTAGTCGACCGCGATCCCGCTCTTCTGAGAGAAGGCCTTGAGGGTCGGGTGATCACCGGAGCCGTCGTCGGTGTCGAGGTAGAGCGGCCAGTTCGCCCAGATCGCCTTCTTGTCTGAAGACGAAATGTCGGTCGCCGCTTTCGGCTTCGACACGCCTGTTGGGGCGCACGCCGCGAGAGCGAGTGCCGCGGCTCCGGCGGTGGCACCCGCGAGCACACCGCGACGGGTGACCTGCGCCGAGCGCGCGGTGAGAACGAGCGAGCGGATCAGAGGATCTTCGGGCAGGGAACGGACCATCGATGTCTCCTTCAGATGCATTCGCATTCGGGGCCGGCCGTGGACCGGCGCCGTGTGTCGATCCTGACATATCGCGGGGTGAGAGGGAACGTGACAGCGCGCAAATGGCCCATCTCGAAACATAGATTTCACGAAATCAGCATGAGAACGCCGATATTCGCTGCGGATTCCATGGTGCGGCGCGGCTACGCTGGCGGCATGAAGGTGGGCGTTCCGAGCGAAATCAAGAACAACGAGTTCCGGGTGGCCATCACCCCAGCGGGCGTGCACGACCTCTCGGCGCACGGCCACGTGGTGACCGTGCAGAGCGGGGCAGGCTTGGGGTCGTCGATCAGTGACGACGACTACCGCGCTGCGGGGGCCACGATCGCGAACAGCGCTGCAGAGGTGTGGGAGGGCGCAGAGCTGCTGCTCAAGGTGAAGGAGCCGATCGAGGGCGAATACGCGCATTTCCGCGACGATCTGGTGCTGTTCACCTACCTGCACCTGGCCGCCGAAGCGGAACTGACCGCACACCTGGTGTCGAGCGGCATCACCGCGATCGCCTACGAGACCGTGCAACTGCCGTCGCGCGCTCTGCCGCTTCTCGCCCCGATGAGCGAGGTTGCCGGACGACTGGCGCCGATTGTGGGTGCCAACGTCATGCTGCGCCCGAACGGCGGCCCTGGATTGCTCGTGCCGGGTGTGCCCGGCACGCATCCAGCTCATGTGGTGGTGCTCGGCGGCGGTGTCGCGGGCACCAACGCGATCAGCGTGAGCGTCGGCCTCGGCGCGCGAGTCACCGTGCTCGACACCAACATTCAGCGACTGCGCGAATTGGATGCCGACTACGCAGGGCGCATTCAGACCATCGCGTCGAACAGCTTCGAGATCGAGAAGGCGGTGCTCGACGCCGATCTCGTGATCGGGTCGGTGCTGGTGCCTGGAGCGAAGGCACCCAAGCTCGTCACCAACGCCTTGGTGGCGAGGATGAAGCCGGGCAGCGTGCTTGTCGATATCGCGATCGACCAGGGTGGCTGCTTCGAAGACAGTCACGCCACCACCCACGCGGATCCGACATATACCGTGCATGAGTCGCTGTTCTATTGCGTGGCGAACATGCCAGGAGCGGTGGCACACACCTCGACGTATGCGCTGACCAACGCGACCCTGCCCTATGTGCGCTCGATCGCCAACCTCGGCTGGGCCGAAGCACTGCGAGCCGACCCTGCGCTGGCGCTTGGCCTCAACGTGCATGGCGGGCAGGTCGTGAACGCAGCCGTCGCAGCGGCGCAGGGGCTCGAAGCAGGAACCGTCGAAGCCGCGATCGGCCAGAACAGCTAACTCGCCGATCGCATCTCGAGCAGCGCTCGCCGCACCACTCCCGCCTCGACCCACCAGCACTCGCCGGGCCGATGTCCCAGCGGCGGCGCGGCATCGCGGGTGCGGGTGACTGCGCGCAATTCCGAAGCATTGCATCCGAGGACGGCGACCGACAGTTCGCGCCGAGCGAGGGCGAGCAATCCCCACTCAGCCTGCCAGGCATCGCTGTCACCGAGCAGCACGACCGGAGCCTCGCCCTGCCACACCTTGAGCGCAGGCTCATCGGGAGCGGGACCGTCGCCGAGTACGACGACGCGGGCCCCTGACTCGGTGAACTCTCGCGCGAGCTGAGCCGGCCGCGGACAGACCACCGCCATCGGACGGCCAGTCGCGGGGCGCAGCACCGGCAACTCGACGAACTCGGCAGCGGGCAGCGGGGCAGCGCCCATGGCAACCTGGATCGCTGCACCCGCGCCGCGACTGCCGGTCCAGCGCCCGGCCCCTGCAGGCAACCGCGGATCGAACGCCGAACCGTCTCCGCCGGAGAGTACATGCTCGTCCCTGCTCGGTTGGCGCAGCAGCAGTCGAGCATCGAACAGCCCGGCGAGAGTCTGAATCCCCCCGCTCAGGCGTTGGGCGCTGACCACGAGGCTGCGGTGGCGCGAGGCACGCACGAACCGTGTCAGCAGTTCGATCAGGTCGTGACGCGCATCGGGATCCAACCCCCCGACCAGCAGATCCAGATCGTCGAGAAGAACGACTTCGGCATCGCGTTCTGGGCGTTCGAGCAAGTCCACCAGGAGCGACCAAGCCTCTGCAGCGTCATCGGGCACGATGACGCATCCGATGCCGGCTCTGGTCGCAGCCGCCGCCATGGTGCGAAGGGCCGTCGTGCGGCCGGAACGCGCCGCGCCGAGCACAAGCAGATGCCCATCGACGCGTGGATCGTGCCAGGCGATCGGTTGGCGCTGCTCTGCCGGGAGGTCCACCCGCCCGAACGGGACACCGGCCGCATGCTCGGTGGCCGCATCGAGCAACAGCTCATCGAGGGGAAGCAGCTCGGGCAGAGGGTCGCACCACACGGTCTCGAGCGGCCGCGGGCCGACCGATCGGAGCTCTTCTGCGTCGCGCTGATCGGCGATGGCAAGCTGCAGCTCGTGGATCGCTCCTGAGCCGTCGGCGACCAACGCGCGACCGCGGGCGGACGGCGCAAGCCTGGTCGCTGCGTCGGTGCCGAGCATGGCCAGACTGTCGCCGCGATCCGTGACTCGCAGTGAGATCCGCAACGTCACGTTGGCCAGCACCGCGTCGCGCACCACGCCCGATGGCCGTTGCGTACAGAGGATGAGGTGCAGGCCGAGAGATCGTCCGCGACCAGACAAGTCGGCGAACTCATGAAGTTCCGGCTGACCGGACACGACTGCGGCGAACTCGTCGACCACGATCACGAGACGCGCGAGGCCAGCGTCGATCTCGGTGCCGGCCGAAGACTCCAGGTCGTCGATCGAGCGCACCCCGCGCTCCGCAAGCACGCGCTCGCGCCGCAGCAACTCGGCGCGCAGGCTTTCGATCGCGCGTGTGCTTCGACGCGAATCCAAATCGCTCACCGTGCCGATCACGTGCGGCAACCCCGCTAATGGCGCGAAGGCCGCGCCACCTTTGAAGTCGATCAGCAGAAATGTCACGGCGCTCGGCGGATGACGTGCCGCCATCGCCAACACCCAACTCACCAGCAACTCGCTCTTGCCCGCCCCCGTCGTCCCCGCGACGACCGCATGCGGACCGTCCCGAACCAGGTCGAGTTCGACGACGCCGGACGCGTCGCGTCCGACAGGCGCCCGCAGGCTCGGCCCCGTCACCGGGTCTCTCGGGGAGTCCAGGCGCAGCACCTCGGTCAAACTGACCACCTCGGGTATGCGGTCCGTTGCCGCGAGCATGCCGCGCTCCGCAGCCAGGGCTGTGAGGGCATTCGCCGCGTCGAAGGCTTGCGCGCTCCCTACCAGGTCAAGTCGCACGCCTGGCGGCAGGCCGTGATTCGCGCGCGATTCTTCGCCCGCCGGCGATCCGAGGTCGACAATCACGCCGAGCCCAGGGGGCAGCGTCGAGTGCCCGGACGCCCAGGCCACAACGAGTTCGGGCCCGAATCCAGTCAGACGGAACGCGTTGTGATCGCGGTCGGCGCTGGCGACCTCGACCGCATGCGGCAGAGCGGATATCCACCGCTCGTCATGCGCGGCGTGACCCGTCGCGGCAATGTGCGTCGTCAGGGGCGAGCAGGTCGCGGCCAGCTGGAGCGCGATCGATCTGGCAAGCGCTTGGGCAGCAGACGTCGGCCCGACGATTCCGATTCCCTCGCGGGCATCGGCCAGCCAGGGCGCATCGTCGAGTGCGGCGCTCGCCAGCGTCACCTCGCCGAGTGCGGCGCGCACGGCAGCGGGCAGATCGTCGTCGGGCTCGAGAGCACCCGCTCCCCCGTCGAGAATGACGACGGGACCGCGCCGGGCCCGCCCGAGGCGCACCGGCAGAGGCGCGGCATCGCCCGAATCGAGGTTCGGAACCGGCTGCCCCCACCTCGCGGCCACACAGGCGGGCTGGAGGAGCTCGCGAGGCGCTGGCGCGATGCGCTCCAGCCTGGCCCGCTCGCGCTCATGCAGCTCGAGCACGCGTTGTTGCGCACGGGTGAGCGCCGCGAGGGTGCGATCGGCGTCGCGGCCGGCCGTGCGCGTGCGCTGCCGTCGACTGTCGAGCAGGCTCCCGACCGCGACAACCGGCCCGAGGGCGGCGAAGAGCAACGAGTAGACCGAACCCGTGACGGCCCAGATGGCGACCGAGACCAGCACGGGTGCCGCCGTGGCCACGAAGGGGAACGGCGGCCGAGGCGGCGGCGCAGCCATCGCCGGGAGCACAAGACGTTCGGGCACGGCATCCGGGATCACCTGAACAGCGTGCGCGCTCGAGGGCGCGCACGCCGCAGATAACCCCGACGGGTGGACAAACTCTCCGGACAGCGCGCCCGGAAGGAAGAAGAACGCCCCTCAGCTCACGACGAAGAACTGCTCCCCAACATCAACTCGGGTGCCGCGGGCGATGAAGTAGCGCCTCCCCGCATCGCAGCGACGCGGGTCGGCATCGGGTTGCCGGATGACTGAGCCGTTCGTCGAGTAGCGGTCGCTGACCCAGAAGCGCCCGGCTTCTTGCCCGAACTCGAGGTGCGTCTTCGATACCGACTTGCCCGCGTCGAAGATCGGTACCAGTTGATCGACATATTCCCCTGGCTGCATCGAGGGATTGCGCCCGACAAGGCCGGAGCCGGTGACCGTCACGCTCTCGCCGGTGCTGAACTGCAGAACGTAGCGGGCTCCGGCTGCCGAATCCGCAACCAGCCGGGTGGCCTCGAGATCTTCGCGCAGCGGCTGGTCGGTGCCCCACGGGAACGGATCCGGGATCGGCCGCGAACGCGGGGACGCCTTCGCCGCTGGCATCACATCGGGTTCGGAGAAGGGAAGCGGCGGATCGTCGAACTCAAGATCGGGATCCGTTTCGGGGGCGGGTGCGCCGATGCCAGGGTCGGACTCCACCACCAGATGTTCGATCTCGACGGAATCCCCTGACGCGCTCAGCGGCTCAACCTCTGTTGTCGCGTCGGCGTCCGGCGCCTCAAAGTCGGCGACCGGCTCCTCAAAGTCGGCGACCGGCTCCTCGGCGTCGGGCTCCTCGGCGTCGGGCTCGTCAGCGTCGGGCTCGGCCGGGTACTCGCCCAGCGTGATCAAGTTGATCCCCGATGGCGGAGTAACTGCCCGCAACACGAAACCGCATTCGCCGCAGAAGACGTCGCCGTCGGCCATCGGCTCGCCGCATTGCGGGCATCCAGCAGCCGAGTCGCCCGAATGACCGGCGTCCGGCGGGCTGCCGTCTGGCAAGTCACGTTCGCGTTCATCGGGCTGCGATGTCTCGCCAGGTGAACTGAATGCGAGATCGGCAATCGAGAAACCGGTCGACGGTCGAGCCGGCCCCTCGGAATCCACAGCCGTGACGGGCTGCCCGCACTCTCCGCAGAACAGGGCGCCATCGGGCAGCGCGGTGCCGCAGTAATGACAGGTCATGCGGCACCCCCCTTGCGTCCGGTGCGCCGGAACAGACCTCGAACACTATAGCCACCGAGCGAGCGGAGCGAGACGAGCGCGAGGATGCGCTGACGGCGAGTGAGCCCCAGATCGAGTGACGTGCGCAGTTCACCGACCGCATCCCACACACGGTCGGCATCCGCCGGATCGGCGTCGCCGGGGGCGAATACGGCACGGTCGGCAACGGCGGCCAGCACGCGGGACGGCAGCGTTCCGACAACCCCAGCGACTTCGGAGCGCGTCGCGGCGGCCGGCGGAAGAAAGCCGTGATCGACCACTGCATCTTCGAACTCGTCCCAGCCGCCCCTGATCCTCTGCAACGCGGAGTCCGCACGCCGACGAATGCGCCTGCGACGCAGCTTCGCGGTGATGATGAGCAGGAAGGGCGCCGCCAGCACGAGCACGATGAGCAGCAGGATGCCGCCGACCCTGAGCACTTGGAGCAGCACGACCAGCGCAGGGTCGAGAGCGTCCGGCTCGCTCTGGCTGGTGTCGGGGCTCGTCTGGTTCTCTTTCGGATCCACCTTGTCTGCAGGCGGCGGAACGACCGATTGCGGCCGCGCGATCTTGGTGGGGTCTTGCGGCTGCTCTGCAGGGATCGGCCGCGCTGGCGGATTCGGGTCGACCGTTACCCAGCCGAACTGCGCGGTGTCGATTTCGATCCAGGCCGAGACATCTGCTCCGGTGACGTCGAGCGTGCTCGCCGATCCCTGTGGTGCGAAACCGAACACCACTCTGGCCGGGAATCCGAGTTGGCGGGCCATCAGGGCCGCAGCGACCGAGTACTGCTCTGCGTCGCCGATCATCCGCGGATCGGTGAACAGTTCGGTGATGCGGTCTGCGGCGTGTCCCGAACGGCTGGCCGGCTGATCCGGATCCAAGCCGTGGCTGATGTAGCCCTCCTTTTTGAGCCCGTCGAGCATGGCGACCAGACGATTCCCAGGGGCGTTCTTGCCGCTGACGTAGCCGTCGAGGTGCTGGGCAAGGTCATCCGGGATCACACCGATGGCGGGGACAACCGCCGAGCCGGGCGTCACCGCGTCGAGCTCTGACGAGGTCGGCTGGTCGGGCAGCACCGCGCGAAGCGCATAGCTGTCTCCCGAGTGCAGGCCGCCGAGCACGGCTGCCGTGCCGCTGGTGTTGTTGTAGTAGAAGGCGTCGTCGAGCCGTGCCGCTTTGGCGCCGCTGAAGGCGATCGACTCGAAACGACCGACGGTGGGAAGCCAGACTCCCGTGTATCCGTCGACGGTGACCGTCAGATTCAGCGCTTTGCCTTTGGTTGCCGACTGGTCAACTGACGAGGGGATGCGCACGAAGGTGCCCGACGCGCTGTCGACCCTAGAACTGCCCGCCGCATACACCACCCCGTCATAGCTATCGAGCGTGGCCACCCGGATGCGAGCCCCAGCCGGCAGACCGGTAACCCGGAACTGCACCTGGCCGGTCTCGTCCTCGCGCAGGTAGCGCCGGAACCCGGACAGCGGGCTCGGGTAGTCGCGCGGGTCGAATGGCTGCGCGACAACGGAGCGCAGCACCTGGCGGTCACCGGTCGGCGGCAGGGCACTGCTGGCGGCGATGGAGGCTCCGCCCGCGAGCAGCAGGATGACGCCGCCCGCGACAATGCCCCGCACCCCCAGTCCGGTCTCGCCCGATGTGGTCAGGGGCCGACCTTCGGCATCCGGCGTTGACCGTGCGAGTTGACGGATCGCCTCCCGCCGCCGCCGCCACCGCCGCCAGACCAGGGTGAGCAGTGTCACCCCCAGGAGGGCGAGCGCGAGCCATTCAGGGTTGCCCAATCGATCCGGCCCGAACACGATCCCGACCAAGAAGAGAACGATGGGCGGGATGACAGCGAGCTCGCCCCATTTTGCGCGGAGCGCGACGCTGATCGACACGATCGTGACAGCGAGAACGAGCAACAGCGCCGGCACGAGGAGCGCCTGGTATGTGCCGACGGGCAGGGTGATCGTGAGCAGCTGCTTCCAACCGAGTGCGATGCCCGAGACGAGATCGACGAGCCCTTGCAGGCTCGGAAGCACGCCCGAAACAGCCTCGTCGGGGACGGCGAGCTGCACGCCGACCGCGAGAAAGGCAATGAAGCCGGCCACCACCAAGATCCATGACGGCCACCGGAACCGTGCGCCGAGACCGGCGATCACCGTTCCGAGCACCACGGCCACGCCGACGAGCACCGCGAAGCGGCCGGTCCGATAGATCGGCCAGAGCGCTGCTGCTGCAACCCCGATCGCCACCCAGCACAGCAGTACGGCAAGAATGGCGAAGCCCTGCGAACGACGCGCGCGGACTCTTACCGGGGTCACGCGTTGAACGGAAGTCGATCGCGCCGCCTTGCCCGGGCGGGGCGCCACCTTCAGGGTGTCGTCACGCCCGCTCACGCGACGGCCGCCGTGCGAGCGAGGGCGATGCGCAGATCGTCGAGGTAGCCGATGGTGAGCACGCTGAGGCCGGCGACTCGGCGGAATCCGGGAACGGCATCCGGGTTGCAGACGATTGCCACGACGGCCACGTCGAGAGCAAAGCTGCCAGATGCCGCCCTGAGTTCCGCGGCGGTGGGCACCGAGCCGCAGATCAGGAAGGCCACCGAGATGCCGACCACCTCGTCAGCGCTCACGCGCGCAACATCGCGGATGCCGAGGGCCGACTCCTCGAGCTCGATGACGGCGAGGTCATCGAGCAGGCGAGTTGGCAGGTGGGTGGCCAGAGCCCGCACCGCGTAGTTCTTGCGCTTTGCGAACTCCGGCGTCACCGAACTGACCACCACAGAGACCGTGCGCCCGTCTCTGATCGCGCGCACGCCCAAGCTGCCCGCCGCGCTCACCGCGAGCTCGAACTCCTCGTCGGTCGCGAAGTCGGTCGTGGCCAGACTGAGGGCGACCACCAGGTGGCTGCGCCGGGTCTGCTCGAACTGACGCACCATGTACCTGCCGGTCTTGGCGGTCGATTTCCAATGGATGTAGCGGCGCTCGTCGCCCGTCTGATATTCACGAAGGGCGTGAAACGCCACGTCGCTGGACGTAAGGTCACGGGTCGGCTGGCCCTCCAGATCGCGGATGAGCCCTGTGCTGGTCGACGGCACCCCGATGGTCTTCGGGTGCACAACCAGTTCGACGGGGTCTGTCCAGATCAGCTCGCGTCGCACCAGCCCGATCGGATCCGCCCGAACGGTTCGCACCGGGCCGACCATGATGAGCCCGCGCCGCACGGTCGGAATGGCGAACTCCTGGCTGTACTCAGCGCCCTTGCGAAGGCTCGGCATGGCCAGCTCAGCCAGTCCGTGTCCGACCGGGATCTCGACCTTCACTCCGAGCACGCGGCGCGAGGAAGGGTTGTCGACAGTCACGACGCCGCGAGCGGGCTCACCGACGACAACGCGACGATGAGCGAGCCCCAGCACGACATGGAACGGCGACCGTCCCACGAGGTAGAGCACCGCAATGAGGGCGAGAACGAGCCCGGCCCACGCGACCAGGACAAGCTCGGTCCAGCCCAGCAGGTAGCCAGCAACGAACGACAGAGGGATCACCCCGAGCATCACCCAGCCCAGCGGCGTCACCACACTGGCGATTCGCGCGCCGATCCGGCCGGATGCCTCGCCGAACAGCGCCGCGACGCGCACGACGCTGATGACGGCGTCAGCCAGCACACCCTCCCGGGCGCCAACGATCCTGGTGCGGGTGTTGGTCAGGCCTGCTGCGCCGGCTTGCGAGAGCACGTCAAAATGCGCGGGCGCGCCAGACTTCGACGCCGCCCCACGCTTGCCGGCCCGGGGAGTGCTCACACGGCTTGCCGATCGCTCGGCGGGGCGGTCTCGAGCAGCAGCTGCCCGATCACGCTCGACGGAGTGACCCCGTCGAACTCCGCCTCTGGATCGAGCACCAGGCGGTGCGAGAGCACGGGCTCGGCAAGAGACTTGACGTCATCGGGGACGACGTAGTGTCGTCCGGATGCAGCGGCGAGCGTCTTGGCGGCGCGCACCAGCGCGAGGGCACCACGAACGCTGACGCCGAGGCGCACCTCTGTGGCACCGCGGGTGGATTCCACGAGTCGCGACACGTAGTCGTTGACGCTGGGATCCACGTGCACCGTTCGAGCCAACTGGGCCATCTCGAGCACGGCGTCAGCCGTCACGATCGGCGGCACGGTCGTCTCGTGGGCCTTCACCCCTGCACCCTCGAGAATGCGCAGCGTCGACGCGTGGTCTGGGTAGCCGATCGACGCCTTGAGCAGAAAGCGGTCGAGTTGGGCCTCGGGCAGTCGGTAGGTCCCCGCTTGCTCGATCGGGTTCTGGGTGGCGATCACCATGAACGGCGCCTCGACCGGGTGCGTCTCGCCATCGACGGTGACCTGCCCCTCTTCCATGACCTCGAGGAGCGCTGCTTGGGTCTTCGGGCTCGCCCTGTTGATCTCGTCGGCGAGCACGATGTTGGCGAACACCGGGCCGCTGTGGAAGTCGAACTCGCCGCTGCGTTGGTCGTACACCGAGACCCCCGTGATGTCACCGGGCAGCAGGTCGGGGGTGAACTGGATGCGGTTGCTTGTGCCCGACACGCTCTGGCCGATGGCTCGCGCTAGCGAGGTCTTGCCCGTTCCGGGAAAGTCCTCGAGCAGCAGGTGGCCCTCGCTGAATAGCGCTACGAAGCCGAGCCGCACCACAAAGGTCTTGCCAAGCAGCACCTGCTCGACGTTGGCAACCAGACGGCCGAAGGTCTCCTGGAAGGCGGATGCCTGTTCCGGGGTCATGGTCATCGCGGGTGGTCCTCTCGAATGCTGCGGGTTGTTGTCGGGCGCTGTCGGGTGGTCATTGGTAGTCGCTCCATGAGTAACTTCGCACAAAGCCGCCCGCTACCCCGTCAGCCTGGATGCGGAAAAGCAGATCGGCCCTGAAGAGCGGCCCAGTGACGTGGCAGGTACCGCCTGCGCCAAAGGCGATATCGGTCCAGGTGTTCCCCCGGTCGCAGGAGTACTGCATCGAGTCGTAGTTGCCCGCCGGGGACGAGCCCCAGGTCCAATCTCCTGAGAACGGCCCACTCGGCGTCGCGGTCAACGCTCCTGGCACGCTGTTGTTCACCGGCGTGCCGAGCAGGAACGGCGCCGACCAGTTCTGGCTGCACAGAAGACCCTCCGCGTACAACTTGCAGGCCTTGACGGCGACGCTCACCGCCTGGCCGTATTGCGATCCGTCGTTGGTCAGCAGGAAGTTGCCACCGGGGTCGATCGGGCCGTGAACCGAACCCTCTGCACCGTTGGTGTACTCGTAGAGGAACTTGTCGGCGTCGGTAGAGCCCGAGGCAATGGTGAAGCCGTCGATCCGGTAGTCCCACGTCCCGTCGCCGCTGGAAATCGGACCAGACAGGGAGATATCGGTGACTGTTCCGGGCGTGGCCCGCGGCGTTACCTGGACCTGCGGGGATGCGGTGCAGCCCTGACCGTTGTACGCGTACACCGTGATCGAATATGTCTGGTTCGCCGACAGGCCCGAGAAGTCGGTGCTGGTCGTGCCCCCATCCAGCTGGCGCGCGCCACTGGGCGGAGTGATCTGCGGGTTGCCGACATCAACGCCGCTCACCGTGCAATCCGGCGCCGAGCCGGTGTAGAGCGCGACGTAGTAGTCAGTGATCGCCGCACCATTGGGGGCGAATGCACCCGCCCACGCGACACTCGCCGTTGTGCCGTCGGTCGTGGACCCGGAGGCGGACGGACTGCCCGCGACGAGGGGGGCGCCTGCCGGAATGTCAGAGCCATCCGCCTCGTTCCAGGTGGCCAACGAGTTCGGGGCGCTGTTTCGGGCGCTCACCGAGAAGCCGACGACGGAGCCGTTGGGGATCGTGCCTGGCGCCTGGATGTTGGTGAAGTACTGCGTTCCCACCGGGTCCGATACCGAAACCGGAACGACCTGCGACACGCCGCCGACCACGACGACGTACTGTTCGATCGGACTGCCGCCGGAATCAGCCGGCTTCCTCCAGCCGATCCGCAGGCCGCCGTCGAGCGGGCGCGAACTCAGGCCGGCTGGCGGCGGCGGGATGATGTCAGACCAAATGGGACCCGGGTTGGACGCCGGAGTCGACGGGCCGATGCCGTTCACCGCCACCACTGAGAAGCGCACGGCGTTGCCAGGGCCGTTGCCGGGGGTCGTCACCCGGCAACCGACCGTCGTGGTGCACACCGTTGTCGAGATCAGGTCGCCGGTGGCTGCGCTGGTCATCGTCAGGTCGTACTCGGTGATCGGCGAGTTGTTGAACTGACCAGGCACCCACGAGACCTTGAGGTAATGGTCACCGAACTCGGTGGTGCGCACGCCGCTCACCGGATCGGGAACGTCCTGGATCGAAATCGTCGCGTTGCCCCAGACGTAGCGATCGGGATCGCCCGTTGCGTCGGCGACCTCGTATTGGAAGTTGACATCGGTCGGCAGCGTCGCCGCCGAAACCGTGACGGCGACCTTCGATTTGTCGGCGTTCGGGGTGATCGTGACTCCGGCGGGCAGCGAGCCGCCGTCGATGCCGCGGATATCGATCACCCGCAATGGCGTGTCGGGGAATGGATTGTTGGCCTGGTCGTTGCTCAAGACGTCCACGGTGGTGGTCTGCCCGCGCTTGGCGATCGCGCTGTCGGGAACCGGCTTTGCGAGCGGCCGAGTTGAGGGAACAACCTGCAGCTGGATCTTGCCGGCAAGCCCGTCGTTCACGGCGTCTTTGACCCCGATCGCGATGGCGGTGGTGCTCCCGGTCGCGGCACTCTCGTTCGCGGTGATCAGCAAGCGCTGGCCGTCGAGTTGGTAGGTGAACCCGATCGGGTCGGGCGCCAGCACCGTGTATGCCAACTCCTTGACGTCCGGGTATGGATAGTTGGTCAGCCGCACCAGGTCGAGCTCTTTCTGCTGACCTTGCTCGAAGTCGACGACACCTCCGATGAATGCGGGGGGCTGGTTGTCGCGTGGCTGCACGTCGATCGCCAGGGTCAGGATCGCAACGTGACCGTTCGGATCGCTCGCCGAGCGTCCGTCTGTGACCTCGAAGGTGATGGATGCCGGCCCGAAGTAACGGTCGGCCGAGGTGTAGAGCAGGGTGTGATCGTCGACGACAAGCGGGGCGCCGTTGGCGTGAGTCGCCTTGACGGAGGCGGAGTCGGTGATGCGCACGCGTGATCCGCCGAGCGCGACAACGTATTGGTTGAGGTCGATCCGAAGCGGCTGCTCGCTCTTCACCTTCAGTGCCGGCGCCTTCAGGTTGATCTGCGGCAGCGCGTCGTCGAAGCCGGGCACGCGAATGAATCCGTACGAACGGATCGACTCGTCATCCGGATGCGAGACCGAGAACGGGATGATCTGGCTCTTGTTGCCGATCTGCACCTGGATCTTCTTGTTCGGCAGCACCTGCGCTGAGCCGCTGTAGCCCTGTAGAAGCGCGATGCCGAGCGTGTTCACACTGCCGTCGGCGAAGAAGACGTTGTCGAGCACGGCCACGTCGACCGAGGTGCGGCCGATGACGTCGCTGACTGACAGGGTCGTGTCTTTCACGACGGGATAGCTGAGCGGCGCGTTCGGATCGACCGTCACGGTCACGAAGTTCTGACTCGTGCCTCCGTACTCGTTCTGAATCGTGTAGACCACCGAGTAGGTGCCCGGGTCTATGGGCGGTGTGATATCGATGCTGGTCTTATCGATGATCTTCGCCTTGGTATGGGGCGTGTTCGGGTCGACGGCCGTGACCGTGAGCGGACTGCCGTCCGGGTCCGAGTCATTGGCGAGCACCTGCACCGAGACCGTGCGCCCGGGCCGCACCGACACCAGGTCGCCATTCGCCACGGGGTTGCGCGCACCGTCGAGCCTCGCGCTGATCCCCACCCGCACTGTCCCGGTGGCGCGCGCGCCCAATCCATCGACGATCGTGTAGGTGAACGTGTCGGTTCCCGAGGAGTAGTCGCCAGCCTGGTAGACGATCGCTCCATTCGTGACGGCCTGGATCGAGCCCTTCTCGGGGTTGCTCGCGACGCCGATCAGTTGCACCGAGTCGCCGTCCGGATCGATGCCGGTCAGCGGGATCTGGATGCTGACTGTCTCGCCAGCGAGCACCCGCGCCGTTACCTGCCCGGCGACCGGCGGGTTGTTCGTGGCGAGGTCGATCTCGCGCACCGAGATGTCGACGCGGGCCTGGGCGGTCTGCCCGTCCGGTCCGGCCACGGAGTAGACGGCCGAGTAGTTGCCGGCGGTTTGCGGTGCCAGATAGCGCAGGCGATCACCCGAGGCGAACAGAAGCCCGGCGCCACTGGGCAGCGGCTGCGCGAGCTTGGGCACCAGCGTGATCGGTCTGCCGTCCGGCTGCGAGTCGTTGTCGAGCACCGGGATGTCGATCGCGTCTCCCACGCGCACCGTGACCGAGTCATTGGTCGCCACCGGCGGCTGCAACTGCGTCGGGCGCGGAATCTCGACGACCGTGATGGTACCGACGGCATCCGCCAGCCCATTGCTGATCCGGTAATTGAAGACCACGGTGTTGCCATCGAGCGGCTTGCCGAGAGTGACGCGCACCTGGCGCTGATCGAGGATCTCGGCCTCGACACCGGAGTTCGCGGGCACATTGAGCAGACCGGTGACGACGAGCACGCCGCCCGCCGGATCGATGTCCGTCGTCGTCGGGTCGACGGTCTCGCTGCCCAGCTCCGTCACGAAGATCGTCTTCGGCACAGTAATCGGCCGGGTGTTCGCGTTGGGAGGGGCGGAGACATCCACGCGCAGCAGACCGGTCTCGTTCTGGTCGCCATCAGTGACCGTGAACTCGAGGTAGTGGGTGCCGACGACCTCGCTCTTGAACGTGAACGTTCCGGCATCGAAGCTCGGCACGATGGTGACGCCGGCTTTGGCGGGCACCGCGTTCAGTCGAAGTGGGCCGTTGCCCCCGCGCACATGCATCATCGGGCGCACCGTGATCTCTTCGCCGGACGTGGCGAGCGCGATCCACGGTTCGATCACGATCGGCACCTGACCCACCGGCTTGACCGTGATCGCGAGGCTGCCGCTGCCCTCTGCGCGGCCGTCGCTCATCGTCAGCGTGACCGACTTCTGCAGACCACCGTCTGCGGAATCCGTGAAGACGACCACACCGTCAGGCTGGTAACTCAACTGATCGGCACCTGCCGTCGTCGCGGACGTCAAGAAGAAGGGATCGCCGTCGGGGTCGAGCCAGTCTCCGGTCACTTGGGTCGAGACTCTTCCACCCGCGGCGACCGTCGTCTTGGTGAGACGTATTTGCTGCGGCGGTGAGTTCTCTTCCGCCGTCCGGACCGTCACGTGGACGGTGGCGCTCGCCGAGCCTCCGCGCCCGTCGGTGATCGTGTATGTGAACACGATCACCCCGGATGCCGAGGGCGCCAGGGTGATCTGCAGCTGCTGGTTGCGAGTCACCAGGTCGAGTCGCCCGACCGTCTCGTCGATCGTGTCGACCGACGTGATGACCAATACATCGGCATTGGGGTCGTAGTCGTTCAGCAGGACGGGAAGCAGCGTGGCCTTGCCCGGCCGCGCGCCGAATGTGTCGTCGATGGCAACCGGCGGCTTCTGCTCAGGATCAACGGTCGGCGGCACGTCTTGGTTATTCTGCTGCGCCTGTTGGTTGTCGTCTTTCGGGATCAGATCGTCCCAGTTGTTGATGAACTCCCCGTTGGCTTGCACCGCCCACGTTCCTCCGGCGCGTCGGTCGTTGAGCACGACCTGCTGCCGATTCGACGCGAAAGAGAGCCGCGCGCCGCCCGCCATCGACGCCAGCGACAGCTTCGTGCCCTCTGCCGGATCTGCCGAACAATGGCGCCACGCAGTGCCCGATGTCCAGGCGGCGTACTGGCAGCCGTTGAGCACGGCGGGAGCCGCGGGCGTGCCGGATTCGCCGGTGAGAACGCTCGATGGCGATGTTCCGTCGAGAGGCACGGAATAGAGTCCGCTTCCCGTGGCGAGAAGCACGCGGTTGGACGCTTCACCCGGCTGCTGAAGCAGCGCCGTTGAGCTGCTCGACACGATGCCGCTCAGCGACACCGTGTGCCCGTCGACCGCGAGCTTGCGCGTTGTGCTGTCGAGGACCGCCCACTGATGGCCGACCGCGGTGATCTGGACTTCGTCGGATGCCGCACCGAGATTCACCTTCCAGCGCTGGTCCACTTCATCGGATTTCGTCGCATCGAGGCGGTAGACCTGGCCGAGCTCCGGCGAGTAAGCCACGAGCGTGCCATCCAGCGACACCTGCACAACCGTTCCGATTCCCAGACTCAGGGTGGCGGGGATGGTGGCGTCGAAGTTCTGCAGCTCGCTTTGCGGCAGCAGCCAGAGTTCACCGGTGCCCGCCGCATAGATGGCCACCCGCGTTCCGGCGAGGAAGACCTCCGGCTGATCGGGAGGCAGCGCGATGCTCTCACCCGCTGTGGAGGTCGCCGGGTCGACGATCGAGACGGTTGCGTCGGTGTGATCGACAAGCAGCACCTCGTCTCCGGACTGAACGACCGAGAGGTCGGTGCCCGTGCTACGTACAACGGTGTTGAGCTCCAGCACCTGGGGGTTGGCGCGGCCGACCACCTGCGAGGTGTCGTTGCCCACCCACACGCTGCCGTCGCCGAGATCCAACTTCTGCGCGGTGAAGCCGGTGGAGACGATCGCGAGGGTCGCGACAACAGCGGCGATCACCGTTCCGCTGGTCGCGGTCGCGACGAGCGGACGGCGTGCGGCCAACCACTGGCGGATCACGTGACGTCATCCATGGGGCACATCGACGCACTTCTCGGCGCTCGAATCGCCGATCTTGCCGTCACGGTTCACCGAGACGGTGATGCAGACGTGCTGGCCGGCCGCGGCGTCCACCACGAACCGCGGGGTGCGCTGGATGCTCGAGGTGCCGCCGGTGATCTGGATCTGGTAGCGGTCGTTCGCCGTCAGGCCGGGGTCCTGCCAACTGAAGTGGACAGTGCTGCCGGTGCGGGAGCCCGAGATGTCGGTGACCACCGGGATGGCACCGCCTCCCGATGCCACCCGGAGCGACAGCACGATCGCCGTGACCCCGAGCACGACCACAAGGGCAGAAGCCGCGATGATGATGCCGGTGACCGCCCGCGGCGTCCGGGGGGGACGCGTCGCACGGCTATTCGAGCGCGGTCCAGGGGCACTGATCTCGCGCACGGTCCCGACCGGCGAGTACTCGCCATCACGGTCGGCCCTTCGGCGACGGCGGGCGGACGGCGCCTTCGCGGCGCCCGCGAGAGGACGCAGACGCGTGCGCTCCTCGAGGTCGGCAACAGTGCCGAGAGCCCAGTCGTCCATCGCGACCTCGATGGCGGTTTGCGGTACCCCCAGCTCGGTCTCGATCAACTGCAGTTCGCGCACCAGTTCGAGCACACTGCCCGGTCGCAGTTCGGGCCGGCGCGACATGGCACGGCGCAGCAGAGTCTCGAGACTGGCAGGCACGTCAGCCCGTCCGATCGGTTGCGGCTTGGCCCGCGCAATACGCGACATCAAGTCGCTCGAGCTGTTCGACCCGCCTGGAAGTTCGAACGGCGAACGGCCCGCGAGCAGCGAGTAGACGGTGGCGGCGAAAGCCCAGACCTCCGAGGCGACGCTGCCCGGCACCTCATCGAGCAGCACCTCGGGAGCCGACCACGGGATCGAGAGCCCGACGGAATCGTCTTCGCGCGACGCGGTCAAGGTCGAGGCGATCCCGAAGTCCGACAACACCGGATGGCCGTAGGCGGTCAGCAGGATGTTGGAGGGCTTGATGTCGCGGTGCAGCACGCCCGCGCGGTGCGCAGTCTCGATCGCGCTGCCGATCTTGACGGCGATGCGGAGCACCTCGGGCACCGGGATGCTCTCGCGCCGGTACCGCTCGCTCAGCGAGGCCGAGCAGAGCTCCATCACGAGGTAGGGACGGCCGTCTGCTGACACGCTCGCCTGGTACACCGTAAGGATGGCGGGATGGGCGCTCAACTGCGCCATCAGGTTCGCCTCGGCCTGGAACATTTGGCGCACCTGCTCGTTCACGACCTCGTTCAGCATCACCTTGACGGCGACCTGACGGCGTGGCATGTTCTGCTCGTACAGGAAGACGTCGGCGAATCCGCCCGAGCCGAGAACGTGGACGTACGAGAACCCCGGCAGGACAGGGGGCTGCGACGGCAGTCGTCTGGCCACCACTACCCCCTCAGCTCGGTAGGACCCTCCATTCTAGGCAGAGGGCCTCGAGCTACCGCGGGTTCACCCCCGAAGGGGGGCGGTGGCGCCCGCCTCCCAGATCGGGGGCCGTCGGATGGTGCTCCTGGGTCTCCTGAGTGTCATGTTTCGCCTTCCGCCGCTGGCGCGGCGCCTCGAGCACATCGACCACGATCAGGGTCACGTTGTCCCGCCCGCCCGCCGCTAGGGCTGCGTCGATCAGGGCATTGGCGGTCTCAGCGGCCGGCATCCCCGAGGCGAGATGCAGCCGTAGACGATCGTCGCCCACCTCTTTGGTGAGTCCATCCGAGCAGATCAGCAGCCGCATGCCGGCGCGCGCCGGAACTCTCCAGATGTCGGGAAGCGGTTCGTCGTGAAATCCGAGTGCACGCGTGATCACGTTGCTTTCTGGGTGGTTGTCGGCCATTTCGGCCGGGATGACGCCGGCATCGACCAACTCCTGAACGACCGAATGGTCGATCGTCACCTGGCTCAGTTCGTTGCGCTCGAAGCGGTAGACGCGGCTGTCGCCGATGTTGAAGACCAGGAACGAGGGTGTCGGTCCGTCGTTGACCAGGGCAGCACCCGTGATGGTCGTGCCGACGCCGATCGGGATGCCCTCCGCCAGCGCATCGATGGCGGTCCCTGCATCGACGAATGCCTGCTCAAGAGCGGCCAGCTGAGCGAACGGCCCTGATTCGCGCGACAGTCGCTCGGCGACGGCGGCGCTGGCCCGGTCGCCCGCCGCGTGGCCGCCCATGCCGTCGGCGACCGCGAAGACCGGCAGACCCACGAGCACGCTGTCCTCGTTGGCCGACCGGCGGTGGCCGATGTCGGTGCGAGCCGCCCAACTCAGCACCAGCTCCTGATCGTGGCCAGGCAAGGGCACGCGCACCGCGACGCCGTCGTCTCCGAAGCGGGTCATCGACGAACTCCCGTCGGGTCGGGGGGTGCTGCCGCCTCATCCGGGGCAAGCAGTTCGATCAGATTGCCATCACCCAACTCGATCACGGTGCCGGGCGTGACCACAGCAGACGCGCCGCCGATGAGCGTGCGCGGGGCAGCGCCTGGCACGCGCAGAACGGAGCCGTTCGTCGATTTGGTGTCGCTCGCCACGATCGTCGCGCCCACCATGCTGAGCTCCAGGTGGGTCGACGAAACTTCGCGCATCGGCGAGTCGAGCGTCACGAGCAGGGGCGTGCCCCCTGGATGGATGCGCGGCACGCTGGGCTTGCGACCCAAGTACACCGGCTGGTCGAGGGGCACCAGGGTGCCGTCGGCGAGCCGGAGACGGAACGGCAGAGGCCGCTCGGGCAGAGGCTGAGACCACACGTTGTCGTGCAGGTCGGCATCCGCAGGCGGCAACGCCTGCGCCGGATCGACTGGTTGCACCGGTGGCAACTTTGGCGGCTCGACGAGAGCAGGCAGAACCCTCTTCGCGCGCTCAACGGTGATCGTCTTCTCGAGATCTTCGGCAGGCATCTCGACCGGCTTTCGCGCACGCGGCGGGCGCGCGACGGTGTCGTCGAGGTCGGCTGTATCAAATCCCACCAGGGTGATTGTCCTCCCTACAACGGCGATCGCTGCGCGTTCGCCGCGACATGCTGTGCCTATCGTGATGAGTTGCATCGGTCACTGACCGATGTAACTCATCACATGCTTGATGCGCGTGTAGTCCTCGAAGCCGTACATCGAGAGGTCCTTGCCGTATCCGGAGTGCTTGAAGCCGCCGTGCGGCATCTCGGCGACCAGCGGAATGTGCGTATTGATCCACACGCAGCCGAAGTCGAGGCGCTTGGCGAAGCGCATCGCGCGGCCGTGATCCTTGGTCCACACGCTCGACGAGAGACCGTACTGCACGCCATTGGCCCACATCAGGGCCGTCGCCTCATCTGCGAACTTCTGAATCGTCACGACCGGTCCGAAGATCTCGTTCTGCACCGCGTCGTCTGTCTGCTTGAGTCCGCTCACGACCGTGGGCTCGATGAAGTACCCGGCGCCTGCCTTGCGCGTGCCTCCGGTCTCGATGTTCGCGTTCTTCGGCAGGGCGTCGATGACGCCCATGACGCGCTCGAGCTGGTTCGCGTTGTTCACCGGCCCGTAGAAGGTGTCTGCGTCGTGCGGGTCGCCGGTCGACACGTTCGCCTTGACGTACGCGGTCATCGCCGCGACGAACTCATCGTGCACGCCCTCCTGCACCAGGATGCGGGTGGCCGCCGTGCAGTCCTGCCCGGCGTTGAAGTACCCGGCGATCGCGATGCCCTCCACCGCTTTCTCGATGTCGGCGTCGTCGAAGACGATGACCGGCGCCTTGCCGCCGAGTTCGAGGTGCACCCGCTTGAGATCGTTCGACGCCGCCTTCGCCACCTCCATGCCGGCACGAACGGAGCCGGTGATCGACACCATCTGCGGCGTCTTGTGGTCGATCATGGCCGCGCCCGTTGTGCGATCGCCGGTGATCACGTTGAGCACGCCCTTCGGCAAGAACTCCGCGGCGACCTCGGCGAGCAGCAACGTCGACTGCGGCGTGGTGTCGCTCGGCTTCAGCACGGTCGTGTTGCCGGCGGCGAGCGCGGGCGCGATCTTCCAGACCGCCATGTTGAGTGGGTAGTTCCAGGGTGTCACCTGCCCGATCACGCCAATCGGCTCGCGCCGGATCATGCTGGTGTGGTCTTTCATGTACTCACCGGCGCTTCGGCCCTCGAGCACGCGGGCTGCACCTGCGAAGAATCGGATCTGGTCGACAGAGAGCATGATCTCGTCGGTCACCAGGCTGGCGCGCGGCTTGCCGGTGTCTTGCGACTCGAGGTCGGCGAACTCGTCTGCGCGCTGCTCCATGGCGTCCGCGATGCGAAACAGGGCAAGCTGGCGTTCGCCGGGGGTCGACTCGCCCCACTCCTCGAACGCGGTCGCGGCTGCGGTGTATGCCGCATCCACGTCTGCCTTGCCCGAGACCGGCGACAGCGCGTAGCCCTTCTCGGTTGCCGGATCAATGACGTCGAAGGTGCCGTCGCCCTTCGCGTCGACGTACTCGCCATTGATGAAGTTGCGAAGAGTGCGTTCAGAAGCCATGCGTTCAGGATACGGCGGGGGCCGCGCACGAAACCAGGTCTCCGACGAAGGATTCCGTCAGTTTCTACCCCTCGGAAGTGCGGATTCGCTTGTATGCCGCGAATCCGGCTGACAGAATCGAGCCATGCCGGCCCGTCCCAAGCCCCCCGTTCTCGATGACGTCTCGAAGGCGATCATCGAGCAACTGCAAACCGACGGCCGCCGCAGCTACGCCGAGATCGGCAAAGCGGTCGGACTCAGTGAGGCCGCAGTTCGCCAGCGCGTGCAGAAGCTGCAAGAGTCCGGCGTCATGCAAGTGGTCGCGGTCACCGACCCGATGCAGCTCGGCTTCTACCGTCAGGCGATGATCGGCATCCGGGTCACCGGCGACACCACCCGCGTCGCGCGGCTGCTCGGCGAGATCCCGGCCGTCGACTACGTGGTGCTCACCGCGGGCAGCTTCGACATCCTCGCCGAGGTCGTCTGCGAGAACGACGACGACCTGATCGAGCTTCTGAATCAAAGGATCCGAGGAATCGAGGGCGTGCAGTCCACCGAGACCTTCGTCTACCTCCGACTGCACAAGCAGTTCTACAACTGGGGAACCAGGTAAGGAAACAGAGGACCCAATGTCCATCGACACTCCGATCAGCACGAGCACGACGCACACCGACGCCGAACTGCAGCAGATGGCGAAAGACCACCTCTGGATGCACTTCACCCGCCAGTCGTCCGTCGAGGCGAACGGCGTCCCCATCATCGTCAAGGGCGATGGCCACCACATCTTCGACTCGAAGGGCAAGAAATACATCGACGGACTGTCCGGCTTGTTCGTCGTGAACGCGGGTCACGGGCGCAAGCGGCTGGCCGAGACGGCGGCGCGGCAAGCCGAGGAGCTCGCGTTCTTCCCGATCTGGTCGTACGCGCATCCCTCCGCCATCGAACTCGCCGATCGTCTCGCCGACTACGCGCCTGGTGACCTGAATCGGGTGTTCTTCTCCACCGGGGGCGGCGAGGCGGTCGAGACCGCGTTCAAGCTGGCCAAGTACTACTGGAAGCTGCAGGGTCGCCCCACCAAGCACAAGGTGATCTCGCGGGCCGTTGCCTACCACGGCACGCCGCAGGGAGCGCTCGCGATCACCGGCATCCCGGCCATGAAAGAGATGTTCGAGCCGGTGACGCCCGGTGGCTTCCGCGTGCCGAACACCAACTATTACCGTGCAGACGAGATGGGCTTCACCGGAACGGGCAGTGCTGATCCAGAGCGCGAATTCGGCGTCTGGGCCGCGAACCGCATCGAAGAGATGATCCAGTTCGAGGGTCCCGAGACGGTGGCCGCGATCTTCCTCGAGCCGGTGCAGAACTCGGGCGGATGCTTCCCGCCCCCGCCCGGTTACTTCCAGCAGGTGCGCGCCATCTGCGACAAGTACGACGTGCTGTTGGTCAGCGACGAGGTGATTTGCGCCTTCGGACGCATCGGTCACATGTTCGCCTGTGACGAGTACGGCTATGTGCCCGACATGATCACCTGCGCCAAGGGGATGACAAGTGGCTACTCCCCGATCGGCGCGACGATCATCAGCGACAAGATCTACGAGCCCTTTCGCCACGGCACTACCGCGTTCTACCACGGCTACACCTTCGGCGGGCATCCCGTCTCGGCCGCGGTCGCCCTCGAGAACCTCAACATCTTCGAAGAAGAGAAGTTGAACGAGCGCGTGCGCGAGAACTCGCCGATCTTCCGGGCGACGCTCGAGAAGCTGCTCGACCTGCCGATCGTCGGCGACGTGCGCGGCGACGGGTACTTCTTCGGCATCGAGCTCGTGAAAGACAAGGCGACCAAGGCCACATTCGACGACGACGAGTCCGAGCGGCTGTTGCGCGGATTCCTCTCGAAGGCGCTGTTCGACGCCGGACTGTACTGCCGCGCAGACGACCGCGGAGACCCGGTCGTGCAGCTTGCTCCCCCGCTGACGATCGGACCGAAGGAGTTCGACGAGATCGAGAGCATCCTGCGCGGCGTGCTGTCGGAAGCCTGGACTCGGTTGTAGCCAGCCATTCTTTTTTCAGGAGATCCTGGTCGCGACGAGGAGAGTGGGTCGGATGTTGCCCCATCATCCCCAATGACCACATCTGCCCCGCCAACTCCTGAAAACGGAAGGTCATACAGCGGGTTGTCGTTCTGGCACGACTCACTCGGGTCCGAGGCGCTCGTACCGCGGGCTCCCCTGCCGGGTGATCTGGATGCCGACGTCGCGATCGTCGGCGGCGGCCTGACCGGGCTCTGGACCGCCTGGTACCTCCTGCAGCGCGAGCCCGGCCTGAAGGTGGTCGTGCTCGAGAAGCAGATCGCCGGCTTCGGCGCATCCGGGCGCAACGGTGGGTGGAGCTCTGCGCTGTTCCCGCGCTCCACGGCGTCGCTGGTGCGCGCTCACGGCAGCGAGGCGGCGCTCGGGCTGCGGCGCGCCATGGTGGCGACCGTCGATGAGGTCGGGCGGGCGGCATCCCAGGCTGGCGTCGACGCCGACTACGCCAAGGGTGGAACGGTCGCCTATGCGCGATCGACCGTTCAGCTGGCGGCGGCGCGTGCCGAGGTCGCCGAAGCGGGAGACTTCGGGGTCGATGCGATCGAGTTGTGGGGCGCTGATCGCGGCTCTGCCCACCGGGTCGGGGCGGCCGACGCCATCGGGGCGACCTTCGACCCGGCATGCGCTCGCGTGCATCCGGCCAAGCTGGTGCGCGGGATGGCCACTGCGGTCGAGCGTGCCGGCGCGACCATCGCAGAGCAGACCGAGGTGGTCGAGTGGGCGCCGGGCCGCGTCACCACCACTCGTGGAACCGTCACCGCCGACCGCATCGTGTTAGCCACGGAGGGCTACGGCGCGACCCTGCCGCAAACCCACCGACGCATCCTTCCGCTGTATTCACTGATGATCGCGACCGAGCCTCTGCCCGACACGTTCTGGGACGAGATCGGGCTGCGGCACGGGCAGACCTTCACCGACTTCCGGCATCTGCTGATCTACGGGCAGCGCACGGCCGACAATCGGTTCGCGTTCGGCGGTCGCGGGGCGCGCTATCACTGGGGCAGCAGCATCCGCCCCGAATACGACCGCTCGCCGCGCGTGTTCGAGCACCTGCATCGCGCGTTGGGCGAGTTGTTCCCGTCGATGGATGCAGCGGTCACCCACCGCTGGGGCGGCCCGCTCGGCGTTCCCCGCGACTGGCACGCGAGCGTGAACTACGACCCGGCGACCCGGATCGCGAGCGCGGGCGGCTACGTCGGAGACGGTCTCAGCACGACCAACCTGGCAGGACGCACGCTGGCAGACCTGCTCACCGGCGCCGACACCGAACTCACCCGCCTGCCATGGGTGAACCACCGCTCCCCCTCGTGGGAGATCGAGCCGCTGCGCTTCGCGGGCGCCAATGCCGGGATGACCGCGATGGCGGTCGCCGACGCCGAAGAACGGATCACGGGGCGACCGTCGCTCGCCGCCCGGATCATGGCGCCGCTGGTTGGGCACTAGGGGTCGGGCACTAGGGGCTGGGCACCGAGGGTCGGGCACTGAGCGGGACCTGACAATGCTCGACAGTTCGGCCCCGGAGTTCTAGCGTCGACCCATGACCTCGAGGCATTCCCCGGCTCGGGTGACTCGCTCCGGTCCGACTCGTTCGGTGCTCGCGCTCGTCGCCCTTCTCGCCATCTCGTTCGGGGTCGCCGCCCTCGGCGCCGTCTCGACCATCCAGAATGTGAACGGGTGGTACGCCGATGCCGCTACGGCACCCTGGTCACCGCCGAATATCGTGTTCGGCCCGGTCTGGACGGTGTTGTACGCCCTCATGTCGGTAGCCGCCTGGCTCGTCTGGCGCGAGCGGGCAACACGAGACGTGCGGCCGGCCATCACTGCCTACGTGGTGCAGCTCGTGCTCAACTCGCTGTGGACTCCGGTCTTCTTCGGGCTCTATCCGCTGGCGGGCGCCCCGGCGCTGTGGATCGCGCTCGTGATCATCGTGGCCATCGACGCCCTGGTGCTCGTCACGATGCTGCGATTCTGGAAGGTGAGACGACTGGCTGCAGTGCTGCTCATCCCGTACTGGGCGTGGGTGCTGTATGCCACGACGCTCAATCTGTACATCGCGGTCAAGAATTAGTCGACCGGCTCAATGAGTCGACCGGCTCAGCTCAGCGGAAACAGTCCCTCGATCTCTTCCGCCTCGGCGGGCGACGGCCGCCAGCCAGAACCCGCAGCGGCATTTTGCGAAATCTGCTCAGGCTTGGTCGCCCCGGCGATCACGCTGGTCAGGCCGGGTCGCGTCAGCAGCCAGCCGAATGTCGCCTCCAGCATGGAGATGCCGCGCGTGGCGCAGAACGCCGCGTATGCGTCCATCTCGTTCCACGGAGCGTCGTCGGCGACGTGCGGGCGCTGGCGCGCGATGCGCGAATCTGCTGGGCGCTCCGTGCGCGTGAACTTGCCGGTGAAGAGGCCATTCGCCAGCGGGAAGAAGGGCAGGAATCCCAGGCGGGCCGAGCGCACCGCCGGCAGGATGTCCACCTCGACCGAACGAGCGAGCAGGTTGTACTCGTTCTGCGCCGAGACGAACCGGGCTGTGCCCAGCCGCTCGGCCACAGCATCCGCCTCGGCCACCTGAGCCGCGCTGAAGTTGGAGTTTCCGATCTCGAGGACCTTGCCCTCGCGCACCAGTTCATCGAGCGCGCCCAGGGTCTCGTCGATCGGCACCGCGCTGTCGGGAGTGTGCTGCTGGTAGAGATCGATGCGATCGGTGTTGAGTCGGCGAAGGGATCCTTCGACCGCTGCGCGAATGTATTCGCGCGATCCCTTGCGCCCCGGAATCGGCGAGGGGAACTCTGCGTGGCCGAACTTGGTGGCGACGACGAGCTGATCCCGCTTGCCCTTCATCGCGGCACCGAGGCGGGTCTCGCTGAGCCCGTACTCGGCTCCGTAGATGTCGGCGGTGTCGAAGAAGGTCACTCCCGCTTCGATCGCGGCACCCACCACCGCGTTCGAGCCCTTCTGCTCGTCGCTCGCCGTGCCCGGTCGTCCCAGGTTGTTGCAGCCGAGTCCGACGACCGAGAGGGAGAGGGATGAGGGGCCGAGCAGGCGGGTTTCCATGCCTTCAGCGTATGCTCCCCTCCTCCCCCGCCGGTGCGAAGTGGGGCCGATCCGCCGTGTCCGATTTCCGCGAGGGGAGGTCGGCGGTCGGCGCTACTGTCAAAGCATGCAGAACATCACGGAGCACCTGGCCGGCACGCCGACGCACCTGCGTCGCCTTGAGAGCCCGATCGGTCGCATCGAGGTGGTCGGCAACGGCGAGGCCATCGTCTCGCTCGCCATCGAGCGCGACGGCCTGCTGCCGTGGGATGGCGTGCCCGAGCAGGGCGACGCCGTGCTCGACCGCGCGATCGAACAACTCGAAGAGTATTTCGCGGGCCACCGCCGCGACTTCGACCTACCACTCTCGCTCGCGGGCACCGCCTTTCAGCTTGCGGTGTGGGAGCAGATCGCCGAGCTCGGCTTCGGCGAGGTCGTGTCGTACGGAGAACTCGGCCTCGGAACCGGTCGCGCGACGGCTGGCAGAGCGGTCGGTGGCGCCGTCGGAGCCAATCCGATCCCGATCATCGTCCCCTGCCACCGCGTGCTGGGCAGCGATGGGCGCATCACCGGTTACAGCGGCGGCGACGGCATCCCGACCAAGTCGTGGCTGCTGCAGCACGAGGGCATCGCGCACATCGCCTCTGGCGTGCGGGTGAGCGGTCGCGGCCCGGGTGATTCCCAGTCGGATGACAATCAACTCGATCTGGCATCGCTCGGCCAGCCGGCGTGAACTCGCTGATCGTCGGCGACGACGGTCGCGCGCGCTGCGCGTGGGCCGGGCGTGACGCCGAGTACCAGCGCTACCACGACGAAGAGTGGGGCGCGCCGCTGCACGGCGACCGTCCGCTCTTCGAGAAGCTGAGCCTCGAGGGCTTCCAGGCCGGCCTCTCGTGGATCACCATCCTGCGTCGTCGACCAACCTTTCGACTCGCCTTCCACGACTTCGATATCGACGCCATCGCCGCGTTCGACGACCGTGACCTCGAGCGACTCATGGCCGATCCCGGCATCATCCGCAACCGACTCAAGATCGATGCCACCATCTCGAACGCGCGGGTGACTCAGCAGCTGGTGCGTGGGCATCCCGGTGCCCTTGACGAGCTGATCTGGAGCTTCGCGCCTGCTCGGCGAGATCGTGCGCCGCGGTCGCTCGCCGAGCTTGCCGCCGTCACCCCGGAATCCACGGCGATGAGCAAGGCGCTCAAGAAGCTCGGCTACCGATTCGTCGGGCCGACCACGATGTACGCGATGATGCAGTCCGGCGGCTTGGTCGACGACCACGTGGCGGGGTGCTGGCGGTCTTCCTTCTGAGCTACGCGGCCGTCGTCGGCGTCGTCGGCGTCGTGGGAGGCGTGGCGGTGGGTCGTGGCACAGCACCGTACCCGGCAAGCGGAGGCGGGTAGCCCGCGGCAGAGATCAGGGCCGGCTCGTAGACCTCGGTCGATCGGCCCAGCAGGAACAGCCACACGAACGGCAAGAAGATGGCGAGCACCACCCAACTCGATTCCTTGCGAAACGCGATGCCGGTGCGGTAACTCCCGATGGCCAAGAAGACCGCGGTCACGATGCTGCCGTATGGCACCAGCGCAAGCAACGAGAGCCATCCTGCCTGTCCCCCCACCTCGAGCCATTTCCAGTAGCCATAGATCGGAACCCAGCCGATCCACGGCTCGACACCCACCTTGCGGAAAAAGGACGACAGCGCGAGGGCCATCAGCACATAGACACCGATCAGGATCACCAGGTATCCGATCACCATCATCAGGATGGCCACGGCCCAGAGGGCACCCCAGCCGGTGGTGTTGCCGTAGTCGTAGTTCATCGCTCCACCCTAGGGCCGACGGCTCAGAGCACGAGCACCAGTTCTCCCACGTCACCGGGCTCGAGCCGGATTCCGGCTTCCGCAGCCCAGGCGATCAGCGAGACGGCATCCGGATGATCGATGCCGGCCAGCAGAACTGCGCGCGCGAACTCACCCTTGCCCTTCTTGTTGAAGTGGTTGAGGGCTCGACGGCGTCCATCGTCGCCCTCGGACACCACTCGGAGGTACCACGACTCGGCGCGAACGGGCGCGGGGCCGAGTGCCGCATAGGCCTCCGAGCGCAGGTCGAGAAGCATTCCGGGTTCCGCGGCGAGCACCGCGCTGACCGGACCAGCCCAGAGCGCCTTCAGCGGCGTGCCAGGCAGCCGGGAGTCCGGCGAGAGTCTGTATGCCGGGATCGGATCGTCCGGACCCACGAGCCCGAAGAGCGCCGACGCGATCACCAAGTGGACGTGGGCGAACGCGCGCGCCTCCCACGGCAGGGTGGACACGTCGAGACCCTCGTACAGCACGCCGTCGAACCGCTCGATCGCGGCCATCGTCGGCCCGCTCTCGATCTGGCGGTTGCGTTCGAGTTCGCGGGCCTGGGTCGGACCGAGCCGAAGGGCCGCCGCGGCGCCGCGGTTGCGCGCGAGGCGCCGCATGGCATCGAGGGCACGCCGTCGCGGTTTCGTCAGCTGGTCGAATCGCAGGGCGTCCAGCGAGAGCTGGCGGGTCGGGTCTCCCCCGTCGCGCTTCGTCTCCGACGGCGGCAGGATGATCAGCATCGCGGACGGCGCACGATCGTCGGCCGCGCGGTCAGGACTCGAGGAAGGCGATCGCCTGGTCGACGTTCACCCCGAGCGGGCGCACCGAATCCAAAGTGATGCGCGGCACGGCGCCCGTCGCTCCCGTCCAGGACTCCCACTCATCCAAACTCTGCTCGACGGCGTGCCAGGTCGGCTCGGTGAGGTGGGTGAATCGCCGTCCGCGAGACGCCAAGCGGGTGCGGTGCAGTTCGGGGTCCGAGCAGATCACCTCGAGAAACTTGATCGGCACCTTCTGCCGAGCAGCCAGCTTGACCCACTGATCGCGAGCGGGCTCGACCGCGTTGACGGCATCCACGATCACGCTGCCGCCGCCAGCGAGCACGGCTTCCGCCATGGTTTCGGCTACCAGGTAGGCAGCCAAGCCAGTGGGTTCATCGGCGTTGATGCCCGCGCTGAGGATCGCGGATTCGATGGGGTCCACAGAGACCACCGGGGCTCCGAGGCGATTGCCAACGACCTCGGCGATCGTGCTCTTTCCCGCACCGGGCAACCCAGCCGTCACGATCAGCATCTCCACCCTCCGATCGACGAAAAAGCAGCGGTCAGAGCAGCTCGGCCGCGCCCGCAACGACGGTGACGACGTCGTTCTGAACCGACAGGAAGCCATCGTCAGCGTTCACGCGGATCACGTCGCCGTCGAGCGTCGTCACCCGAACCTCGCCTTGATCCAGCACACCGAGCACCGGCTCGTGGCCGGCCAGGATGCCGATCTGTCCGATCTTGGTGCGCGCGATCACCTGGCGGGCCTGACCCGTCCAGAGCTCGGCATCTGCCGACACCACACTCACGGTGAGATCGGCCATGATCAGGCGTTGTCCTTCTGGATCTGCGCCCACTTCTCTTCGACATCGTTGATGCCACCGACGTTGAAGAAGGCCTGCTCAGCCACGCTGTCGAACTCGCCCTTGGCGATCGCGTCGAAGCTCTCGACGGTCTCTTTCAGCGGCACGGTCGATCCCTCGACGCCGGTGAACTTGGTCGCCATGTAGGTGTTCTGCGAGAGGAACTGCTGAATGCGGCGCGCACGCGACACCGTGATCTTGTCTTCTTCCGAGAGCTCATCGACACCGAGGATCGCGATGATCTCTTGCAGCTCTTTGTTCTTCTGGAGGATCTGCTTGACCGTGGTCGCCACCCGGTAGTGGTCCTCGCCCAGGTAACGCGGGTCGAGGATGCGGCTGGTCGACGTCAGCGGATCGACAGCGGGGTAGAGACCACGCGACGCGATCTCGCGCGAGAGCTCGGTCGTGGCATCCAGGTGGGCGAAGGTGGTCGCCGGGGCCGGGTCTGTGTAGTCATCGGCCGGCACGTAGATCGCCTGCAGCGAGGTGATCGAGTGGCCGCGGGTCGAGGTGATGCGCTCCTGCAGAACGCCCATCTCGTCGGCCAGGTTCGGCTGGTACCCGACAGCGCTCGGCATCCGGCCCAGAAGCGTTGACACCTCAGAGCCGGCCTGAGTGAAGCGGAAGATGTTGTCGATGAACAACAGAACGTCTTGGTTCTGCACATCGCGGAAGTACTCGGCCATGGTCAGCGCCGACAGGGCGACGCGCAGACGCGTTCCCGGCGGCTCGTCCATCTGGCCGAAGACCAGGGCGGTGTCCTTGAAGACCCCGGCCTCTTCCATCTCATGGATCAGGTCGTTGCCCTCACGGGTCCGCTCCCCCACCCCGGCGAACACCGACACGCCGCCGTGGCCTTTGGCGATATTGTTGATCAGTTCCTGGATCAGCACGGTCTTGCCGACGCCAGCGCCGCCGAACAGGCCGATCTTGCCGCCCTTGGCATAGGGCGCGAGCAGATCGATGACCTTGATCCCGGTCACAAGGATCGCGGCTTCGGTCGACTGGTCGACGAATGGCGGGGCCTCGGCGTGGATCGGCATGGAGAGGTCGCTGCCGATCGGGCCGCGCTCGTCGATCGGCTCACCGATGACGTTCATGATCCGGCCCAGGGTCTTGGGACCGACCGGCACGCGGATCTGGCCACCCGAGGCGGTGACGCGCTGGCCGCGGGTCAGGCCCTCGGTCGCGTCCATCGCAATCGTGCGGACGATATTCTCGCCGAGATGCTGGGCGACTTCGAGCACCAGGCGATTGCCGCCATTGTCGGTCTCAAGCGCGGCGAGGATCGGCGGCAGTTCGCCTTCGAACGCGACGTCGACCACGGCGCCGATGACCTGCGCCACGCGGCCGGTCAGGTTGCTGGTCGGCGCGGGCGCGCTTGTGTCGGTCGCGGCGGCCGGCTTGGCGGCCTTGCGGGGCTTGGTCGGGGCGGCGGTGGCCATTGTCTTACTTTCCTCTTCCGTCACCCCGGACTTGATCCGGGGTCTCAGTGAACATTCTCGCCGGGATCCCAACTTGCGCTGGGATGACGGCCGTTACAGCGCCTCGGCGCCTGAAATAATCTCGATCAGCTCGGTCGTAATCGCCGCCTGGCGCTGGCGGTTATATTTGATCGACAATTTGTTGATCATGTCGCCGGCGTTGCGCGTGGCATTGTCCATCGCGGTCATCTGCGATCCGTAAAAGCCCGCCTGATTTTCGAGCAAGGCGCGATAGATCTGCACCGCGACGTTGCGCGGCAGCAGCGCGGCGAGGATTTCCTCCTCGTCGGGCTCATATTCGACCGCGGCGTTGGACGCATTGGCGGGCGTGCCGGCGTCGTTGGCCGCGCGCGGAATCGGGATGATCTGCTGGACCACCGGCTCCTGCACCAAGGTCGAGCGGAAGGTCGCGTAGGCGAGGTGGACGACGTCGATGCCGTCGGTGATGAAGCGGTCGACGAGGTCCTTGGCGATTGCCTGCGCGTCGGCATAGCCCGGCGCCTTCATCGCGCTGGTGTCGTGCTGCGCGAGGATCGCCTTGGGATACATCCGCTGGATCATCGG
>JBDSSQ010000024.1:0-72423 GCA_039928695.1 Pseudolysinimonas sp. | reverse complement strand
GACCGAGTGCGAGGGATCCACGACCACCGGCGCCCAGGTCTTTTCCTTGAGCAGCGGCGTGATGCTTTCGTCCGGATGATTCCGGTAGCCGTCGAGCGTCGGAGTCGTACCGCGCGGGCACAGGATGACATTCGGATTGCCGAACGCCGCGATGTATTCCGCGGCCGAGATGAATTCGTTCAGCGGGCCCATGTGAATGCTGCGCTTAAGCAGCACGACGGTGTCGCGCTCGGCGATCGCCCGCCCGACCGACCGCAGGAGCGAGTAGTTCAGCGCGTTGCGCGCGCCGATCTGCAGCGAGTGGACGCCGGCATCCAGCGCCAGCTTGATGTGCGCGTCCTCCATGACCTCGGTGTCCACCGGCAGGCCGGTGCGGCGGGAGGCTTCCAGGCGATCCGTCTCTCGTTCCGCGACGACGCGACCCTTTTCTTGTTCACCCTCCTACATGACGGTGAGATTCCCACGGAGCGAGCGGCGCAGGAGGCTTTGCTCCGGGCGAAGCTGGCCGACAAGGGCTGGGAAGTGCCGGCCATGCTCGACGTCATGTCGTCGGCCAAGAACTTCTACTTCGACTCGGCAAGCCAGATCCGGATGCCATCGTGGTCGACCGGGCGCGTCGCTCTCGTCGGCGACGCGGGGGCGGCGCCGTCGTTCCTGGCCGGCCAGGGCTCGGCTCTGGCGATGATCGAGGCTTATACCTTGGCCGCAGAACTGGCACGGACAGACGACTACACCGAGGCGTTCGCCCGCTATGAGGAGCGGCTGGCACCGCTGGTACGCTCCAAGCAGGATGCTGCCGTGGGCCTCGGCCTGGCCTTCGCCCCCAAGAACAGGTTTCAACTCTTCGTCAGAAACACGGTGCTGAAAATGATGGGGCTTCCGAAGGTTCCCGAGCTCGTCATGGGTCGCAGCTTCCACGATCGCGTCGAGCTTCCCGCGTTCCCGGATCCGACTCCCGCGCGCTGACCGCATGGTTCGACCTCGATTCACTAAGCTGCCGGAGCACCAGCAACAGGCGATCGTGCAGGCTGCCCTCGACGAGTTCGCCGCTCACGGCTTTCACGACGCCTCGCTCAATCGGGTGATCGAGGCCGCCGGAATCTCGAAGGGGTCGCTGTATTACTACTTCGATGGCAAGGAAGACCTGTTCGCCTACGTCGCTCAGACCGGTCTCGGCGGGCTGATCGGTCAGGTCGGTCCGTTGCCCGACCTGGGAGCGGGGGATGCCGACGCGTTCTGGTCGGTGCTCGAGAGCTACTATCTGCGGCTGGCCAGGGCGCTCCTGGCATCCCCGCAGCTGGCGGCGTTGCTTCGCAGCTGGTCGGCCGCGTCAAAGAGCCCCGAGTTTCAGCAGGTGACCGGCGAGATGGAGCAGGCATCTGTGCCCTGGATCGTGCAGGGGCTCGAAGTAGGTCACCGCGTCGGCGCAGTGCGGGACGACGTGCCCGACGCCCTCCTGATGACCGCCGTGCTGGGCATGGGCGAGGCGATGGACTTCTGGCTCATGGCGCAGCAACCGGACGATGACGCCCTGCCGGGACTGATCGCGACGATCATCGGCATGCTCCGGCGAGCGGTCAGTCCGTGATCAGCAGCCGCCGAGGTCGATCGCCGACGAGAACCTTCGGTGCGGGTCGCATGGCAGCGGCGTAGGGTCGGAATCATGAGCACGACTGTCGATCGGTTGCTCGGATCCTGGCGGGTCACGATGCACCATTCCGAGGTAGCCGAGCCGGTGCACGGCATGCAGCGCTACGAGCGCATCCTCGATGGCGCCTTCGTTTCGCTCGACTGGACCTTCGAGCATCCCGACTTCCCGAATGCCTTCGCCGTGCTCGATGAAACGCACTTCAACTACTTCGATGTGCGTGGGGTCGTCAGGATCTTCGACTTCCAGGTCGACGACGGCGGATGGCGAATGACCTGGATCGACCCCGGCTTCTCGCAGAGGTCGACCGCGCGATTCCTCGATGACGACACGATCGACGTTGATGGCGAGCGCTCGAGCGACGAGGGCACCACGTGGCAGCACGACTTCCGGATGGAGTTGCACCGGGTTTGAATTGACCGCAGATCTACAGCGTGCCGAGCAGCAGCAGCGGCTCCTCGATGCAGCGCGCGACGTAGGTCAGGAAGCCGCTCGCCACATCCCCGTCGCAGACCCGGTGGTCGAACACGAACGAGAGGGTGACGACCTTGCGCACGGCCAGTTGCCCATCGACCACCCATGGGCGGTCGATCATTCGCCCGATGCCGAGCATGGCCACCTCGGGGTGGTTGATGATCGGCGTCGAGCCGTCGACTCCGAAGGCGCCGTAGTTGTTGACCGTGAAGGTTCCGCCAGTCAGCGCGGCGGGCGGGTAGTCGCCATTCTCGGCGCGCGCGACCAACTCGGCGACCGCGTCGCGCAGCTGCGAGGTCGTCATCTTCTCGGCACCGTGGATGACGGGCACCATCAGTCCGCGCGGCGTCTGAGCCGCAAGGCCCAGGCCGATGGTCGTGTGCTGAACGATCTCGCCAGCCGCGTCATCCACCGAGGAGTTCAGGATCGGGTAGCGGCCGAGCCCGACGACCGCGAATCGTGCGATCAGGGCGGTGAGGCTGAAGCGTTCGCCGGTGGACTTCTGCAGCCGCTCCTTCGCGGTGAACAACTCGGTGGCGTCGACGTCGAGCCAGATCGTCGCCTCGGGGATGGTCGAGCGCGAGTGGCTGAGGTGGGTAGCGATGATCTTGCGCATGCCGGTGATCGGGATGCGGCGGTCACCCCCTTCGGACGGCACGAGACCGGTCGCCCGCGCAACCTCCTGCGCTGAGATGGCCGCTTCCACATCGCCGCGGGTGACCAGCGATCCCGCGCCGGATCCCTGCAGTTGGGTGGCGTCGATCCGGTGGTCGAGGGCCCGACGACGCACCAGCGGCGACACAACGGGCGACCGTACGGCAGCCGCAACGGAGGGCTGCCCGGTGGTCGACGCCAAGGTCGCGGTCGCCGGCTTCGTGTCGCCTCGTCCGAACCGGCCTTCCCGCGCACGAGCGGGTCGCAAGGACGGCTCCTTGATGCCGTAACCGACGAGAACCGCGCCGGATGTCGTGCCCTCCACCGGGCCGTCTGCCGCATCCCCCACCGTGATCAGCACCCCGCCCTTGTGCACGATCTCGCCGGGCTGAGCGTGCAGCTTCTCGACCCGACCGCCGTATGGCGAGGGCAACTCGACCGTCGACTTGGCCGACTCGACCTCGACGACGGGTTGGTCGATCGCGATGATGTCACCCGGCTGCACCAGCCACGCAACGATCTCGGCGTCGGTCAGCCCCTCGCCGAGGTCGGGCAGCACGAAGTTGCGGGGCACCGTCACCACTCCCAGCTGTCGAGCGCTGCGAGCACGCGCTCGGGCGATGGCAGGTGGTGCTCCTCGAGCTTGGGCGCCGGGAATGGGATATCGAAGCCGGCGATCCGCAGAATCGGCGCAGCCAGGTGGAAGAACTCGCGTTCGGTGACGCGCGCCGCGACCTCGGCACCGTACCCGCCGAACTGCGACGCCTCGTGGATGATCGCCGCCCGCGAGGTCTTGCGTACCGAGGCGCCCACCGTCTCGTCGTCGAAGGGCGAGAGGCTGCGCAAGTCGATGACCTCGACGTCGAGGCCTTCCACGGATGCCAACTCAGCCGACTGAAGCGCCGTCTTCACCGTGGGTCCGTAGGCCATCAACGTGACATCGATGCCCTCGCGGAGCACTTGGGCGCGGTTCATCGGCGCGGTGCGCACGGGCAGCGTGACCGCATCCTTGACCCAGTAGCGGCTCTTGGGCTCGAGGAAGATGACCGGGTCGTCGCTGGCGATCGCCTCGCGCAGCATCGAGTAGGCATCCGCCGGATTCGACGGGGTCACGACCGTGAGGCCTGGCGTGTGCGTCCAGTAGGCCTCGGACGAGTCGGAGTGGTGCTCGACGCCGCCGATCCCGCCGGCGTAGGGGATCCGGATGACGACCGGCAACTGGACATGACCCTTGGTGCGGTTGCGCATCTTGGCCAGGTGCGAGGTGATCTGCTCGAACGCCGGATAGCTGAAGGCATCGAACTGCAGCTCGACGACAGGGCGCATCCCGTACATCGCCATCCCGATCGCGGTGCCGACGATGCCGGCCTCGGCGAGCGGGGAATCCCAGATCCGGCTCTCGCCGAACTCGCGCGCCAGGCCGTCTGTCACCCGGAACACGCCGCCGAGCGGTCCGACGTCTTCGCCGAAGATCACCACGTTCGGGTCGTCGGCCATCGCGTCGTGCAGGGCCGCGGTCAGCGCGCCCGCCATGGTGAGCTGCGTGGCGGCGGTCGTGGTCGCGGCTGACCGATGCTCGATGAGGGTCATGACTCAGCCAACTCCCTCGCGAGAAACTCGCGCTGCTCGAGCAATGCCGATCGCGGCGTCGCGTACACGTGGTCGAACAGCTCGAGCGGATCGAGCACCGGCTCTTCGTTCATGGCGTCGCGCGTTGCCTTGGCGAGCGCCTCGGCCTCCGCTCCGATCTCGGCGGTGACCGCCTCGGTCAGCACCCCGGTCGCGACGAGGTGCTTGGCGAGTCGATCAATCGGATCGTGGCCATGCCAGAGTTCGGTCTCGGCCGCCGAGCGATAGCGGGTCGGGTCGTCGGAGTTGGTGTGCGACTCCATTCGATAGGTCAGCCCCTCGATCATGGTCGGGCCGCCGCCGTTCCGCGCCCGCTCGAGCGCCGCGCTGATGACCTCGTACATCGCGGCCGCGTCGTTGCCGTCGACGTAGTAGCCCGGCATCCCGTAGCCGATGGCCTTGTCGCTCAGCACGCGCGCGTGCGACTGCTTCGCGATCGGCACGCTGATCGCGTATTGGTTGTTCTGGATGACGAAGACCACCGGCGCCTGCCAGACAGCGGCGAAGTTGAAGGCCTCGTGCGCGTCGCCCTCGCTGGTCGCGCCGTCGCCGAGGAAGGCCAGGGCGACCGTCGGATCACCCTTCAGCTTGGCCGCCGTGGCGAGGCCGACCGCGTGCAGCGCTTGTGTTGCAAGCGGCGTGGATTGCGGCGCGATCCGATGGGCATTCGAATCGAATCCGGTGTGCCAGTCGCCGCGGAAGAAGGAGAGGATCTCAGACGCACTAACGCCGCGCGTCAGCAGCGCGATGGTGTCGCGGTAGGTCGGAAACAACCAGTCGTCGGCACCGAGGGCGCTGACCGCGGCGATCTCGCAGGCCTCCTGGCCGAGTGCCGACGGGTAGGTCGCGAGGCGGCCCTGCCGGGTGAGGGCAGTGACTTGGGCCTCGAAGCGCCGTGCCACCACCATCTGGCGGTACAGCGACAGCAGGGTCTCGGGATCAGGAGCTTCGAAGCCGGCGGCGCGCTTTCCGCGCACCACAGCACCCTTCTCGTCGATCAGCCTGATCGGGAGTTCGGTGGGTCGGACCGGATCCGAGCGGCCCGACATTGCGTCGCTCATCCTGCAATCGTGGAGCCCACGGGGCCGAAAACGGAGCGCGCCGAGGTGACTGGTGACGAACGGCGCTCAGGGCCGGGAATCCGTGCCGTTTGTCACGCCGACGGGTCGGAAACGTGCCAATCGTCCAGGCGAGTTCCGGGCGCGGTGCCGGTTCTGGCATCCAGAACGACGTGCGATCGGGTGGACACCACGCCGGGCAAGCCGTGAATCTGGCGCATGATCACCTCGCTCAGGTGCTGATGATCCGGAGCACTCACCGTCAGCACAAAGTCGATGTCGCCGCTCACGGCCAGCACCGATTCCACGTAGGGCAACTCGGCGAGCGCGGCCGCGAGCTCGGGCCACGGCACGTTCTCGACCTTCACGATCACGATCGCGACCAGCTCGAGCCCGATCGACTTGCGGTCGACCTGCGCGCCGAAGCCGGTCAGCACGCCGGTGGCGATGAGGTTCTGCACCCGATGGTGGGCGGCAGTGCGCGAGATGTGCACCCGCTCGGCGATCGCCCGGATCGAGAGGCGGGAATCGACCGCGAGCGCCGCGATGATCGCGCGGTCTGTGCGGTCGATCGCCATGGGTTCAGCGTAGCCATGCTCCCTGTTTTCGCACCGCGTGCTAACTGCTGATGACTTGGGGAACCCCGAGGGCCTTCAGGCCCTCGACTCCGAACTCGAGACCGTACCCCGACGACTTGACCCCGCCGAACGGCATCATCGGGTGGACAACGCCGTGCTTGTTGATCCACACCGTGCCGGCCTCGAGCCGCAGAGCGACTTTCCGCGCCTCGACCGGATCCGACGACCAGACGGACGCGCCGAGGCCGACGTCCAAGCCGTTCGCGCTCGCGATGGCGTCCTCGACGTCGGTGTAGCGAATGATCGGAAGGGCCGGCCCGAACTGCTCCTCGTCGACCAGCGGGTCACCGTCATGAAGGTCGGCGACGAGCGTGATCGGATAGAACAGCTCCCCAAGTTCAGTTGCCGGGCTGCCGCCAGTGATGATGCGCCCTCCGCGCTTCTTGGAGTCTTCGACCAGGCCGGCCACGATGTCGAACTGTGCCTTGTTCTGCAGGGGTCCGAGCACGTTGTTCTCATCCAACCCGTTGCCCATCGGCATGGTCGCGGTGACTGCCTTCAACTCGTCGATGACCTGCTCGTAGATCGAGTCGTGCACATAGAGGCGCTTGAGGGCGGCGCAGGTCTGGCCCGTGTTGATGAAGGCGCCCCAGAACAGGTCGCCGGCAATGGCTGCGGGATCGGTGCCGGGCAATACGATTCCCGCGTCATTTCCGCCGAGTTCCAAGGTGAGGCGAGCCAGGTTGTCTGCAGAGCTCTTGATGATCTCTCGGCCTGTCGCGGTCGACCCCGTGAACATGACCTTGCTGATGTCGGGATGCGACGCAAGGCGAGACCCGACAACGCGATCTCCTGCGACCACTGTCAGCACCCCCGCCGGCAGTACTTCATTCATGACCGACACCATCGCGAGGACGCTCAGGGTGGTGAACTGCGAGGGCTTGACGACCACGGTGTTGCCCATTCGGAGCGCCGGGGCAATCTGCCACATGCCGATCATCAGTGGCCAGTTCCACGGTCCGATGGCGCCGACGACGCCAATGGCACGGTAGTGCAGCTCGGCCTTCATCTGACCGTCGTCGACAACGACCTCGGGCTCGAGCAGAGTCGCTGCGGTGGCACGCAACCAGGCGACAGAGGCGCCGACCTCGAAGCGGGCGTTGGGTCCGTTGAGGGGTTTGCCCTGCTCGCGTGACAGCAACTCAGCGAGCGGTTCGGACTCCGCTTCGATCCGGTCCGCTGCCGCGTTCAGAAGCTCGCTCCGCTTGGCGTGTCCGAGCGCCTCCCAGGCGGGCTGAGACGCCTTCGCCGCGGCGATGGCAGCGTCGAGGTCTTCCACCGTCTTCTTCGGGGCGAATCCGATCACCTCTGCGGTGGCGGGATCGCGAACCTCGCGGCCGGATTCAGACGGGGCGCTGATCCGGGCGAGCAGGGTTGCGTAGTCGGACATGGTTGTTCTCCTCAGTAGGTACCGATGCTGATCAGAACAGCATCGCCAGCCCGTCGTCACCACCGTTTGGCGCTGGGTGCACGGCCTGTGTTCCTGAGCGCAAGGCCGTCGCGAGGCCGAGCAGAAACTCCGGTACGGAGAGTCAACGACTGTTCCGCACGCGACAAACGTGGCCGACGACCTCGTTCTTAGAGTGGCCGCAGGACGCCGCTGTTTGCCGTCCGACATCGAAGGACAGTCGCTGAACACGGAAGTTCAGCGCTCTATCGGAGAGGCACCAATCACATGCGAATGACCGGCATCAAACTCGGCGCGACGGCGGCCGTTGCCGCCGCAGCGCTCATCCTGAGCGGCTGCAGCGCCACCTCGGGTGGCGGCGGAACCAGCACCCCCGCCACCGGCACCCCCATCAAGGTGGCGGCCCTCAGCGGCCTCACCTTCTTCCCCGAAGCACCCCAGGCCGTGAAAGCCGTCTTCGACGACTACAACCAGGCGGGCGGATTCAACGGGCAGCCCCTGCAGTACACGGTGTACGACGACAAGACCGACCCCGCGGTCTCCGCGACGGCAGCCAAGGATGCACTGAGCGGCGGTGCGGTTGCACTTGTCGGCTCGTCGTCGTTGCTGGACTGTGCGGTCAACCACCAAACCTGGGAGGACAACAACATCGTCTCCATCCAGGGCACGGGCGTCGACCCGTTCTGCTTCACGACGCCGAACATCGCACCGGCGAATGACGGACCGTACTTCGACGCCTTTGCGACCCTGTACGACGGCTCCGAAACCCTCGGCTACAAGAACATCTGCGCGGAGGTCGTTCCGGACAACGACGCAGGCAAGGCTGCCTACCAGGGTGCTATCGACGCATGGTCCGCGAAGACCGGCAAGAAGCTCGCGTACAGCGACTTCAGCCTCACCCGTGGTCAGGCGAGCTACGCCGGTAACGTCGCAGCCCTGAAGAGTCACAACTGCGGTGCGGTCATGATCACCGAGGTCGGCGCTGCCGTCACGGCGTTCATCGGCGAGGCGTCGAACCAGGGGCTGAACGTGCCCTTCCTGGTGCTCACCTCCTGCTACTCGGACCAGTTCGCGGCGGGCGTCTCGTATGGAGCTGACATCCACCTGCCGGCCGAGTTCTCGCCGTTCACCGACCCGAAGGACAAGTCGAACACCGACTGGGCGAAGGTCATGGATGCTCACAACGTGCCCAAGACCTCGTTCGCTCAGGGTGGTTACCTGGCCGCGAAGTACTTCATCGCGATCCTCAAGACCATCAAGGGCAAGGTGACCCGCGACTCGTTCACAGCCGCCGCGAAAGCCATGTCGACGCCCGTCACGAACCCGATGGTGGCGACGCCCTGGATCTTCGGCCCCGGCGACACTCACCAGGCGAACAAGTCCGCGTGGCCGCTTGAGATCAAGAAGAACACCAGCGCGTGGACCTCGCTCGGGCCGTGGCTGAAGGGCGACGAGATCGGCTGGGTCGACACCAAGAAGCCCTAGTCCGTCTCAGATCACCGAGTGCGGGCGGCGGCTCTCCGGTCGCCGCTCGCACTCGCTCCCGTTAGTTACTCCTCCGGAGGACCGTTGAACATCATCATTGCCCTGATCGTCGGGTTCAGTTCCGGCGCCCTGTATGCCTTGATCGGGGTCGGACTCACGCTCATGTCGGTCCTGACACGTGTTGTCAACTTCTCGCTGGTCGCCGTGGGGGTCTTCGGCGCGTATCTCTCGATCCGCTCTGCTCCTCTCTTGCTGACCTTGCCGCCGGCCGCTCAGACGGCGATCACCGTGGTCATCGCCGTGATCGTGGCGGCGATCGTGTCGGGCATCTTGGGCTGGGTCGAAGCGACCTGGCTGTCGGAGGCGACGACCACGGCTCGTTCCGCCGTGACCGTTGCCTCCCTCTTGCTTCTGATTTCGTTGTCGTTCATCCTGTTCGGCTCGCAGCCGCAGCCCCTGCGTCCCCTTCTCATCGGGCCGCTGTTCCTCGTCGGCCAGGTCGCCATCACGAAGGTCGGCGTTGCGATGCTGGTTGCGGCCATCGTCGTCGCCATCGCGACCTGGCTGATCGTGAGCCACACCCCGCTCGGGGTCCGGCTGCGTGCCGTCAGCGACCGGCAGACCGCCGCCGAGCTGCTGGGCGTGAACGTCAAGGCTCTTCAGGTGGGGGTCTGGGTCGCTGTCGGCGCCGTGATGGGACTCTGCGTTTCGATCATCGGAAATACTGCTGCCGCCGATGCCACCTCGATGATCACCCTCATCATCCCTGGTACTGCAGCGGCACTCGTCGGGGCCTTCAAGAGCCTCCCCTTGACGATCATCGGGGGACTCGTCGTCGGCGCGCTCCAGGGGGCGTTGACCGCATTTCCTTCGACCACCCAATTGAGGGACTGGATTCCCATTCTGATCATCGTGCTGTTCCTGCTGTGGAACCAGCGGAAGGAGGTCTGGGATGTCGCTCGCTAACCCCCAGCGCGCCGCCAGCCGCGTCTGGCTCCCCCTCGTGTTCGCAGTGGGTGCGATCCTGCTCGGAACCCTCTTCGGGTTCGGGATGCCGGCATACATCGTCTTCGTGTCGACCTCGGTGCTGATCGCCATGGTGTCGCTTCTCGGGCTCGGGATCGTGACGGGGACCGCCGGCATGATCGCCCTCTGCCAGCTCAGCTTCGCCTCGATCGGCGCCTGGATTCTGGAGTTTCTGTACCTGAAGACCCCGTTGCCGACCGTCTTCGGAGCGGCATCCTTCCTGGTCTTCATGGTGATCGCGGGTCTCATCACCGCGGTTCTGGGTCTGGTGATCGGGTTGCCTGCCCTTCGCTTGCGCGGGGTCAACCTCGCCGTCATCACCCTCGGGGTCGCTGCGGCGGTCGACACGACCGTGCAGCAACTCGGGTTCCCGGACCAGAGCACCGCGCACATTCCACGGCCGTTCGGTCTTTCTTCCGATCCGAACGGCGACCGGGGATACTTCCTCTTCGCCGTTGTCATCACCGTGGTCGTCGCCCTCGCGATCTACGCCTTGCAAGGGAGCCGCATCGGGGCCGCATGGAAGTCCGTCGCCTTCTCTGAGCGGGGAACCGCCTCGGCGGGCACGAGCGTGCGCACCGCGAAACTGTCGGCGTTCGCGCTCAGCGCCTTCGTCGGCGGGATCGCCGGGTGCTTGATTGTCGGCCAGATCACACAGGTCAACTACTTGACCTTCACCCCCATCAACTCACTCGGGCTCTACGTGCTGAGCATCGTGGTCGGCTCGCAGCTGATCGACATGGCCCTGTTCGGCGGCATCTTGTTCGTCGTCATTCCCGAGATCCTCAAGCAGTTCCGGGTGCCGCTCGAGTGGTCCAGCGTCGCCTTCGGAGTGCTGGGCATTCAAGCACTCACCTCGAACTCGAATCTGGGCACCGGTGTGCGTGCCGCCCTGTTCCGACGTCGCAGACTGCGCGAAGCGGCCCGAGTCGAAGCCGCCGGTGACGTGGCCGCCGTGGAGACGGTAGCCGAGGCTCCCATCCCCACCGGGACCGGTCGCCCCCTGCTGATCGTGGATCACCTCACGGTCGAGTTCGGGGCGGTGAAAGCGTTGACGGATGTCTCGCTGGTCGTCGAGGAAGGCACGATCCTCGGCCTGATCGGCCCCAACGGGGCGGGCAAGTCGACGTTCGTGGACGCCATCGGCGGCTTCTTGCCCCAGCACACGGGCACGGCAAGCCTCGACGGCGAACCGCTGCGCGGCCTTGCACCCCACCAGCGCGCCCGAGCCGGGCTTCGCAGAACCTTCCAGCAGGATCGGGTGCCGCCGAGCATGACCGTTGGCGCCTATCTCCGATTCGTTACAAGAGGCAAGGCTGATCCGGCCGCGATCGCGGACGCGCTTCAATTCTTCGGCTGCCCTGACGCGTCGATCCCGCTGAGCGTCGTGGATGTCGGCACTCGCCGCTTGGTCGAGGTGGCGGCGAATCTGGCGGCGCGCCCGAAGTTGCTGCTGCTCGACGAGCCGGCCGCAGGACTTTCGCACGATGAGCACCTCGCCTTCGCCAACCGGCTGCGGCGCGCTCCCGAGCATTTCGGAACGACGATCCTGATCATCGAGCACGACCTCGACCTAGTGCGCAGCGTCTGCTCGCGGATCACTGTCCTCAACTTCGGCGAGGTCTTGGCCAGTGGTGACCGCGCAACGGTCTTGAGCGATCCCAAGGTGGTCTCGGCCTACATGGGCGAAACGGAGATGCTGTGAGTCTGAAGGTCACCGACGTTGTGGTGCGCCGGGGCGTCGGCCCCGTCATCTCAGGCGTCAGCCTGGAGGTGCACCAGGGCAACATCACGACGATTGTCGGTCCGAACGGGGCGGGCAAGACCAGCCTGCTCGAGTCGCTGTCGGGGATCATCCCGGTGGCTTCGGGTTCTGTGCAGCTCGACGGTCAGGAGATCTCCAAGCTCTCGCGGCGCCAGCGCTCGTTGCTGGGGCTCAAGCACGTCGAGCAGGGCAGGATGATCTTCCCCTCGCTCACCGTCCGGGAGAATCTGAAGTTGACAGCGCGCACGAAGGCTGATTTCGACGAGGCGATGTCGCTGTTCCCGGAGCTGGAAAAGCGCGTCGACTCTCTGACGGCCCTGTTGTCGGGTGGCGAGCAGCAAATGGTCGTTTTGGCTCGTACTTTCGCTGCGAAGCCCCGGTACATCATGATTGACGAGATGTCTCTGGGTCTCGCGCCGGTGGTCTTCCTGCGACTGATTCCCGTCATCCAGGGCATCGCAGAGTCGGGCGTGGGCGTGCTGCTGGTTGAGCAGTTCGCGCATCTTGCCCTGAAAATAGCGACGGATGCGCTGGTGGTCACGAGCGGTCATCTCTCGTACCACGGCCCGGCAAGCAAATTGCTCGAGGACGAAGCGCTTCTGCGCAACGCGTACCTGGGGTAGCCCCGGGTTGCGCCTTCTCGTGGGCGCGCATCGACAACGACTGGGCCGTCCAGGCCAAGACACCCGGCGCTTCCCCTGCCTACCCTGAACGCGTTACCGGCCTGTCCTTGCACTCGCGGGCGGGCTCCGTCGTCTATGACAAACGGAAAGTCAGGGTATGAAAACCACAATCACCAAGCCAGGAGGTCGTCGCAAAGCTGCCGCGGTCATTCTGACAGCAGTTCTGATCGGGACGACGTTGTCGTCATTCGCTGCCGTATCGGCCGGAGCGGCGATTCCTGCCGCCCCCGGCGTCCACGCGATCTCGGGCGTGCCTGCGGCCGCGCTCACCCAAGTCAACATTCCCGGCACGACCGCTCTCTCGGCCGCTGCCGTGGATCTCGCCAAGTACGGCTACACCGAGCACGAGTTCTCTGCCGCGGGTACGGCAAGCCGCTATCGCGGCGCCGTGGCCGGCTCCCTGCAGACGGCCACCATGATCGACGGCGGGTGGGCGTACCGCACGCGCGTCCTGGTCCGGGCCCCGAACCCGGGTCACTTCAACGGCACCCTGCTCGTCGAGTGGACAAACGTGACGATCGGCGTGGACGCCGACTTCGTCTTCGCGGAGGCGCACGAGGACCTGCTGCGGCAGGGGTACGCCTACGCGGTCGTCTCGGTTCAGAAGGTCGGCGTCGATCGGCTGAAGTTGTGGAGCCCCGCTCGGTACGGAGACCTCTCGGTCGATGCGAGCAACGTCGACCCTCAGGGCGGCGGCAACATCGACGCCTGCGGTCCGACTGCCTGTGCGGGTGACCCGCTGTCGTGGGACGTCTACTCCCAGGTGGCGCAGGCTCTCAAGGTGAACGCGGGCGGGGCGCATGCGCCGTTCCCGGGGCTGAGGATCCACGACGTCATCGCGACCGGCCAGTCGCAGTCGGCGTTCCGGATCTCCACCTACTACAACACGATCCAGCCCCTCGCCAACGTGTTCGACGGTTTCGTGATGTGGGACCGCGCGGGCCTGCTGCGGTCGGACCTGAAGGTGCCAGAGGTCAGCGTCAACTCCGAGGGGCTGTCCGGTCTTGCACCAACCTTCCCGACCACCACGTACACGCGTGCGTGGGAGGTGGCCGGGTCGACGCACGGTTCGCTCTATGCGGCGGAATACGTCGACGCGATGTTCAACCGTGACCACGCTCTGATCGGACCGACCGGCCAACCCGAGTCGTTCTCCGACTGGGTCGACCCGTCATGTGCGGTGCTGCCGGCATTCAGTACGGTCCCCAACGGGCTCGTCGTGAGTGCGGCCATCGACTCGGTGAAGAAGTGGATCGAGTGGCGCAAGCCGGCTCCCGCGACCATCCTCTTCACCCGGGATGCCAGCGGGCACTTCGTCCGTGACGCGAACGGAATGATCGAGGGCGGGGTGCGCCTCTCGCAGTTCGTCGCGCCGCTCGCCCAGGTGAGCGCCTTCAACGGCACGGCCTTCCCGTGCCTGGTGTCCGGATCTCATCGCTACTTCACCCAGGCAGAACTGGACCAGCGGTACGGCACGACCCGCAACTACGTGGCGCAGGTGGGAGCTGCCATGTTCACCGCGGCGAAGGGCGGATACATCCTGCCCTTCGATGCCGTGGCGGCGACGGTAGCTGCGACGAAGGTTCGAATCGGCTGAACACCGGGGGCGGGCTCGCGCACTGCGGGCCCGCCCCCTCAGGCGAACTAGCTCGGCGGGGCAAGAGGGGCGAAGAACTGCCCCAGCTCGTCGGTGGCCTCCAGCGGGACGATCTGGGCGACGTACTGGTCCGGACGCACCACGACCACCACGCCACCTCGATCGATTCCTCGCGTTTCGAAGATGTCGTCGTCGGGATCGGCAGCGAAGACCTTCTCGAGGTCGATCAGCTCGAACTTGCCGGTTCGCGGGCGGAACGCCGCCGGCGCCGCGTTGATGTCCACCTCGATGTGGGGCTGCTGGTAGATCACCTTCACGTCGAACCAGGCATCGATATCTGCACCCCTGGGGACGGTGGCCAGCGGCGAGGCGGCTGACTGCAGCATCCATTCGGAGAAGCGTGAGAGACGTGCGTTGGCGTCGGCAGCTGCGGGGGCGAACACGTAGATGCGCCACCGGCCGTCTGCCACGGCCAGGTGGCCCAGGTGCACGTCGTTGCCATCGCAGACCCGCCGGACGACGGCGGACTTGAAACGCTTGCCGATGGGGTAGCCGGCGGCGAGCGACTGGTGGGTGCGGTCGCCGACCAGGATCGAGGGGGCGTATTCCGTCATGAATCCCGCAGGGAACTCGGCGGTGCGCACGTAGAAGTCCTCGAGCTCTGTCGGGTCCGCCAGATCTTCGGGCTTGGTCGCCATCAGGGTCGACCATTGCTTGTCGAAGTCGATGAGGTTCTTGGCGATCACCTGGCGTTCGGCCGAGTAGGTCGCCAGCAGCGCCTCGGGGCTGCGACCCTCGAGAACGTGACCGAGCTTCCAGCCCAAGTTGAAGCCGTCCTGCATCGAGACGTTCATGCCCTGCCCGGCTTTGGCGCTGTGGGTGTGGCAGGCGTCGCCGGCGATGAACACCCGGGGCGTGCGGGTGCCGCGCTCCTCGGGAAGGAGGTTGTCGAACCGGGAGGTGAGTCGGTGGCCGACTTCGTAGACGCTGTGCCACGCGACATCCTTCACCTCCAAGGTGTACGGATGGATGATCGCGTTGGCCTGCTCGATGATCTGCTCGATCGTGGTGGCGCGCACGGACTTCTCGCGTCCGTCAGCCGTGTCGCCCAGGTCGACGTACATGCGGAACAGGTAACCGCCCTCACGAGGGATCAACAGGATGCTGCCAGAGCTCGACTGAATCGCGCACTTGGTGCGGATGTCGGGAAAGTCGGTGTTGGCGAGAACATCCATCACGCCCCAGGCGTGGTTGGCCTGGTCGCCGTCCAGGGTGCACCCGATCGCGTCGCGCACCTTGCTGCGGGCTCCGTCACCGCCGACCACGTATTTCGCTCGAACGGTGCGCACCGCGCCCTCGTCGGCGCCGGCACTGCGCGTGAGGGTAACGGTGACGGGATACTCGCCGCTCTCGGCGACCTCCAGGCTCTGGAAGTCCCAGCCGTAGTCCGGGGTCATGCGAGTGGGGGAGTGGGCCATCACCTCGGCGAAGTAGTCGAGCACGCGCGCCTGGTTGACCAGGAGATGCGGGAACTCGCTGACACCGGTCGCGTCGTCGACGGTGCGTGCGGTGCGCACGATGTTCGATGGATTCGCCGGATCGGGCTTCCAGAACGCCATCTCGGTGATGCGGTAGGCCTCGGCGATGATGCGTTCGGCGAAACCGAATGCCTGAAAGGTCTCCACGCTTCTCGCCTGGATGCCGTCGGCTTGTCCGATGACCAGGCGACCATCGCGTCGGTCGATGATGCGTGTCGTGATGTCGGGGAATTTCGATAGCTGCGCCGCCGTGATCATGCCCGCTGGACCGGTGCCGACGATCAGAACGTCCATGACGTCGGGCAGCTCGTCGGGTCGGTCGATGCCGACTCCGGCGGCCGGGCTGATGGTCGGATCGCCCGACACATATCCGTTGTGATGAAACTGCATCGCTGAATCTCACTTCATTGTGGACCCGTGTGTTCTATTATAGAATCACACGCTCGAATAGTGATCAGACGATAGGCCTACGCTCATGGAATCGCAAGCCCAGACTCTGGCGCGGGGCCTTCGGATCCTCGACGAGCTCGCCGAGGCGGGCGGTCCGCTGACGATCGGGGAGGTCGCTGCTCGGCTGGGCGTGCATCGATCGATCGCGTACCGGCTGGTTCGCACCCTCGAGGATGCCGCGCTGGTGGTTCGGGATCCGCGTGGTGCACTGATCCTGGGCCCGCATCTGGCCACGCTCGCCCGCAGTGTCGCCCCCGATCTCCAATCTGCAGCGCAGCCCGCGCTGCAGGCGCTCGCCGATGAGCTGTCGATGACGGCCTTTCTGGTCGTTCTCGACCGCTCGGAATGCGTGACCCTCGTGACGGTGGAGCCGCGCGCCGCCGTCGCGTCGATCGCCCAGCGGCCGGGTTCGCGGCACTCGATGCTGGTCGGGGCGCCCGGTATCGCCATCCAGGCCCTGCTCACCACCGCCGACCGGATGGCGATGGGCATCGACACCCCCGAGCCCCCCGAGGTCGGCGTGGCCCGCCGGGAGGGGGTCGCGTCGTCGCACGGCGAGGTCATCCCGGGAGTCTCCGCGGTCGCAGCGCCGATCCGGGGGGCAGTGCGCGCGGCGGTCGCGGTGCTCTACGTCAGCGCTGAGGAGTCGACGGTCGTGGATGCCGTGAAAGGCACGGCCGCGCGACTGAGTCCTTTCAATCGCTGAGCGCGATTCGCCGCACTGGCTGACGGTCGTTGCATCGTATATTATTTCGGATACGAGCGAGCGGACGGATGTCATGAGTCAGAAGCAGCAACCGGTCATCAACGATCTCTTCATTGGCGGAGAGTGGCGCGCGGGCAGTTCGGGTGAACGCTTTCCCGTGCGCGATCCCGCTGACGGAAGCGTCATCGCGCAGTTCGCCGTCGCCACCGAGCGCGACTGCCTCGATGCCGTTGCGGCAGCCGAACGGGCGGCGCCGGCATGGGCGGCGACCGCGCCGAGGGCGCGAGCAGAGATGCTCAGAGCCGCCTTCGAGATCCTCACCGCCGAGCGCGACCAGCTCGCCGAGATCATGGTCCGCGAAAACGGCAAGGCGTGGGGTGACGCGCTCGCCGAAGCGAGCTACGCCACCGAGTTCTTCCGCTGGTTCGCCGAAGAAGCGGTGCGCGTACCCGGCGAATACCGGCTCTCGCCGGGCGGCGACAAGCACATCATCGTCACGCACCAGCCGATCGGGGTCTCTCTGCTCATCACCCCGTGGAACTTTCCGGCGGCCATGGCGGCGCGCAAGCTCGCGCCGGCGCTCGCCGCAGGCTGCACCACGGTGCTGAAGCCGGCATCCGAGACCCCCTTGACTGCTGCATACGTGGTCGACGTGCTGCGCCGTGCCGGTGTGCCGTCCGGAGTGGTCAACCTGGTGACCCCCGTCCCGACCGGCCCCGCGGTCACGGCCATGCTCGGGCACGGCGCGATCCGCAAGCTCTCGTTCACCGGGTCGACAGAAGTGGGACGGGTGCTGCTGACGCAGGCCGCGGCCCCGATCATCAACACCTCGATGGAACTCGGCGGCAACGCCCCGCTGATCGTGCTTGCGGGCGCCGACCTCGAGGTCGCGGTCGAGGGGGCGATGGCGGCCAAGATGCGCAACGGCGGATCCGCGTGCACATCGGCGAACCGTCTCTACGTCCATCGCTCGCTGCACGATGCGTTCGTCGACGGCTTGCGCGCGCGATTGAACGCGATGGCGACGGGTCCGGGACTGGATCACGCCAACGACCTGGGAGCCCTGGTCTCGCAGAAGGAGCGCGACAAGGTCGCCGCCTTGGTCGAGACAGCCGTCGCCGAGGGCGCGCAGGTCGCGCTGGGCGGCCAGAAGCCGGAGGGCGAGGGAGCCTTCTACCCGCCGACCCTGCTGACGAGTGTCGAGCACGGGTCGACCATCACCCGCACCGAGATCTTCGGACCCGTCGCCACCGTGATCGCCTTCGATGATGTGGATGACGCGGTCCGGATGGCGAATGACACGGAGTTCGGGCTCATCGCCTACGTCTTCGGCGAGGAGGGCGACGCCATGAGGGTCGCCGCGCGGATCGATGCCGGAATGGTGGGGGTCAACCGCGGGGTCATCAGCGACCCCGCCGCGCCGTTCGGCGGGGTCAAGCAGTCCGGCCTGGGGCGCGAAGGGGGCACCGACGGCATCCTGGAGTACCTCGAGGAGAAGTACATCGCTCTGTCGGCGTAACCCGCGGCGTCAGGACATGGCCGCCAGGACCTCGGCCGTGTCCGTGACCTGCTCGAACCGCACGGCCTTGCCATTCTTGAGCCGCCACACGTGGGCCACGCGCGCCTGGAACGACTTACCCGTCGCCTTGTACGTTCCGGAGTAGGTGCCGAGGGCCACGATGGTGTCGCCCGCGTCGATGAGTTCGTCGATGGCGACGCTGTAGCCGTCCCAATCCCGTTGCAGCGCCCCGAAGACCTTCTCGGCCACCGCGGCGGGTCCGATGTAGGTGCCGGCGAGAGGGAAGCCCGCTGCCTCCGTCCAGATGATGTCGTCGGCGAAGGGGGCGAGCATCCCTGCCAGGTCGCCGGCATCGCCAGCGGCGTAGTGCGCCTCGATTGCGTCTCTGTTCGAACTCACGTGGTGCTCTTTTCTCGGTTGGGTGGGTGGTCGGTCAATCGGACAGAACGAGGACGGCCTTGATGACGCCGTCCTTCTTGTGTCGCACCACGTCGAACGCCGCTCGAACCTCTTCCAGTTCGAAGCGGTGGGTGATCAGTTCGGCAAAGGGGAACGCGCCCTGGGACAACGCGGCGATCGAAGGCTCGTAGCCGCCTGCCGACAGGAACGACGGGAGCACGTCGATCTCTCGCGTGAGCAGGTCGCGGTCCGAGCCGAAGGTGACGTCGGCCGCCCATCCGCAGGCGCCCGCGAGCACGACCCGTCCCCCGCGACGCACCAGGGTCGCAGCCTGCGACTGGGCAGCGGGAAAGCCCGCGGCCTCGATCACGACGTCGGCCAAGCGACCGAGGGCATCGATCACGGCCCTCGGCACATCTTCGGTGGCGCCCGAGTCGATGGTGTGGTCGGCGCCGAATCGGGTCGATAGCGCGAGGCGGTTCGGCCGGGTTCCCAGCATCACGACGCGTGCCGCTCCTGATAGCTTGGCCGCCGCCGCGATCAGCAGGCCGACGGGGCCGGGACCGATGACCACGACAGTGTCTCCCGCGGAGACACGGGCGCGGCGCACGGCGCGGAACGCGACGGCGAGCGGCTCGACGAGAGCCGCAACATCCCACGGCAGCCCGTCGGGCAGCCGGTGCACGATCGCTTCGGCCGGCACCCAGAGGTGGTCTGCGTATCCGCCCCACAGGCCGGGCTCGGTGGTCCGCGGGATGTTCACTCCGTATTCGCGGGCGGCCCCCGGCCCCAGGGCAGGATCGTCGCGCTCGCAGATGTTGTAGCGGCCCTCGAGGCAGCGAGGGCACGTGCCGCATGGCAGGAGCATCTCGACGGCGATCCGATCGCCGACCGCGACACCGCGCGTCGCGGCGGCGTCGGCTCCGATCGCGGCGACCTCACCGACGAACTCGTGCCCAGGAACCAAGGGAAAGGGATCCCCGATGTGTCCGTCGAGCAGATGCAGGTCGGTTGCGCAGATGCCCACTCGGCGGACGCGCATGACGACGTCGGCCGAGGCGGGCACCGGCACCTCGATCGAGCTCAGGTCGATCGATCCGGCTTCGGGAAAGACCACCTGGCGCGAGCGGGTCGGGGGTTCATCCATCGGGATCGTCGCTCCTTCGCACACGCAGAAACTCGGGCAGATTTCCGGCTGATCCCAGCATCGCGAGGCGGGGACGGCGAGCCCTTGTCGAACGCTGAACGTCCATTGATTGAGAGCGAACAAAAGGCCACGGTCATAGAGAGGACCGGGTTCGGCGTGAGAACGTCTGAACTGTCATCAGAGAGGAGACACAGCATGGGCGAGCGTCCCAACGTCATCATCGTCGGAGCAGGTTCGGCAGGTTCCGTGATCGCGCGCCGGCTCGTCGACGCCGGCAAACGGGTGCTGCTGCTGGAGGCGGGCGGGTCGGATGTGAACCCCGTCATCCAGGATCCGGCCCGCCTCGGCGAAATCTGGCACAGCCCGGACGACTGGGATTACTACACCGTTCCTCAGCCGCATGCCGCTGATCGCCGCCTGCACCTGCCGCGCGGCAAGGTGCTCGGCGGTTCGCACTCCCTCAACGCCATGATCTATGTGCGCTGCGCCCCTCAGGACTACGACCACTGGGAGTCCCTCGGCAATCCGGGCTGGGGATGGAAAGACGTTCTGCCGATCTTCAAGAAGATCGAGAAGTACGACGGGCCGGCCTCCGACCTCCGGGGCACCGACGGCTTGCTCGACGTGACCGTTGACTATCCGCTCAACCCGATCCAGCGGTCCATCATCGATGCGGCCGTGCAGGTCGGTCTCGAGGAGAACCCGGACTACAACGGCGACCACCTCGACGGCGTCGCCCGCGAGCAGGTCACCGTGCGCGACGGGGAACGGCTCAGCACGTGGCGTGCATACACCGAGCCGGTACTCGACTCCCCCCTCATCACGGTCGTGACGGGGGCATGGGTGCACCGATTGCTTCTCGACGGCACACGGGTCACGGGCGTCGAGTACGAGCACGGCGGCGAGCTCGTCCAGGCGGAAGCCGATCAGGTCGTGCTCACGGCCGGCGCCATCGATTCGCCGCGAATCCTGCTGCGAAGCGGGATCGGACCGGCCGACGACCTCACGCGGCTGGGCTTCGACGTCGTCGTCGACCTGCCAGGAGTCGGCAAGAACCTTCACGACCATCTGCTGTCACCCGTGATCTTCACCACCGAGCGTGAGATCGATCCACCCATTCCGGGGACCGGCATCACGCAGAGTCACCTGTTTTGGCGCAGCAAACCCGATCTCGAGGTGCCGGACACGCAGCCGATCCATTTCAGCGTTCCGATGTACCAGGAATGGATGGAAGGCCCCGGTTCCGGGTTCACCCTGATGGGCGGAATCGTGAGCCCGAGCAGCCGCGGCACGCTCACCCTGGCAGGGTCAGACCCGCACGCCGAGATCCTCATCGACCTGAACGCGCTCGCCGACGAGGGGGATCTTCTCGCTCTCGAGGCGAGCGTGCGGCAGGTGCGCGAGATCGGCAAAGCCGACGCGCTCGCCGCGGGGTGGGGTGCCCGAGAGTTGTATCCCGGCCCGGACGTGGATGACGACGCATCTTTGCGGGATTACGTGCGCCGTACCGCGATCACCTACCACCACCAAGTCGGCACCTGCAAGATGGGCGTCGACGAGCTGGCGGTGGTCGATCCGACGCTCAGAGTGCGCGGCGTGAGTGGCCTCATGGTGGCCGACGCCTCGATCATGCCCCGAGTCACCACGGGCAATACCAATGCGCCCACCATCATGATCGGCGAGAAGGCCGCCGAGTTTCTGCTCAACGACTAGAAGGGACGGGACAACAGTGTCTCAGTCAGACGAAGCGCCCGTAGTGACCGAGGAGTCTGCCCAATGGCTCAACATGGAAGACTTCGCCGCCGGGATCGACACGAACCGGCTCGCGAGAACGCATGACCTCGTCGGGCGTCACTTCGTGATCAGGACGACGGATGGCGGCACGCTGACACTCGACGTCGTTGACGAGAACACGATCGCGTGGGTTGCAGACGGCTTCAGCTGGGATGGCTCCGGCAGCGAAGGGTATGAAGAGGTCCCGCTGGACGCCGGCGGCTACTGGCTGGACTTGTCGATCGCGGATCGCAAGGTGGAGACCATCACCGTGGCTCTTCATCCGCACAAGGGGTGGGCGCTGGTCGTCCACTCCCGCATCGAGGTTGAGGATGCCGATGTGGAGACGCGGGTCATGCAGACCTTCCACGGCGGCATCATCGAGGGAACTCCGGCGACGATGGCGGATGCGCCCGCCCCCACGCGCGATCTCATCGGTCGGCGCACGCTGTTCCGCTACAGCCCGCACCACCTGTACGAGCACATCTATCTCAGCTCCCGACGATTCACCTGGCAGAACCTCATCGGCGAGCAGCGCGGGCACGCCGCCACGGAACTCGCGACGACCTACAAGCTCGACGACGGGGTGTACCTGTTCACCTGGCGCGAGGAGAAGATCCCGGTCGGCACCGTGTTCGTCTTCGACTATGCCGCCGGCCGCTCAACGGGAAAGTTCATCGGACTCGAGGGAGATGGCACCATCGCCAACAGCCCCGGCGGCGCACTGATCATTCCGTTCGGGTCGTCGAACTACAGCGAGCACCAAGACCCGGTGTGATCTCAGTGCTAGCGGCTCGCGAACATCCGGGCGCGCAGTTCGGTGGGCGAGGAGTCGTAGGCCGCCTTGAAGACACGCGAGAAGTGCGCGGCCTCGACGAAGCCCCAGCGTGCCGCAATCGTTCCCACCGAGAGGTGCGCGTTGAGCGGGTCGATCAGATCGCGTCGACACTTCTCGAGCCGCTGCTCCCGGATCCAGGTCGACACGGTGGTGCCCTTCTGACGGAACAGACCGTGAAGGTGGCGGGTCGAGATGAAGTGCGCCGCGGCGATCTGAGCCGGGGCGAGTTCCGGCGAACCGAGGTTCGCGTCGATGTAGCGACGGATCTGCTGCATGAGCAGCTGGTGGCTGTCTCCGGGGTCGGCATCCAGATCGAGTTCGTTGGCGAACATCGTCGTGATCAGGTCGATGGCGGAGTGGACGAGACGCGGCCCCGTGACCCCGCCGACCCGATCCAGGTTCTGCGACACGTTCTGAAGGAAAGGGATGATCAACGCTCCGAGGCCGTCGTCGCTCGAGAAGCTGTGGGCGGTGAGTTGACCGATGGCCTCGGGAGGCAGCCCCAGGTGATCTCTCGGGAACATGAGGACGAGCATCTTCATGTCGTTCTCGAAGAGAAGCGAGTACGGGCGCCCCGTGTCGTAGATCGCGAGGTCGCCGGGCTGCAGAACGGCCTCGCGGCCATCCTGGATCAGCAGTCCCGTTCCCGACACCTGCAGGCTCGCCTTGTAGTAGGCGGGCTCGCCGCCCGCAAGCAGCGAGGAGGTGCGCTCCACCATGTGCTGAGAAGCGGTGACCTCGCTGACGTGAACCGGGTCGACGTCGACGGTGCGGAGGCGGCCCCAGAACGGATCGCTTCCTACTCGCGACACATCGAGGGGGACGAACGAGGCGGTGACAGCCTGCCGGTATTCGCGGAAGCTGTGAGAGACGGAGGATCGGACCCGACTGGCGGAGTCGTGTGCAGAGACGACGTTCACGTATTACCACCTTGTAATAACGGATTGCACGAGCCGGTGGGAAGTCGGCTCGGTGACGGGAATAATATACGACTTTACCCAACTGCTCAGATCGTATATCTTTTCACATACAGTCAACAAGACGAGGACGTCATGGATTCAGAGAACGGCATCCGCCGGCCGGGCAAGATCATTGCCCTGCACCTCAATTACCCGTCGCGCATCGCGCAGCGCGGGCGCATCCCCGCGCACCCCTCGTACTTTCTGAAGCCTTCGACATCCGTCGCGGAATCGGGCTCGCCCATCGAGCGCCCGGCCGGCACCGAGCTGCTCGCCTTCGAGGGCGAGATCGCGCTCATCATCGGGCGTACCGCTCGCCGAGTCTCCCCTGATGAAGGATGGCGGGCGGTGGAGTCCGTCACCGCCGCCAACGACTTCGGTGTCTATGACCTGCGTCTTGCCGACAAGGGATCGAATCTCCGATCGAAGGGCGCAGACGGGTTCACGCCGCTCGGCCCTCGGGTCATTCCGGCGAAGGGGCTCGACCCGGCGGCGCTCCGGGTCCGCACCTGGGTCAACGGTGAGTTGGTTCAAGATGACACGACCGCGGAGCTGGTCTTCCCGTTCGGTCAGCTCGTCGCCGACCTCTCGCAGCTTCTGACACTTGAGCCCGGTGACGTGATCCTGACGGGCACGCCTGCCGGATCGAGCGTCGTCGTCCCCGGCGACACCGTCGAGGTTGAGGTGGATGCGCCGACCGCGTCGGGCGCGCCCACCACCGGACGCCTGATCACCCCCGTCGTCGAAGGCCAGCTCGCGCTCGCCGCGTTCGGCGCCCAGCCGCAGGTGGACGATGTACAGCGCGCTGAAGCGTGGGGCAGCCGTGAGGCAGCGGGCCTCGAGCCGGAGTTCGACCTCGACGACACGCTGCGTGCGCAGTTGACGAGCGTCAGCACAGCCACCCTCAGCTCCCAGTTGCGCAAGCGCGGCTACGACGACGTCTCGATCGATGGCGTGCGCACGAACCAGCCAGGAGCCCACCTCGTCGGACTGGCCCGCACCCTGCGCTTCGTCCCCTTCCGCCCGGATCTGTTCGCCACGCACGGGGGCGGCTTCAACGCGCAGAAGCGCGCATTCGATTCGCTCCGAGCAGGAGAGGTGCTGGTCATCGACGCACGAGGAGTGTCGATCACCGGGACCGTCGGCGACATCCTGGCACTCCGAGCCGAGCGACTCGGAGCGGCCGGCGTGGTCACCGACGGCGGGATTCGTGACTTCGCAACCGTGGCGGCACTCGGCATCCCCGCGTTCTCGGCGGGACCCCACCCCGCCGTGCTTGGCCGGCGGCACGTGCCGTGGGAGACCGACGCGACCATCGCATGCGGTGGCGCGGTCGTGCAGCCAGGAGACGTCATCGTGGGCGACGACGACGGTGTGCTCGTGATTCCACCCGCGCTCGTGCGAGAGGTCGTGGCCGACGCGATCGAGCAGGAGCGCGAGGAGCGCTTCATCGCCGAGCAGGTTGACGGTGGGGCATCCGTGAACGGGCTCTACCCCATGAGTGCCGAATGGAAGGCGCGGTACGCGACATGGCAGGGCTGACTCAAGCGGTCGCGGACGGCACGCTCAGCAAGTCTCAGCAGGCATATCAGTGGATCAAGGCGCGGATCGCCGACGGCACGTACGTCTCCGGATACCGGCTCGTCCTGGGCTCCATCGCGCGTCAGCTCGACATCAGTGTCGTCCCGGTGCGCGAGGCGATCCGCTTGCTGGAGTCGGAGGGACTTGTGACCTTCGAGCGCAACGTCGGGGCGCAGGTCGCCCTGATCGATGAAGCCGGGTACGCGACCACGATGCAAACCCTGAGCATCGTCGAGGGCGCGGCGACCGCGCTGAGCGCTCCGCACATTGGTGCGCTCGACATCGCGCGGGCTCGGACCATCAACGAGCAGATGAAGGCAACGCTGACCGACTTCCAGCCCCACCGGTTCACCGAGCTCAACCTGGAGTTCCACTCGGCCCTGTTCGAACGGTGTCCCAACCCCGAGATCCTCGAGGCCGTTCAGCGCGGCTGGGACCGCCTTCACGTTCTTCGCGACTCGTCGTTCAGCTTCGTTCCCGGTCGGGCGGCCGAGTCGGTGGTCGAACACGAAGAGATTCTCGAACTGCTTGAAACCGGAGCGTCGAGCCTCGAAATCGAACTTGCCGCGCGCGCCCATCGCACGCGAACACTCGAGGCGATGCTCGCCTACCAGGATTCCCACCGACACTGACGGGGCTCGCCCCGCTGAAAGGAAAACACCGTGCGCTACCGCAGCGACCCCGCGCAAATACGCGGCTCGATCGTGCCCCTCATGACACCGTTCACCTCCGACGGCGCTGTCGACCATGACAGTCTCACGAACCTCATCGAATGGCAGCTGGCCAGTGGCACGCACGGCGTGTCGATCGGTGGGTCCACCGGAGAGCCGGGCGCCCAGAGCATCGACGAGCGCGCTGAGGCGATCGCCACGGTGACCAAGACGGTCGCCGACCGGGTCCCGGTGGTCGTCGGCACCGGCACCGCTCAGCTGCACGAGACGATGGAGTTGACAGCCCGAGCGGTCGAGCTCGGCATCGACGCCTCTTTGATCATCACGCCGTACTACGCACGTCCTACCCAAGAGGCCCTCTACGTCTGGTACAGGACGATCGCCGCCGAGTTCCCCGACCTCCCGATCATCGCCTACAACGTGCCATCGAGGACTGCTGTCGACATCGAGCCCGAGACCGTGGCGCGCCTGTACCGAGACGTCGAGAACTTCGTCGGGATCAAGGAGACGACCAAGGACTTCGAGCACTTCTCGCGCGTCATCCAGCTCTGCGGCCGTGACCTGGTGGTGTGGTCGGGCATCGAGCTGCTCTGCCTTCCGCTCTTGGCGTTGGGTGGCGCGGGCTTTCTCAGCGCGACCGCCAACATCGCCCCCGCCGCCCACGCGCAGCTGTACGAGCTGTGGGAAGCCGGCGACATCGAGGGTGCCCGCGCGCTCCACTACGGCCTGCACCCGCTCGTCGACCTGCTCTTCGTCGAGACCAACCCGGCACCGGGAAAGTGGGTGCTCGAGCAGCGCGGCCTGATCCGCTCCGGGTACGTGCGACCACCGCTCATCACTCCGACGGATGCCGGCCTCGCCAAGATCCGCACCCTTCTCGCGGAGGGCGAGGCGTATCTGACGTCAACAGCGGGATTCGAGATGGGGGTCTCAGCATGAGCACGACATCCACCGTGGTGAGCACGCACCACGTGCCCGATGGGCTGCCCGACCGGATTCAGCACTACATCGACGGCGAGTTCGTCGACAGCATCGGCGGCGAGACTTTCGATGTGCTCGATCCCGTGTCGAACACGACATACCTGACGGCGGCTGCGGGGCAGAAGGCCGACATCGACGCTGCCGTCGCCGCCGCTACCCGAGCCTTCGTCGAGGGGCCGTGGCCGCGCATGAAGCCGCGCGAACGATCCCGGATTCTCAACAGGATCGCCGACGCCGTCGAGGCACAGGATGCGCACCTCGCCGAGTTCGAGACCTTCGACACCGGGCTGCCGATCACGCAGGCTCTCGGGCAAGCCCAGCGAGCCGCCGAGAACTTCCGGTTCTTCGCCGACCTGATCGTGGCGCAGTCGGACGACACGTACAAGGTGCCCGGCGCCCAGGTGAACTATGTGAACCGCAAGCCGATCGGCGTGGCCGGACTGATCACGCCCTGGAACACCCCGTTCATGCTCGAGAGCTGGAAGCTCGCTCCTGCCCTGGCATCCGGGTGCACCGTCGTGCTCAAGCCGGCCGAGTTCACCCCGTTGTCTGCCAGCTTGTGGGCGGCCATCTTCGAGAAGGCCGGCCTGCCCAAGGGCGTCTTCAACCTCGTGAACGGTCTGGGCGAGGAAGCGGGCGATGCGCTGGTCAAGCACCCCGACGTGCCTCTGATCTCGTTCACGGGCGAGAGTCGCACCGGCCAGCTGATCTTCGGGAACGCGGCCCCGATGCTGAAGGGGCTCTCGATGGAGCTCGGCGGCAAGAGCCCGGCCGTGGTGTTCGCCGACGCTGACCTGGATGCCGCGATCGACTCGACGCTCTTCGGCGTCTTCTCATTGAATGGCGAGCGCTGCACGGCGGGCAGTCGCATTCTGGTCGAGCGCCCGATCTACGAGGAGTTTCTGGAGCGGTACGCGGCGCGAGCGTCGAACATCGTGGTCGGAGACCCGCACGATCCGAAGACCGAGGTCGGAGCGCTCGTGCACCCCGAGCATTTCGACAAGGTCATGAGCTATGTCGAGATCGGCAAGTCGGAGGGTCGCCTGCTCGCGGGAGGCGGTCGCCCCGAGGGTCTTCCCACCGGCAACTACGTCTCGCCGACCGTGTTCGCCGACGTCAAGCCAGACGCCCGGATCTTCCAGGAGGAGATCTTCGGACCGGTGGTCGCCATCACCCCGTTCGACTCCGACGAGGAGGCGCTCGAGCTGGCCAACGGCGTTCGCTACGGATTGGCGGCGTACATCTGGACCAACAACCTCGAGCGAGCACTGACCTTCTCGCAGAATGTCGAAGCCGGGATGGTGTGGCTCAACTCGCACAACGTGCGCGATCTGCGCACTCCGTTCGGTGGCGTGAAGGCGTCAGGACTCGGACACGAGGGCGGTTACCGTTCCATCGACTTCTACACAGACCAGCAGGCCGTGCACGTCACGCTCGGCCACGTTCATACCCCGCGCTTCGGCGCGGCCTGACCCGACTCGAAGGAAGACAGCATGACATCGCCGTCACTGACCGCCCCCGGCCTGACCCCGCCCGACATCGTGCGCTGCGCGTACGCAGAGCTCGTCGTCACCGACCTGGCAGCGTCCCGCGAGTTCTACGTCGACATCCTCGGCCTCACCGTCACCTATGAGGATGAGAGCACGATCTACCTGCGCACGCTCGAGGAGTTCATCCACCACAATCTGGTGCTTCGCGCCGGCCCGGTCGCGGCTGCCGCGGCGCTCGCATTCCGGGTGCGCACGCCCGGTGACGTCTACCTCGCCGAGGCTTACTATCGTGCGCTCGGCTGCCGAACCGAGCGACGAGCCGGCGGTTTCGTGCGCGGGATCGGCGATGCCGTCCGCGTCACGGATCCACTGGGCTTTCCCTACGAGTTCTTCTACGCCGTCGACCACGTCGAGCGACTGGCCTGGAGCTACGAGCTGCACACGCCGGGCGCGCTGGTGCGCCTCGACCACTTCAATCAGGTGACCCCTGATGTCCCGCGCGGGCTTGAATACCTCGTCGGGATCGGTTTTCGCGTGACCGAGGACATCCAGGATGAGGATGGCGTGGTCTACGCAGCATGGGTGCATCGCAAAGAGACAGTGCACGACACGGCTCTCACCGGGGGGAACGGCCCCCGGATGCACCACATCGCGTTCTCGACTCACGAGAAGCACAACATCATCGCGATCTGCGACAAGCTCGGCGCGCTGCGACGAAGCGATGCGATCGAGCGCGGGCCGGGACGTCATGGCGTGTCCAACGCGTTCTACCTCTACATCCTCGACCCGGACGGGCACCGCATCGAGATCTACACCCAGGACTACTACACGGGCGACCCAGACAATCCGGTGGTCACCTGGGACGTTCACGACAATCAGCGCCGAGATTGGTGGGGCAATCCGGTCGTTCCCAGTTGGTACACCAACGCAAGCCTGGTGCTCGATCTGGACGGCAACCCGCAGCCCGTCATCGAGCGCGATGAGCCGAGCGAGATGGCGGTCACGATCGGGGCCGACGGCTTCTCGTACACGCGCAGGGGCGACAAGACCGAGGGTTTCAAGTTGGGAAGCCAGCTCTGACTCGATGGGAAGAAGGTCGCATGGCACTATGAGATGGCGGATGCGGCCGACATTCTGTGCCGCGATCCTGCACCTCTCCTAGAGACGAGTCCGTTCATGCCCACCGTCTCCGCGCAGATCGCACTCGCCCTCGCCGGCCACATCGACGAGGTGTTCGGCGTGATGGGCAACGGCAATGCCTACCTCCTGGATGCCTTCGAGCACCTCCCCGGCGTGACTGTGACCCCGGTGCGCCACGAGGCCGGGGCGATCGTGGCTGCCGACGCCTTCCACCGCGCGTCGGGCGGACTTGCCGTCGCGACCGCGACCTACGGCGCCGGGTTCACGAACATGCTCACCCCGCTGGCCGAGGCGGTGCAGGCCCGGATCCCGATGGTGGTCGTGATCGGCGATCAGCCCACTACTGGCGCCCGCCCGTGGGATGTCGACCAGGAGATGCTGGCTACTGCGGTCGGCGCTCGCACCTTCGTGGTAGGGCTCGACGACGCGGCCACGACGACCACCGACGCGATCGAGCATGCCCTGACGCAGCGGACGCCCGTGGTTCTGGCCATTCCCTACGACCTCGCGACCCGCGAGGTGGGGTCGTCGGCGTCGCGGGCGATCTCGCGGCCCGACGCCGTCATCCCGGAGCCCGACGCGGTCGACGATCTCGTCGAACTGCTGACGTCGGCCACGCGGCCGTACCTACTGGCCGGCCGCGGTGCCTGGGTGGCCGGGGCCGCCGACGCGCTGGGGGAGGTTGCCGATCTCACCGGGGCGATCACCAGCACGACTGCGCTCGGCCGAGGGCTCTTTGCGCGCGACGAGTTCGATCTCGGCGTCACCGGCGGATTCGGCGCAGAAGGGGCGATGGCGCTGGTGGCGCATGCCGATGTCGCCGTTGTGTTCGGGGCCGCACTCAACCAGTTCACGACCAAGTTCGGCGAACTCTTCGGCGACGAAACGGTTGTGGTGCAGGTGGATGTCGCCGAAGCGCAGACCAACCCGCGGGTCAACCGGTTCGTCCGAGGCGATGCGCGGTTGGTGGCCGAGTCCGTCGCCGAGGGGCTGCGGATCCGGGGCGCGGCCTCATCGGGCTGGCGCGACAGCACGCCGATCGTGCCATTGCGACAGTACGAGTCGGGAACCGGGGTCGCCCCTGATGGCCGGCTCGATCCTCGTTCTGTTGCGGAACACCTGGCCGCTCTGCTGCCTGCCGACCGGGTCGTCGTGACTGACGGAGGGCACTTTCTCGGCTGGGTGAACATGTTCTGGCCGGTCGCCGCGCCGGATCGGATGATGACGATCGGCACCGCGTATCAGTCGATCGGTCTCGGCTTCTCGTCCGTGGCTGGCGCCGTGCGGGCCAAACCCGACGCGACGGTCGTGCTGGCCACGGGAGACGGCGGCGGCCTGATGGCGCTCGCCGATCTCGAGACCGCGGTACGTGTGGCGGCCGGCCACGGGATCGCCGTCGTCTGGAACGACGCCGCATACAGCGCCGAGGTCACGCTGTACGGTCGCGCGAAGGGGCTCTCGCTCGAAACGATGCTCATCCCCGAGGTCGACTTCGCCGCACTCGGCGAGGCGGTCGGCGCCGAGGGCGTCGTGGTGCGCACGATCGACGATCTGGATCGGCTCGTCGCCTGGGCGACCGAGCCGCCCGAGACCCGCCGCTTTCTCGTGCTGGACTGCCGCATCTCGGGCGAAATCGTTGCGCCGTACCAGCAGGAGATCATCCGCGTGAACTCGTAAGGGGGGATGACGGCGCGTCAGCGCGGTTCGATGAGTTCCACCCCGAGCCACGACGCGAGTTCGCCGATCTCGGCGCGGACCATGTCGAGCTCCTCGGCGTCCAGCCCGGTGAACTCGTGCACGGCGGCCACGTTGAGCAGCTTCTTGTCGCGGTCGACATCGGCTTCCAGCATCCCGACGAAGCGATCGCCCATCAGGATCGGGTGGGCGAAGAAGCCGTAGCGGCGCTGGTTCTTGGGTTTGAACTGCTCGAGCACGTAGTCGAACTCGAAGAGTTCGCGCAGGCGGGGACGGTCGAACAGCATCCCGTCATAGGGGTTGAGAAACGCGACCCGGCCGCCATCGTCGTGCTCGAGCGCGGCGATCGCTTCAGGATCGACCCGGTACTTCTGCGTCATCCCCTCGATGAGGGCGGGCTCGCCGGTCTGGCCGACCGGCGTCCACGGCGACTTCTGCTTGGCGATGCCCGCCGCCCTGAGACGCCGCTCGTCGAGCAGTCGTGCGGCCTCGTCATTGTCGAACTCGGGCAGGTCGTCGGGGTAGACCCGCTCGGCCAGATCCCAGCGGCGATGTCGGCCCTCGCGACCCGAGATCGCGGCCACCCCCTGTCGCGCCAGAAAGTCGAGCATGGTCGGCACCTGATTCGCTCCGGACCAGCCGTCGGGCGGCCGGCTGACCTGCGCCGTGTCGTCGATCTCGCCGGCGAGAAGTGGGCCGTCTGAGCGCAAGCGGGCGATGACATCCTTCCGAAAGCGATCATTGGCCTCCAGCCACTGCTTGGTGCTCTCGCGCCGGGGCCAATGCCGCATGGCGGGGAGCATGAGCGGCAGCAGCCCGATCGGCCGAAACGAGCCGTCGAACTCGAACAGCAGTCGGTCGCGCTCGACGGCCTTCTTGAGTTGACCCGGTTCGTAGGCGTAGCCGATGCGCGACCACAGGATCGTGTGCTCGGCCGGAGCGATCGTCGCGGTCGGGTCGATCTTGATCGCGCCGAGCTGCTCGGCCACCTCGACCACGTCGCCGGGCCGCACCGCGTCGAGCAGCTGGGCGCGCACCGCGATGCGCCGCGCCTGGTCGCGGGTGAGCTGATGGGGCGTCACCATTCCGGCAGGCTAGTACGGTCGGCTGACTGTCACCGAGCGGGCCGGATCCAGTTCAGCATCGCCGCCATCCGCTCCCGGCTGATGTTGCCCGCCATCTCGGTGCCGATGTCGTGGATGCTCACCTCGCGCAGCGCCGAGCGCCAGGCCTGCTCGCCGGCCAGCATCGCGCGGGCGATCGGGCAGCTCTCGCGGCACTCCTCGGGTGGCGCCCCCACCGGTCCGCGCTGCCGGATCTCGGTGCACTCGAACATGGGCGTTGGACCCTCGATCGCGAGCACGACGTCGAGCACGCTGATCTTCTCCGGGGCGCGCGTCAGCACGTAGCCGCCGGCCTTGCCCTGCACAGAGGTCACCAGTCCTGCGCGCGAGAGCGCCTGCAACTGTTTGGCCAGATAGCTCGCCGAGACGTCGGTCATCTCGGCCATCTTGGCCGCGGGCACCGGTCGGTCGATGCCGCTGAGCGCGACGCAGCAATGCAGAGCCCATTCCACGCCGGCCGAGATCTTCATCCCGGAATGCTACTTGACTCGGACACGGTATGTCCGAGTAAAGTGAACACGGATACAAAATGTCCGAGTCGGAGGGAGCGGTTCGATGCCAACCGACCTGACAGACCGAGCGGCGGCCGCTCTGAGCCGAACGCGCCTGGGTGGCGCAGTCAGCCGCACCCGCGCCGAGGTCCGGGTACGCCGCGTGCAACCGACCTGGACCAGCTTGCTCGGCGCCGTATCGATCGGCTCGGCCGTCGTGCTGCTGGTGACCGGCGTCATCCTGATGTTCTTCTACGTGCCCTCGAGTCAGCAGGTGGTCTACCGGGGCGGATACGCGCCTCTGCACGGCGCGGAGGTGTCAAAGGCCTTTGCCTCGACGCTCGGGCTGTCGATGGATGTCTCGGGCGGACTGCTGCTGCGGCAGGCGCACCACTGGGCCGGTCTGCTGCTGCCGGCCGCCCTCATCCTGCAGCTAGTCACCACCTTCTTCTCGGGTGCCTTCCGCGGACCGCGCCGCTGGGCATGGGCGCTGCTCGTGCTGCTGATCGTGGCAGTTCTGGCCGATGGGTGGAGCGGCTACGCCCTGCCGGACGACCTGCTGTCGGGCACCGGGCTGCGCATCGTGCAAGGGATCGTGCTCGCGATCCCGCTCGTCGGAACCTGGATCTCGGCGCTGCTCTTCGGCGGGGCCTTTCCCGGAACCATCATCGAAAACCTTTACCCGCTGCACGTCGCGATCATCCCGGTGGTCATCGTCGCCCTCATCGTCCTGCGCGCGAGAGTGACGTGGCGCGCAGGGCCGACGCGCATCCCGGTCGCCCGCCCTCGCCCGCCCCGACCGATCCCGTTCGCCTCGGCCGCCGCGCGATCACTGTCCATCGCGTCGATCACGGCGGGCATCCTGTTGCTCATGGGGGCGACCGTCACGATCAGTCCGGTCTGGCTCTCTGGCCCGTCGGACCCCGGCTCGGCCTCGGCCGGCAGTCAGCCTGACTGGTACACCGGGTTCCTCGACGGCGCCCTGCGGCTGGTCCCACCCGGATGGGAGATCGAGTGGCTCGGGCGCACCTGGACCCTCGCCGTGCTCGTTCCTTTAGCTGTGATCGGCGCGTTCGTGCTCGCGGTGCTCGTGCACCCGTGGCTCGAGCGGTGGCTCACCGGTGATGGCGGCGACGCCAACGTGCTGGATCGCCCGCGCAACATGCCGGCTCGCACAGGGGTCGGCGTGGCGGCGCTGATCTTCTACGGCACCCTGTGGGGCGCGGCGAGCGCCGACGTGATCGCGAACCAGTTCCAGGTCGGGCTCGAGAACGTGATCCTGACCTTCCAGGTGATGTTGTTCGCCGGGCCGGTCATCGGCTTCGAGGTGACGAGACGGGCTGCTCTCGGGCTGCAGGCACGCGATGCCGAGCAGCTTGCTCACGGCTTCGAGACCGGTCGCATCGTGCGTCTGCCCGGCGGACGCTACGAAGAGATCCACCGACAATTGGATGCCGAAACCGCTCGAGCGCTCGGCACCGGTCCGATCACCGAGGCGATCCCCACTCGCCACGGCGACGGCTGGCGTACCCCCCTGGACGTGCTGCGCGTCACGCTCGCGCACTGGTACGAACGCGGCGCGCGGCGATCGGCTCCCGACGCGGCTCCGGCTGTGGCTCCGGCCGCGGTTCCGGCAGCTTTGCGACGCTGACTGGCCGGGACCGCACGTCGCCCGTCGCCGGATACCGGCAGGATGGCGGAGTGACCCGCCGCGCCATCATCCTGTTCGCTGCCCTGGGGGTGGCCTGGGGCATCCCGTACCTGTTGATCAAGGTGTCGGTCGCCGAGCTCGAGCCGGCGATGGTCGTGCTGGCGCGCTGCGTGCTCGGCGCTCTGATCCTGTTGCCCCTGGCGTTCGCTCGTCGGCAGGTGCTCGTGGTGCTGAAGCGCTGGCGGCCCCTGCTGGCCTACACGGTGATCGAGATCGTGGTGCCGTGGTTCTTTCTCAGTTCGGCCGAGCAGAAGCTGCCGAGCTCGACGGCGGGGCTGCTGATCGCCGCCGTCCCGTTGGTCGGCGTCGCCGTTGCGGTCGCGTTCGGCCGGCCCGCGAAGCTCTCGGTGAGCAACTGGCTCGGCATCGCAGCGGGCATGCTGGGCGTGGCTGCCCTGGTGGGGCTGGATGTCGCGGGCTCCGATCTGATCGGCGTCGCCGAGATCGCGGTGGTGGTGGTCTGCTACGCGGTCGGCCCCGCCATCCTGTCCCGGTGGATGTCAGACCTGCCCGGGGTCGGCGTCGTCGCGGTCTCGCTCGCCATCGCCGGATTGATCTACCTGCCGTTCGTCGCGCTGACCCACGCCTTTCCCACTCGAGTGCCCTCGGTACCGGTGATCCTGTCGATCGTGGCGCTCGCCGCCGTCTGCAGTGCCGCCGCTTTCTTGATCATGTTCGCGCTGATCGCCGAGATCGGCCCGATGCGGATGACCACCATCACCTACCTCAACCCCGCGGTCGCCATCGCGGCTGGCGCCTTGGTGCTCGGCGAGCGGATCACCGTCTGGACCGTCGTCGGGTTCGTCCTGGTGATCGGCGGTGCGTACCTGGTGACCCGGCACCGACGCGTGGTGGAGGCGATCGCCGAGCCCTGATGTGGTCGCGCATGCGACGCTCACATATCCTGGGCGAGTGACCCCAGATTCGCCCTCTGACGACGTGGACCCGGATGATGGGCGTCCCGAGACCGAGGCGCAGCGCTCGGACCGCAATTGGGACGACATTCTGCAAGAGTTGCGGGTCACCCAGACCGGTTCGCAGATTCTCAGCGGCTTTCTTCTGACCGTCGCCTTCCAGCAGCGATTCACGCACCTCGACACCTACCAGTACAGCGTCTACGGCGTGCTTGTCGGGCTCGCCGCGATCAGCACGATTCTCGGGCTGGCGACGGTGAGGCTGCACAGGTCCGAGTTCCACCATCACCGCAAGCCGGCCGTCGTCGAGCAGGGAAGTCGACTGCTCTCGATCACCGTGACCGTGGTCGGCATCCTGGCCGCCGGAGTCGTTCTGCTGATCTTCGACGTGGTCTTCGGCCGGGCAGCGGGTCTCATTGCGGGAGCGGTTGCCGCCGCCGTGCTCGTCGCGATGTTGGTCGTGTTGCCGCGGAACATTCCGCCTCGGGCCTCTCGCAACCGGTGACGGTGGGGCCCGGCTAGCCTCGACCCATGCCCCACGACGCTGACAGTCATGACCTCATCCGGGTGCAGGGAGCCCGCGAGAACAACCTGAAGAACGTCAGCGTCGAACTCCCGAAGCGTCGGCTCACGGTGTTCACGGGGGTCTCCGGATCGGGCAAGAGCTCTCTCGTGTTCGGCACGATCGCCGCCGAGTCGCAGCGGATGATCAACGAGACCTACAGCGCCTTCGTGCAGGGTTTCATGCCGAGCCAGGCGCGCCCCGACGTCGATGTGCTCGAGGGGCTGACCACGGCGATCATCGTGGACCAAGAGCGCATGGGCGCCAACTCCCGCTCGACGGTGGGGACCGCGACCGACGCGAACGCAATGCTGCGCATCCTGTTCAGCAGGCTCGGTCAGCCGCAGATCGGTTCTCCGAACGCGTTCTCGTTCAACATCCCGACCAGCCAGACCAGCGGAACCCGCACGACCGCTACCGGGAACACGACGGTGGTCGAGAACGAGACATACCTCGGCGGGATGTGCCCGCGTTGCGAGGGGCGGGGCTCGGTGAACGAGATCGACCTCGCCGAGATCTTCGACGCGAGCAAGTCGCTGAGCGGCGGGGCGATCAAGATTCCCGGCTATACCGCCGATGGATGGATGGTGCGCACGTTCGCCGAGTCCGGGTTCTTGCCCGATGTGCCGATCGCCGAGTACTCGCCGGCGCAACTGGCCGACTTCCTCTACAAGGAGCCCACCAAGGTCAAGGTCAACGGGATCAACCTCACCTACGAGGGACTGATCCCCAAGATCCAGAAGTCGATGCTCTCGAAAGATGTCGACGCGATGCAGCCGCACATCCGTGCATTCGTCGAGCGCGCGGTCACCTTCACGGTCTGCCCGGACTGCGAGGGAACTCGGCTGAACGAGGCCGCGCGATCCTCACGGATCGCGGGCGTAAGCATCGCCGACGCCTGCGCCATGCAGATCAGCGACCTGGCCGAGTGGACGCGCACCCTCGACGAACCGGGCGTCGCCCCCCTGCTGACGGTGCTGCAGCAGTCGCTCGACTCCTTCGTCGAGATCGGACTCGGTTACCTCTCGCTCGACCGCTCGGCCGGAACGCTGTCCGGCGGTGAGGCGCAGCGAGTGAAGATGATCCGGCACCTGGGATCCTCGCTCACCGATGTCACATACGTTTTCGACGAGCCGACGATCGGGCTGCACCCCCATGACATCCAGCGGATGAACGAGCTGCTGCTGCGCCTGCGCGACAAGGGCAACACCGTGCTGGTCGTCGAGCACAAGCCCGAGACGATCACGATCGCCGATCATGTGGTCGACTTGGGCCCGGGCGCTGGGTCGCTCGGTGGCGAGGTGATGTACGAGGGCTCGGTGACCGGGCTCCGGGCGAGCGGAACGCTCACCGGGCGACACCTCGACGACCGGGCCACGGTTCGTGAGACCGGTCGCCAGCGCTCGGGGGTGCTCGAGATCCGGGGAGCGAGCGCGCACAATCTTCAGGGGGTGGATGTCGACATCCCGCTGGGGATGCTGGTGGTCGTCACCGGAGTGGCCGGCTCGGGCAAGAGCTCGCTCATCCACGGTTCGGTGGCTCCGCGCGACGGAGTGGTGTCGATCGACCAGGGCGCCATCCGCGGCTCGCGGCGCAGCAATCCGGCGACCTACACCGGGCTGCTCGACCCGATCCGCACCGCCTTCGCCAAGGCGAACGGCGTGAAACCTGCACTGTTCAGCGCCAACTCGGAGGGCGCATGCCCGGTCTGCAACGGAGCCGGTGTTATCTTCACCGACCTGGGCGTGATGGCCAGCGTGTCGACGGTGTGCGACGAGTGCGGCGGCAAGCGGTTCCAAGCGGCGGTGCTCGAGTACAAGCTGGGCGGCAAGAACATCGACGAGGTGCTCGGGATGTCGGTCACCGAGGCCGAGCGATTCTTCGGCTCGGATGACGCCAAGGTGCCCGCAGCGCATGCGATCCTGACTCGCCTCGCCGACGTCGGACTCGGCTACCTGACCATTGGCCAACCCCTCACAACGCTGTCGGGCGGGGAACGCCAGCGCCTGAAGCTGGCGACCCATCTCGGTGAGAAGGGCGGCGTGTTCGTGCTCGACGAGCCCACCACTGGGCTGCATCTGGCCGACGTCGAGAAGCTGCTCGCCCTGCTCGACCGGCTGGTCGAATCCGGCAAGTCGGTGATCGTGATCGAGCACCACCAGGCGGTGATGGCGCATGCGGATTGGATCGTCGACCTCGGCCCCGGCGCGGGTCACGACGGCGGGCGGCTGGTCTTCGAGGGCACGCCAGCCCAGCTGGTCGCGGCGAAGTCGACCCTCACCGGGCAGCATCTCGCCGCATACGTCGGAGCCTGAGGTCGAGCGTGGCTCGATGGCGCTGCCGCGCCTAGTGTTGTGGCGTGATCCCGCTGCCGTTCGATGATCCGGTCGCACGAATCGTGTTCAACGTCGTGCTCGCGGTGTTCGTCCTGGGCGAGCTCGCGGTTCGGATCTCAACGGCCCGCAACCGCGCGAAGGGCACAACCGAGTGGGCGAGCCTGGTCGTCGTCATCGCCGGGATCGGCGGCGGAGTAGCAGGCGGGATTGTCATCGCAACGCACCTCCTCTGGGCCGCCATCCCGTTCTGGCGCTTCGGCCTGTTCGTCGCCGGCGTCGTGCTCATGGTGCTCGGACTGGCGCTGCGCGCCTGGTCGGTGATCGTGCTCGGGCGCAACTTCACCGTTTACGTGCAGGTGCGCGACGACCAGCCGGTGGTCGACACTGGGCCGTATCGGCTGCTGCGGCATCCCTCGTACACCGGTCTGCTCATGGTCTGTCTCGGCATCGGGCTCGCACTGGGTAACTGGCTCGCGTTGGCGGTCATCGTGGTGCTGCCGACCGTCGCGATTCTGGTGCGGATCCGCGCCGAGGAGCACGCGCTGCTGGCGGTCATCGGAGAGCCGTACCTGCGCTTCATGGCGACGCGCAAGCGGCTCATCCCGTGGGTCTGGTGAACCCGCCTCTGGCGAACCTTGTTGCGTTGCCCCCGCGACCCGCGCACAGTTGACGCATGAGCAATCACCCCAACTGGCGCCTCCCCGAGGTGCCGACGTTCACTCTCGAGAGTCCCGATTTCGCCGAGGGCGACCAGCTGCCCGACTGGGCACGGGCAGACGGCGGCAATCGCGCACCCACCCTGCGCTGGTCGGGGGCGCCAGAGGGCACGAAGAGTTTCGCGGTCACGCTCTTCGACCCCGACGCGCCGACCGGCAGCGGCTTCTGGCACTTCGCGGCCTATGACATCCCCGCCTCGACGACCGAGCTGGTGGCGAGCGCGCCCCTGCCGGAGTCGGCCAAGCTGCTCAGGAACGAGGTCGGGCAGCGCGGCTACCTGGGCGCCGCTCCGCCGCCCGGCCACGGATCGCACCGGTACTTCTTCACGGTCAGCGCGCTGAGCGTCGAGCACCTCGATCTCTCGGCTGACGCGACTCCCGCGGTGCTCGGCTTCACACTGCGCGCCAGTCTGTTGGGCCGCGCTCAGTTGATGGGCACGCAAGAGACGGAGTAGGTGGCGGAACGGGGGTTGGCCGTCCCGCCAACGTGGTTCACGCCACCGCGCCCGGAGCGGACGGGACCGCGCGGGCACGCGGAAAGGTCAGCGCGAGCGCCACGATGAAGGCAATCGGCATGAATCCTGCCGTCGAGACCTGGGCGAAGGTGAGCACACCCATCGCTACCAGAGCGAGAGTGACGATTCCGTCGATGGCCTGCACGCCGATCATGGTTGCGATCCATCCGCGGTGCCGAAGTGGGTCACGCATCGTGAGCACCATCCCGACGGCGTAGCCGATCGCTCGAGCGCCGAATAGTCCGAAGATCCAGCTCGTCCAGGCGGGAGCCGGGTGAAGCCCGACCAGCGCCGGATAGAGCTGGGGTGCAACCAAAAAGAGCACTCCGAAAGCGAGTTGGAACGCGGCGATGACGCCGAGAGTGATGCGGAGAGCGAGGAGTCGCATGGTGGGTCCTTTGCTGTAGCGCGGCGCCTATCGCCGCAGCGGTCAGTCTGGCGGCCCCACTTCATTCATGGAAGTAGGCACTATTATTGGATATAGTTTCAATCTGTGAACTGAGGAGCGACGATGGGCGAACCCGGTTGCCCGATTGCGCGGTCGGTCAGTGTGCTCGACGGCAAGTGGACCCTGTTGATCTTGCGAGAACTCTTCGTAGACACGAGACGCTTTGGCGAACTCCGAGCGGGATTGCCCGGCATTAGCCCCAAGACCCTCGCCGATCGGCTCCGTGCAATGGAGGGTCAGGGCATCGTGCATCGAGAAGTGTTCCCTGAGATCCCTCCGCGGGTCGAATATTCGCTGACGCCCTTCGGCCGCACGCTGTCACCCGTGATCGAGGCCCTCCGCGAGTGGGGCGAGAACTGGGCGCAGCTAGCCCAACCAGGCTCGCAATCGGTTTCGCGCGAAAGGGTCGCCCTTACGACAGCTCACTGAACGCGTTCTCCGTGCTCTTCTGACTGCCGAGCTTGTAGAAGAAGAACGGGATCGTCGACAGCACGCAACTGATCGCCGGGATGATCGTGATCGAGAAGAACACCGTGCTCTGCATCTGCGGGGTGATCTTCACGCCGGCCTGATAGCCGGCCAGCACCACGAAGGCCCCGAAGACGAGCACGGCAAGCGCTCCCATGATCTTGGCCGAGAAGGTCAGAGTGGCGAACGAGATGCCGTCGTTGCGCACGCCGGTGCGCCGATCGACGTCGTCGACGGCATCCGCGATCAGGGTGGTCTGCACGACCAGGAAGATGCCGAGGGTCAGGCCGGTCAAGAAGATGAAGACGACCATACCGAGCAGGCTGGCGTAGCCGACGATCCACAGCGCCAGGTAGAGCGCCGCCCCGACCAACGAACTGACGATCATCAGCCGCTTGGCCGAGACGCGCCGTAGCAGCAGGGGCGTGAAGAATGCCGCGATCACGACCCCGGCAATGATCGCCGCGCCGATGTAAGTGAAATAGATGGGGTTCTTGCCGTAGGCGATCACCGCGAAGAGGGCGCCCCCGGCCTGAACGATCTGCCGACCGAAGCCGATGATCGAGCCGATCAGCACGAGCAGCAGCGGGGTGTTGCGAAACAGCGTGCCGAATAGTTGACGGATGGTGAGCCGCTCGCGGGACTCGGTGATCCGCTCGCGCGTGAAGAAGAAGGCCAGCAGGTAGAGGCCCATCCCGACGACGGCGACCAGGAAGACGGCTCGGGACCAGCCGGCCGCATCCGTCTTGCCGAAGCTGAACGCCGCGGCGAGGTACGGCAGGCCGAGAGTGGCGAGGCCGAGCGAGATCGCGCCGAACGCCCGCACGTTCGAGATGACCCGGTTGCGCATCGCCGGGTCGGGGAACGCCGAACCGATCAAGGCCCAGAACGGCACGTCACACACCGTGTACGCGACGCTCCAGATGACGTACACGATGCCGAAAAACACCAGCTGGCCCGCCTCGGGGATATCCGGGATCGTGAACAGCAGACCGGTCAGCACCGCGACCGGAACGGCCGAGATCAGCACGAACGGGCGCAGCTTGCCGAAGCGCGTGCGAGTCATGTCGATCAGGCTGCCCATCACCGGATCACCGATCGCGTCGAGGAATTTGGCGATCGTGATGATCGTCACGACCACGGCGATTCCCGCTGTGCTCAAGTGAACGAACTGCGTCAGGTAGACCAGGATGAAGGTGGTCACCGTGGTGAGGATCACGTTCTGCCCGAAGCCGGCAGCGACCAGCGCGCGGCCCTGGACCTTGAGCGGGACGCTGGTGTCTGCTTTCGCTGTGCTGCTCGGCGTCGCTGCCGTCATCGTCCTGCCTCCAGATGGATCGTCTTGATTTCGAACGGGGTGAACTCGAGTCTGGTCAGATCGACAGCGCCGAGAGGGATCTCCATGAGGTTCGTCTCACGCGCGCGAGCGTGAGGGAGTTCGGTGCGCAGCGCCGTGACGGCGGGTCGCCCCAGGCTCTCGTACAGGCGAACGATCACGCCGTTGCCGTTCTCGGCGGGCTTGATCGTCTCGATCACCACGGCTGGGTTGCCGGTCGAGGCTACGCTCGCCAGGCTCACGCCAGCGGCCGGGATCACGGGATTGTTGAGTCGGTACGCGTCACGGATGACCCCCGCCAGATCGTCGGGGGCGAACGGTCGCATCGCGTAGCTGAATTCGCGGATGCCGCGATCCGCCGTCTTGTCCGGGAACGTGGGCGACCTGAGCAGGTTGAGGCTCAGAAGGCCGTTCTTGACGCGGTGCCCGTACTTGGAATCGTTGAGCAACGCGAAGCCGGAGCCCCCTTCATCACCCTCGTCTTGAACGGCGACCCACTTGTGTGCGCAGATCTCGAACTGCGCGCGCTCGACCTCGTTGCGTTCCAGGGTGGTGCGCTCGATGTGGCCGAACTGGATCTCGCACTTGACCGTCTCGCCGAAGTGCGCGGGCCGGAACTCGGCGCGCAGCATCCGGTGCGTCTCGTGCCAGTCGACCGTGGTGTCGAACCGCACCACGTTGCTGCCCGCCTCGAGGATCACGTGCTGCTCGATCGTGCTGTGGCCCCAGCGGTACGTGCTGGTGCGAACGACGCGCGGTCCGTCGATGCGCGTCGCGGTCGTCGCGCGGTGCAGCACGCGGGGGCTGCGCTGGGTGTATTTGATGCCGATGTCCCAGGCATCAAAGGGGAACTGATACGGGTCGCGGTGCAGCACCAGCCGGTTCAGGCCGCCCGCGGACTGCTCGGCGCCCCCGGCATCCAGGAACGAAACGATCTCGCCGGTCCGGCGGTTGAATCGCACGGTGACCAAGCCGTTGGTCATGGTGTCGGCGGTGAACCCGAGCTTCGGAAACGCTCGGACCGGTTCGAGCACGGCCGAGGAATATGGCGCGAAGTCACCGCGAAACCACGCGCCGTCGATCGCCACGTGCTCGCGACGAGCCATGGAAGTCAGATTGAGCGCGGCGGGCCGCCGGCCGATGCCCGGCAGCTTCGCGGTCAGTTCGGCCAGGTATTCGTCGAGCGCACTCTCGATGCGCGTCAGCGTCTCGACCGCCTCGCGGTTGACCCGGGTGATCGACGAGCCCGGCAGGATGTCGTGGAAGTGATGCAGAAGCACCTCGCGCCATAGCGGCTCGAGCACCGGCCTGCTGTCGCTGCCGGTGATGGCGGCCAGCGCCTCGGCTTCGTGCAGCTTGCGTTCGACCCGCCGGTTGCGCCGCTTGATCTCGGCCTGGGTGGTGTACGTGCCCTGGTGCGTCTCGAGGTAGAGCTCGCCACGGTGGGTGTGCGTGATCGGCAGCTTCTCGAGCCGGCGGAAGAAGTCGGTCGCTCTCGAGAAGGCCACCTTCGGCAGGCCGCGCAGGTTGCGCTCCCGATCGAGCAATTCGAGGTGGATCTCGCCGGGGCCGCCGCCGCCGTCCCCCGATCCGAACACCAGCAGGGCGGTGTTGAGCGCCTTCTCGGGATACTGCTTCAGCCCGCGCAGCAGCCCATCGGCCGCCGCGCGGCTGTTGTAGTCGCCCTCCGGCGGCATGTGCACGAGCACGCTGGAGCCGTCGATGCCCTCCCAGGTGAAGGTGCGATGCGGAAAGACCGTGACCTTGTTCCAGGCCAGTTTGATGGTCTGGAACCAATCCATGCCGCTCTTCTTCAGAATCTGGGGCAGGTTGCCGCTGTAGCCGAAGGTGTCCGGCAGCCAGCACAGCCGCATGTCGTCGGCGGTGAGGCCGAACTCCTCGGCCAGGAACCGGCGGCCGACCAGCGACTGCCGAACGAGAGATTCCCCTCCCGGCATATTCGTGTCGGTCTCGACCCAGAACGAGCCCTGCAGCTCCATCCGGCCCGCCGCGACGGCCTTCTTGATCCGTTCGTAGATCGCCGGATGCCCCTGCTTGGTCCAGAGCAGCTGTTGCGGCTGGCTCGTGCCGTAGAGAAATCCGGGATGGTCGTCGATCTGACCGAGTTGCCGGGTGTAGGTCCGGGCCGCCTTGCGACGCGTCTCGCGGATCGGCCACAGCCAGGCCTGGTCGAGGTGGCCGTGACCGATGGCGCTGTACTCGAAGTCGGCGAACTCGGAGCCCGGCTTCTCGTGGGCGGCGAGCAACCCCGCGAGCGCGGAACGAGCACCCGGGATGTCGCGAGCTCGGAAGCGGGCGAATGACGCGCGCAGCCCGGCCCGCAATTGGGCTTTGAGCGCGGTATCCTCGGTGTGGCCGGCCAGCACCAGGAGCGTCAGGTAGTCGTAGTACAGGCCGAACGCCTCGTCGTCGCGCACGGCGAGGTGCGCCCCAAAGAAGACGCCCCGCCCGACCGGGTAGAGGATGAAGCCGTTGTACGCGACGTCGGCGAAAAATTCGAGTGACCCCGGCGCGGCTCCGAGATGCGGCACCGGTCGGTACGAGCCCCCGCTGTGCGGCAGATCGCCTTGCTGGAACACATTGCTCACCGAGTCAACGACCTCGCCGTGCGAGTCGTAGACCAGCCCCTCCCCGCGGATGCCGAGCATGACGACCGCGCCCTCGGTGCCGGCCGGCACCTCGCCGGTCACCCGGAGCCACGCGCAGTCCAGCGTCTTGCCCCACGACCCGCCGTTGCGAAGGCGGCGGAAGGCCGAGCGGTCGAGCTGGTCGAACGGGATGGGCTCGGGCGAACGGATCACGTCAGCCGTCAGCGGCGCGACCCGGCGGTAGATCCGGCGGCGGATGGCCACGACGCGACGGTACTCACGCGGCTGCTCGGCGCGGAGCCCCCACAGCCAGGTGGCGAAACTCACCGATCCGCCTCCTCGCGCTCGTCCGCAGCCTATCGGGCAGCGGCTCGGCTCAGTCAGTTCAGCGCGGGCAGGTCCTTCGGAATGGTTCCGGTGCCATACAGGTCGGTAGCCAAGACCTGCAGGGCGGCCAGCGCCGCCCGCTGTGGCAGGGGTCCGTACGAGATGCGCGCGACGCCGAGTGTCTCGTACTCGTGGGCAGGCAGGGCGCCGGGGATGCCGATCACGCTGATCTTGTTGCGCCCGAGTTCGGCCACCACTCGCTGCACAGACTCCGTGTCGATCAAACCCGGGATGAAGACCAGCGCGGCGCCCTCGGCGAGGTAGGCCTTTCCGCGGACGATCGCCTCGTCGACCCGCTCGGCGAGCGGTCCGGTGCCGCGCACCAAGGCATCCGTTCGCGCGTTGAGCTGGAACGCGACGCCCTCCGCCTCGGCGGCCGCGATGATCGCCTTCACCCGGGCGATGGACTCGTCGAGCGGCTTGAGCCGGTCTTCGACGTTCGCGCCGACGGCGCCAATGGCGATCGCCCGGCGAATCGTCTCGCCCGGTTCGGCGTACCCGTCATCCAGGTCGGCAGTGACCGGCAGGTCGGTGGCCGCGACGATTGTCGCGACGCCCTGGAGGGCGAGATCGAGCGGCATTCCACCGTCCGGATAGCCATACATGGCGGCGATGGAGTGCCCGGCCGTCGCGATCGCCCGGGTCTGTGGAAGGTCGGCGATGACCTTGGTCGAGGCGGCGTCCCACACGTTCACGACGCGCACGATCTCAGGGGCGCGATACAGCTCGCGCAGCAACTCGGCCTTCGCGACGGTGTCGTGGCGGGTGGACTGTTCTGTGCTGGCCATGGTTCGACGCTACCCCGCGGCGATGGCTCGCGCTCCCGCTGATCGAGGTTGGTTCGTCGTACCCGTGGAGTCGACCCGATCACACGGCCGAGACGCAAATGTGATCCCTCACATTCGGTTCGTCACGGGAGCCGCACACCCCAGTCCCAGCAATTCATTGAGAATGACGTTCATTCTGTTATCGGAACGTTACCGGTTAGGCGTAGCGCTGCCCCCAAATGTGAAGGCTAACATTGCGGATGCAGCGCGCAGTCGCGATGCATCACAGCAGCTCGGCGTAGGCCCGGGCCCCAAACGAGGAGGTTTGAGGATGAAGAAAATCTTGGCTGCTGTCGCAGTCATTGGAGCGGTCACCATTGGTTTGACCGGATGTGCAACGGGCGGTGCCGGCGGCGGTTCCGCCAGCAAGGTGATCACCGTCGGATTCGCCCAGACCGGATCAGAATCCGGATGGCGCTCTGCCAACACCCTGTCGATGAAGACGGCCTTCTCGGCCAAGAACGGCTTCAAGCTGATCTTCAACGCGGCTGACAACAAGCCCGAGAACCAGATCGCAGCCGTCCACAGCTTCATCAACCAGGGCGTCGACGCGATCGTGATCGCGGCCGTCGTCACCACCGGTTGGGACGACGTCCTGAAGGAAGCCAAGTCGGCGAAGATCCCGGTCATCTTGGAAGACCGCACGATCGATGCAGACCCGAGCCTCTACGCCAGCTGGATCGGTGACGACTTCAAGAAGGAGGGCGTGACCGCCGGAACCTGGGCAGCCAAGGATGCCGGCTCGACGCCGACCAACATGGTCGTACTCGAGGGGACGACGGGTTCGGCCCCGGCAATCGACCGTGCAACCGGCTTCAACTCGGCCATCGGCTCGTCCGGGATCAAGACGCTCGACTCGCAGACCGGCAACTTCACTCGGGCTGACGGCAAGACCGTCATGGAGGGCTTCTTGCAGAAGTTCGGCAAGACGATCAACCTGCTGTTCGCCCAGAACGACGACATGGGCCTCGGGGCCCTCGACGCGATCAAGGCTGCAGGGCTCACCCCCGGCAAGGACATCAAGATCGTCACCATCGACGCAACGCACGATGGTCTGACTGCACTCTCGCAGGGCGACTTCAACTACGTCGTGGAGTGCAACCCGCTCCTCGGCGACAAGGTGGCGTCGATCGTCAAGGACGTGCTCGCCGGCAAGAAGGTCGACAAGGCGTACACCGCCGTTGACGGTGCCTTCGACCAGGCTCAGGCCACCGCGGCACTGCCCACTCGCAAGTACTAAAAAGACACGCGGTCAGCTGACCGCGGTCGACCGGCGGGGCGACATCACGTCGCCCCGCCGGTTTTGCCACCTCTCGAGTACGGAAGTAGACGTGACGCCGTGGGCGACGATGTGAATACCGCCGCAGTGAATGCAGTAGAGATGCGCGACATCTCGATCTCTTTCCCGGGAGTGCTGGCGTTGGACGGCGTGAACTTCACGCTCAGGCCGGGCGAGATCCACTCGCTTCTCGGCGAGAACGGCGCGGGAAAGTCCACGCTCATCAAGGCCCTCACCGGGGTCTATCCGGTGGATGCCGGCACCATCACGGTCGCCGGCCAGCGACGCTCATTCAGCGGCACCGCCGACGCGCAAGATGCGGGCGTCGCCACTGTGTATCAAGAGATCAACCTCTGCGCGAACCTCAGCGTCGGCGAAAACGTCATGCTCGGCAACGAGGTGCGCGGGCCGCTCGGCATCGATTGGAAAGCCACGCGTGTTCGCGCGGCCGACTTCTTGCGCGAGCTGGGTCTCGACATCGATCCGCGGTCCCCGCTCTCGAGCCACTCCCTCGCGGTGCAGCAGCTCGTGGCGATCAGCCGGGCCGTGGCGATCGACTGCCGGGTGCTCGTGCTCGACGAGCCGACCTCGAGCCTTGACCGCGGCGAGGTCGTTCAGCTCTTCACGGTGATGCGCCGGCTGCGCGAGCGCGGCGTCGCCATCCTGTTCGTCACGCACTTCCTCGATCAGATCGACGAGATCTCTGACCGGATGACGGTGCTGCGAAACGGCCGCCTGGTCGGCGAATATCAGGTCGGCGAACTCGACCGTGCCCAGTTGATCTCGCGCATGCTCGGCCGCGAGATCGAAGAACTCGACGTGATCGGTCGCTCTGCCGAACGCACCATCGACCGCTCGGGTGAGCCGGTGATCCGTGCCCTCGCGCTCGGCAAGCACGGTCAGATCGAGCCCGTCGATCTCGACGTCTTCGACGGCGAAGTGGTCGGGCTGGCCGGATTGCTCGGGTCCGGCCGCACCGAGCTCGCCCGGCTGCTGTACGGCGCCGATCGCGCAGATCGCGGATCGATCCAACTGCGCGGTGTCCCGACCCGCCTGACTTCTCCGCGGCACTCTGTCGACCATCGCATCGCCTTCTCGTCAGAAGACCGCCGTGGTGAGGGGATCATCGGCGACCTCACCGTCGCCGAGAACATGGTGCTCGGCGTGCAGGCCAAGCGCGGCTGGCTGCGCCGCCTCGGACGGGCCCAGCGCGACGAGATCGTGACCGGCTATCTGAAGCAGCTCGGCATCCGGCCCTCAGACCCCAACGCGCTGATCCGAAACCTGTCGGGCGGCAATCAGCAGAAAGTACTGCTGGCGCGCTGGTTGGCGACGGCACCGCAGCTGCTGATTCTCGACGAGCCGACCCGTGGAATCGACGTCGGAGCCAAGGCCGAGATTCAGCGGCTGATCGCCGACCTGGCCGAACAGGGCCTCGGTGTCGTGTTCATCTCGTCAGAACTCGACGAGGTGCTCCGGGTCTCGCAGCGCATCGTGGTCATGCGGGATCGACGCAAGATCGCCGAACTGCAGAACAATGAGTCAGTAGATGTCGACGACGTCGTCGCATTGATCGCCAAGGAGAGTGCCGCGTGAGACGTGTGCTGAAGAACCGGTTGCTCTGGCCGATCGGTGCGCTGGTCGCCCTGGTGGTCGTGAATGCGATCTCCCGCCCGAGCTTTCTCAGCATCACGGTGCGCGACGGCGAGCTCTACGGGTCGTTCATCGACATCCTGCGCAACAGCGCGCCGCTCATGCTGGTTGCGCTGGGCATGACCCTCGTGATCGCGACCCGCGGCATCGACCTCTCGGTCGGTGCGCAGATGGCGATCTCAGGAGCAGTCGCGCTGACCATCATCAAAGACTCCCCGACGCCGAACAGCCTGTCGACGATCGCTGTCGCCGTCCTGGCGGGCGTGGCGCTGACTCTGTTGTTCGGGCTCTGGAACGGATTCCTGGTGGCCGTGCTCGGTATCCAGCCGATCATCGCAACCCTGGTGCTCATGCTCGCGGGTCGCGGCATCGCCCTGCTCATCACGGGCGGATTCATCACAACGATCAACAGCACGCCGTACGCCTTCATGTCGCAGGGCTACGCGCTCGGCTTCCCCTTCGCGTTCTTCGTCTCGCTCGGCGCGATCGTGATCGTCTCGCTGGTGGTGCGCCGCACTGCCTTGGGTGTGCTCACCGAATCCGTTGGCATCAATCCGACCGCCAGTCGGCTGGCCGGCGTGCGAGCGCGCAGCATCACCTGGAGCCTCTACGGTCTGAGCGGGCTGCTCGCCGGGTTCGCCGGCATCCTCTACAGCTCGAACATCATGGCCGCCGACGCGAACAACGCCGGGATCAACATCGAGTTGGATGCGATCCTCGCCGTCGTGCTCGGCGGCACCTCCCTCGCTGGCGGCAAGTTCACCATTGCCGGAACGGTCGTTGGCGTCTTCATCATCCAGACGCTGACCAGCACGATCACCTTCCTCGGAGTGCCGCCCGCCGTCACGCCAGTGTTCAAGGCGCTCGTCGTGATCATCGTCTGCCTGTCGCAGTCCCGTCGGGTCAGGCAGTGGGTGCGCCAGCTGTGGCAACGGCTGCGACCGGCGGCCGATGCGAAAACCACCGCGACTCCGACGCAGGGAGCTGTCGCGTGAGCGCCGCGACTCCGGCGACGGGTACGGCTCTCTCGTCTCTGCGCAAGCTGATCCAGCGGCGGGTGTCGTGGCTCCCGGTGGGTGCCGCCCTGCTCATCCTGATCCTGATGTTCGTCGCGGGGCAGAGCTATTTCGGTCGATTCCTCACGCCGAGACTGCTGTCATCGCTTCTGGTGGACAACGCATACCTCGTGGTCCTCGCGGCCGGCATGACCTTCGTCATCCTGACGGGAGGCATCGACCTCTCGGTCGGCGCTGTCATGGCGTTCACGGGAATGCTCGCGGCCAAGCTGCTGTCGACGGGCGTGCCGACCGGGGTCGTGATCCCGCTGATGATCGCGTCGGGCGCCGTCTTCGGGCTGGTGATCGGCGTGCTGGTCAACTACTTCGACGTGCAACCCTTCATTGCCTCATTGGCGGGGATGTTTTTGGCCCGCGGTCTGTGCTTCGTGGTCAGCCTCGAGGCCGTTCAGGTCAAAGACACCACGGTGCTCGGGTTGCAGTCGACCAAGCTGGGTACCTTCGAGTGGTACATCACGCCGACCGGAATCATCGCTCTGCTCGTCATCGTGGTCGCTGCCTGGGTCCTCGGGTACACCCGCTTCGGCCGCACGGTCTACGCGATCGGCGGCAACGAGCAGTCCGCGCGCCTCATGGGGCTGCCGGTCGCCAGGACCAAGGTGCTTGTCTACGTGATCAGCGGCGTCTGCGCCGGGATCGCCGGACTGCTGTTCACCGCATACACGGCGGCCGGGTACAGCCTCAACGGCATCGGAACGGAACTCGACACGATCGCCTCGGTGGTGATCGGCGGTACGCTGCTCGCCGGAGGCAGCGGCTACGTGATCGGCTCGTTGGTCGGCGTGCTCGTCTACGGAGTGATCAAGGTGGCGATCACCTTCCTCGGCGCCGACTCGTCGTGGACCCGCATCACGATCGGTATTCTCTTGCTGGTCTTCGTTGTCGTGCAGAGAGTGCTGGTTGCTCGCGGTAGTCGCCGATAGAGGCTCAGTCAGGTAGCGATCCCGCACGATCCCGCAGCGCCCGATCCCGCACAGCAGAGGGGAGGTTCCCCGGTGGACCCTCAGCCCGTCCTCGAGGTGGTCGGCGCCCAGCTGCGCTTCGCGGGCGACACGGCGCTCTCTGATGTCGACTTCCGGATGTTCCCGGGCGAGGTGCACTCGCTCATGGGAGAGAACGGCGCCGGCAAGTCCACCATGATCAAGGCGATCACCGGCGCGATCCGCCTGGACGCCGGCTCCATCTCGATCGATGGCAACCCCGTCTCGTTCTCGACGCCCGCTGCCGCGCAGCGAGCCGGAATCCGCACGGTCTATCAAGAGATCGATCTGCTGCCCAACCTGACGGTCGCCGAAAACGTCATGCTCGGCCGCGAACCGCGCAGGCTCGGTTTCATCGACTGGCGCGCCACCAGGCGCGCCGCCCGCGAGGCGTTGCGGCAGGTCGGACTCGAGCTGGATCCGGACTCGCTGCTGAGCAGCCATTCGCTCGCCGTGCAGCAGCTGGTGGCGATCGCACGAGCGATCTCGACCGAGCTCAGGATCCTTATCCTCGACGAACCGACCTCGAGCCTCGATCAAGACGAGGTTGCCGAGCTGTTCGGCGTCATCCGCGAGTTGAAGTCGCGCGGCGTCGCGATCCTGTTCGTCTCGCACTTTCTCGAGCAGGTCTACGAGATCTGCGATCGGGTCACGGTGCTGCGCAACGGCAGCATGGTGGGCGAGTACCTCACCACGGAGCTGCTCCGGATCGATCTCGTGCAGAAGATGCTCGGGCGCGACATCGCCGAGTTGGATCCCGAGACTCGATCGACCGCGCCATTGCCGGAGTCAGACCGCCGAGTCGTGCTCTCGGCGGTGGATGTCGGACGCGCGCACCGGATTCAGCAGACCTCGGTCGATCTGCTGGCCGGCGAGGTGCTCGGCATGGCCGGACTGCTCGGCTCGGGGCGCACCGAGTTGGCCCGCATCCTGAGCGGGGTCGACCCCACCGAGACCGGCCGCCTCAGCTATGAGGGAAAGCAGCGCCACTTCGCCGAACCGCGCGAGGCGCTCGCGGTGGGCGTCGCGTACTCCTCTGAAGACCGCAAGCACGAGGGCATCATCGGCGAGCTCTCGGTGCGCGAGAACATCCTGCTCGCGCTCCAAGCCGAGCAGGGCTGGGTGCGTCGCATCGCGCGGCGCCGTCAGGACGAGTTGACCGCCAGTTGGATCGAGGCACTCGACATCCGCCCGGCCAACCCCGAGCATCCGGCGGGGCTGCTGTCTGGCGGCAATCAGCAGAAGGTGATGCTGGCGCGACTGCTCGCCCTCGCGCCGCGGGTGCTGGTGCTCGACGAGCCGACCCGCGGCATCGACGTCGGCGCCAAGATCGAGGTGCAACGGCTGATCTCAGACCTGGCAGCCACCGGGATGTCTGTCGTATTCATTTCGGCAGAGCTCGAAGAGGTGCTCAGGGTCAGTGACCGCATCCTCGTTCTTCGCGACAGGCGGGCTGTCGCCGAGTTGGATCCCGAAACCCTCACTGTCGATATGCTTCTGGCCATTGTGGCCAAGGCCGAGACGGACGAGTGACCCAACAAGTGACCCGGACGAGACCATGAGCGCCGCAGACAAGCCCCTCCGGGGTTCCAACATCTTCGATGTCGCGCGTCTCGCCGGCGTTTCGCACCAGACCGTCTCTCGGGTGATCAACGACGTACCGGGCGTGCGACCGGCTACGCGCCTGCGGGTCGAGCAGGCAATCACCCAGCTGAGGTACAGCCCGTCGCCAGCCGCGCGGGCTCTCGTGACCCGTCGCACGCGCATGATCGGGTTGATCGCGCCGAGCACGGCCGACTACGGCCCCTCATCGATCGCGTTGCATTTCAATGAGGCGGCACGGGATGCCCGCTACGGAGTCGTGACCGTCACGACCGTCGACGCCTCCCACGAGTCGGTGCGCTCCGCCGTAGAATCCCTGCTGAGCCAGCGGGTCGAGGCTGTGGTCGTGATCGTCGCGGATGTTGCCGTAGTAGAGAGCATTCGCAGCCTCGACGTCGGCGTGCCGGTGGTCACGGTCACGGCCAGCCAACGCCCGGCGCATCTGATCACGTCGATCGATCAGTACCGTGGTGCGCGTTCGGCCGTTCGGCACCTGATCGACTTGGGGCACCGGCAGATCGCGCACATTTCGGGGCCGCCCTCCGCCCCCGAGTCGATCGAGCGGCTGCGCGGGTGGCGCGATGAACTGGCGGCGGCGAGGCTCGTCGCCCGCGAGCCCGGGCATGGCGACTGGACGGCACGCAGCGGCGCTGCCTTCGGCGAGCAACTCGCTCAGGACCACGACACGACAGCCGTCTTCGCCAGCAACGACCAGATGGCGCTGGGCGTGATGTCGTCGCTGCTTGCACACGGCCGACGTGTACCTGAGCAGGTAAGCGTCGTCGGGTTCGACGACGTTCCCGAGGCCGCGTACTTCTCGCCGGCTCTCACAACGGTGGCTCAGGACTTCGCGGCGCTGGGCGCGCTCACCATGCAGCGGGTCCTGATCGCGGTGGAAGACGCAGACGCTCCGGGCGAGTCACTGCCGCTGCCGACCCGCCTGATCGTCCGCGACTCGACGGCGCCGCCAGCCTCCTAGATACCCTGCGCGAGCCTCCAGTAGGCGGCATTCCAGCGCACCTCTCGGCTGAAACCCTCAACGGTGGTTTCCGCGTCGATCACGAGCAGCTCGACACCGGTCATGGCGGCGAAGTCGCGGATCACTTCGACGCCGAGCTGGCTGGTCATCACGGTGTGGTGCGCGGCGCCGGCCGTCAGCCAAGCTGTCGCCGAGGTGCGGAAGTCGGGAGCCGGCTTCCAGACCGCGCGACCGACCGGCAGCTTGGGCATCGGCTCGGGCAGCGCGACGTTCTCGACGACGTTCGCCACCAGCCGGAAGCGGTCGCGCATGTCGCTCAGCGCCACCACGAGTGCCGGCCCTGGGTCGGCCGTGAAGACCAGTCGCACCGGGTCATCCTTGCCGCCGATGCCCAGCGGGTGGATTTCGAGGCTCGGCTTGGTGGTCGTCAACGACGGGCTGACCTCGAGCATGTGCGCACCGAGTATGAGTTCCTTGCCGGGCGTCAGATCGTAGGTGTAGTCCTCCATCAGGCTCGCGCCGCCGGGCAGCCCGGCGCCCATCACGGATGCCGCCCGCACCAGGATCGCGGTCTTCCAGTCGCCCTCCGCGCCGAAGCCGTAGCCGTCGGCCATCAGCCGCTGGACGGCAAGACCCGGCAACTGCTTCAGCGTGCCCAGATCTTCGAAGTTGGTGGTGAAGGCCGAGAAGTCGCCCGCCTCGAGAAAGGCGCGCAGGCCGGCCTCGATGCGCGCGCCGTCGCGCAGGGATTCGTGTCGCGCACCGTCCGGCCGCAGTTCAGGGACGACGTCGTAGGACTCGAGGTACTCGGCGATCAGCTCGTCGACTGCCGTGTCGGGCACGGCGGCCACGGCATCCGCCAACTCGTTGACACCCCAGGTGTTGACCTGCACGCCGAAGCGCAGTTCGGCCTCGGTCTTGTCACCCTCGGTGACCGCGACGAAGCGCATGTTGTCGCCGAACCGGGCGAGCTTCATGCTGCGGGTTGCTGCTCGGCCGGCCGCGGCGCGGCTCCATGCGCCGACGCGCGCCGCGACCGCCGAGTCTGTGACGTGCCCCACAACCGTGGTGCGCGGAATGTTCAGGCGCGACTCGATGTAGCCGAACTCGCGGTCGCCGTGCGCCGCCTGGTTCAAGTTCATGAAGTCGAAGTCGATGTCGCTCCACGGCAGCTCGACGTTGGCCTGAGTGTGCAGGTGCAGCAGCGGCTTCTGCAGGGCGTCGAGTCCGGCGATCCACATCTTGGCCGGGCTGAAGGTGTGCATCCAGGCGATCAGCCCGATGACCGAGTCGTCGGCGTTCGCGTCGAGAATCGCCCGCCGGATGGCGCCGCTATCGGTGAGCACCGGCTTCCAGACGATCGAAACCGGGACCTCGGATGCCTCCCCGAGGATCCGCGCGACCTCGCCCGACTGCTCGGCGACCTGCTTGAGCGTCTCCTCGCCGTACAGACCCTGGCTGCCGGTCAGGAACCAGACCTCGCGGGTCTTCAGGTCGGGGATGATGCTGCGGCTCATGAGGGAGTCCTTTCGATGGATGTCACAGTGCAGAGACCGCGGCGCGTTCGACCTCGAGCCCGGCGCGGTAGCGCTCGAGGTACGCGGTGAATCCGGCGACGTCACTGGGGTCGGGATCAACGGTCGCGGGTTTTGCCCCGGTGAACACCTGTTCGCGCAGGTAGCTGTCGAGGTCGGGGCCTGAGCCCGCGGCGGCGTATGCCGCCAGCACAGCCATGCCCCACGCGCCGCCCTCGGATGCGGTTTCGGCGACGGTGACGGGCGCGTTGAGCGCGCCGGACAGCAGCCGCTGAGCGACCCCAGCCGTGCGGAACATGCCTCCGTGCGCGCGCATCCCGTCGAGCTCGACGCCCTCGTCGGCGAGCACCTGCATGCCGATGCTGAGGGTTCCGAACACGCCGTACAGCTGAGCCCGCATGAAGTTGGCCAGCGTGAGGCGACTCTCGGGGCCACGCACGACGAGCGGCCGGCCCTCAGGCAGCCCGGCGATGGGCTCGCCGGCCAGCAGGTTGTATGCCAGCACGCCGCCCGCGTCGGCCTCCCCGTCGAGTGCCTCGGCGAACAGCGCGGCATACACCGCGTCGGAATCGATCGGCACGCCCGCGACCTCGGCGAAACGGCCGAACATGCTCGCCCACGCCGCGAGCTCGCTCGTTCCGTTGTTGCAGTGGACCATCGCGACCGGCGCACCGCTCGGCGTCGTAACGACATCGAGTTCGTGATGCACCCGCTGCAGCGGGCGCTCCATGACGACCATCGCGAAGATGCTGGTGCCGGCGCTGATGTTGCCGGTGCGCGGGGCGATCGCGTTCGTCGCGACCATGCCGGTTCCGGCATCCCCCTCGGGCGGGCAGAGCAACGCGCCGGGCTTCAGAGCGCCGCTCGGGTCGAGCAGCGCAGCGCCCTCGGCCGTTAGGGTGCCGGCCGGTTGACCGGCGACGAGAACTTCGGGCAGCAGTTCGCGCAGCGATCCGGTGAGTGCTGTGCCCGCCACCAGCCGGTCGTATCGGCTCAGCAGTTCGGCGTCGTAGTCGCGAGTGGCGGGGTCGATCGGGAACATCCCCGAGGCGTCGCCGACGCCGAGCACGTGTCGCCCGGTGAGCTTCTCGTGGACGTAGCCGGCCAGCGTCGTCACGGAGCGGATCTCGGAGACGTGCGGCTCGGCATCCCGCACCGCTTGCTGCAGGTGGGCGATCGACCAGCGCAGCGGGATGTTGACGCCGAGCAGCTCAGTCAGTTCGGCCGCAGCGTCACCCGTCGAGGTGTTGCGCCAGGTGCGGAACGGCAGCAACTGCTCGCCCGCAGCGTCGAAGGCCAGGTAGCCGTGCATCATCGCCGAGACACCGATACCCGCGAACGAGGTCGGAGCCGACCCGAGGTTCTCGACAAGGTCGGCGTACGCCGAGCGCAAACCGGCCCAGACGTCGTCGAGCGAGTATGTCCAGACCCCGTCGACGTACTGATTCTCCCACTCGTGCGCCCCGGTCGCGAGGATCGTCGAGGGGTGGTCGGCCGCGACCAAACACAGCTTGATGCGCGTCGAACCGAGCTCAATTCCAAGGATGCCGCTGGCTGTGCCGCCCGCAGAGCCGCTCGTCTGGTCGCTCATCGCCGCGCGTCGCCGCTCTGGCCGTACACGTTTTGGTAGCGCGAGTACAGCGCGTCGATGGTGGCCTGAGGGAGGGGAATGAGCGGACCGCCCTGACGGGCGATCTGCACGGTGCGTGCCGCGTCTTCGCACATCACGGCCGCCTTCACCGCGTCGCGCGCCGTGACGCCGACGGTGAACGGCCCGTGGTTCTGCATGAGCACGGCGCGCGACCGGTGGCCGCGCAGCGTCTCGACGATGACGCGCCCGATCGAGTCGTCACCGATGATCGCTACCGGGCCGACCGGGATCGGGCCGCCGAACTCGTCGGCCATGCCGGTGATGACGCAGGGAATCTCTTCGCCGCGTGCCGCCCAGGCGACCGCGTACGTGGAGTGGGTGTGCACGATGCCGCCCACATCCGGCAACTCGCGGTAGACGTAGGCGTGTGCGGCCGTGTCACTCGAGGGGCTGCGCTCGCTGCCGGGCGTGCCGGGCACCACGTCGCCGTCGAGGTCGCACAGGATCATGTTGTCGGCGGTGAGCTCGTCGTACGACACACCGGATGGCTTGATCACGAAGTAGTCGGTGCCGGGAACGCGCCCCGAGACGTTTCCGCCGGTCCACACCACGAGGCCGTAGCGAACGAGTTCGCCGTGCAGCGCGGCGACCTCGGCGCGCACCCGCGCGATCTCGGCACTAGCCGTTGGCTGGGGCATCCTGGCCTCCTTGCCGGGGAAAGGGGCGCTCGGCGCCCGAAGTCACAACTATGTTAGCGCTAACACAATCCAGGGTGCAATGCGAGATCGGACCCGCCATCATGACGAGGCGGCGCGGTCGAGTCGCGCACGATCAACTGCGCCTCCAGCGGCGGAATGTGCTCAATCGAGTCGCCTTCGATCTGCCGGATCAGCGACTCGACCGCGACCCGTCCGATCTGCTCGAAATCCTGCCGGACGGTGGTGAGCGCAGGCAGGTAGAACCGGGCCTCCGGCACGTCGTCGAAGCCGACGACGCTGACGTCATCCGGCACTCGGATGCCCAGATCGACCAGACCATGGATGAGTCCAAGAGCCATCTGGTCGTTCCCCGAGAACACGGCCGTGGTCTGGGGCGCCAACTGGGATGCTGCGCGGTACCCGGACTCGGCCGTCCAGTCGCCGACGACGACCTCTGGCGCCGTCAGGCCGCCAGCCTCCAGGGCGCGTTCGTACGCCGCGCGCCGCGCCGCCGCCTCGAAATACTCCAGCGGGCCGGCCAGGTGCTGGATGCGACGATGGCCCAGCCCCAACAGGTGAGCCATGACAAGTTCGGCCCCCGCGGTCTGGTCGACGGAAACCGCAGTCCCGCTTCCGAGTTCGACGGCCTGCAGCGTGGCGGTGGGCACCCGGATGTCGAGCTCGCCCAGCGCCTCAAGCACCCGCTGCTGCGGGGCGATCACCACGAGAGCCTCGATGGCCTGGTCGAGCAGGAATCCGAGGCCCGAGACGATCGACTCCCGGTCATCGGCGGCGGTTGTGACCAGGGAGTGGTACCCGGCCCCCCGCGCCGCGACCTCGATGCCCTGCACCGTGCTGGTGGGGCCGTAGTCGGTCACCGCGGGTGCCAGCACGCCGATGGCTCGCGTGCGGCTGGTGGCCAGCGTGCGGGCCGCCACATTGCGTCGGTAGCCCAACTCAGAAATGGCGACGAGCACTCGATCCCGGGTCTCCGGGCGGATGCTGTCGAATCCGTTGAGCACGCGCGAGACGGTCTGGTGCGACACCCCGGCGCGCGCCGCGACGTCGTACATGTTCGGCGATCGCCGCACCGTGCCGTCCGTCACCGCTCGCCCTTCCGCCGTCGAGCCATTATGGCCGCTGTGCCCGTCGTGGCGGGCGGATGTGCCGTCCGCAGGTGATGCCGCCTGTCGTATGCCGCTCTCGGCATGTTCTGCGGCAACCGGCCCGCGACGCGCGCGAGCGGATTGCGCGTGGGTCAGCGGGCAATATGATCCGATTCACGGAAGCGTTGCGTGACCGGTCACGCTCGCGGCAATCGGAGAGACATGACGGACACGGGCGAACAGGCCGGCGAGGGCGGCAAAGCCCTGTCGATCCGCGATGTCGCACGGATCGCCGGGGTGTCGCGGCAGACCGTTTCGCGCGTGCTCAACCGGCAGCCGAACATCAAGGCCTCGACCGAGACGCATGTGCGTCAGGTCATCGACGAGCTCGGTTGGCGGCCGAATAGCGCTGCCCGCGCCCTGGCCACCCGCCGTTCGAAGTCGATCGGCCTGCTGGTCTCGGCGCGCTCGCAGTACGGGCCGTTCAGCGCGGCAGCGGCAATCGACGATGCGGCTCGGCATCGCGGGTACACGATCAGCTCCGCCACGCTCGACCGCGGCGACGACGAGAACATCGCGGCCGCCCTCGACGCCTTCGTGGTGCAGGGCGTCGACGGGGTCGTGGTGATCGCCCCGCAGCAGCGCGCGCACGAGGCGCTGAAGCGCGTCGCCATCGGAGTGCCGTTCGTGAGCCTGCAGTGGCGCGACGGTCCGAACGGGCGCGTCGTCGCCTTCGACCAGCTGGCGGGCGCGCGCGCGGCGACCCGGCACCTGATCGACCTGGGGCACAGCCGCATCCTGCACATTGCCGGCCCGCAGGATTGGAACGAGGCCGAGGAACGCATGCGCGGCTACCTGGCAGAGATGTCGGACAACGACATGCCGACCGAGGCGCCGGTGCTCGGCGACTGGACGGGCGACCAGGCATACGAACTCGGCATGAAGCTGCTGGGTCATCGCGAGTTCACCGCCGTTTTCGCCTCGAACGACCAGATGGCGCTTGGCATCATCCACGCGGCACACGACCTCGGTCTGGCGGTGCCGCACGACCTCAGCGTCGTCGGCTTCGACGACATTCCCGAGGCCAAGCACTTCATTCCGGCCCTCACGACGGTGCGCCAGGACTTCGCTCAGCTGGGGGCGATGGCCATCGACCTGCTGCTCGCCGACATCGAGGGATCCGACCTGCCGGCACCGGTCGTGCTCGAGGTTCCTGAGCTGGTCGTCCGGGCCAGCACGGCCGCTCCCAGGCAGCTCTGAGGCACCAATTCGGCCGGTCGGCTTGACGCGGGAGGGGTTCCGGGCATAGCGTCACACCCGTTCTGGGACCGGTCACAATTTTCCCGACACCAGCACTGTGAGACGACGAAGGGGTCGACATGTCGACATGGAACCTGCGCTTGCGCGGTCCGCGTTGCGCCCCACCGCCGTCGCAACAGGCGGGTCGGTCGGCCGTTCCGAGCTCGGTCGGATTCGCGCGCACACGGCGCGTGAACCGCCTCTCCGCTCGAAAGGAATCACAGTGAAGTTCAAGAAGATCGCGGTCGGCATCGTCGCCCTCGGCATCGCCGTCTCGCTCGCCGCATGCTCCGGCGGCGGCCGCCCGGGCTCCGGCTCCAGTGGCAGCACCGACAACAAGGGCGCGCTCGTCGGCGTCGCGATGCCGACCAAGGTGTCGGCCCGCTGGATCGCTGACGGCAACGCCGTCAAGTCCGACCTCGAGAAGGCCGGCTACAAGGTCGACCTCGAGTACGCGAACAACGACATCCCCACCCAGGTGCAGCAGATCAACACCATGATCACCAAGGGCGCCAAGGTCCTGATCATCGCCTCGATCGACGGCGGATCGCTCAGCGACCAGCTGGACGCTGCAGGCAAGGCCGGCATCAAGGTGATCTCGTACGACCGTCTGCTGACCGGCGACAAGAACGTCGACTACTACGTCTCGTTCGACAACTACAAGGTCGGCGTCTACCAGGCGAACTCGCTCCTCACCGGACTCGGCCTGCTCGACGCGGACGGCAAGAAGACCAGCGTTAAGGGCCCGTTCAACGTCGAGGTGTTCGCCGGAAGCCCCGACGACAACAACGCCCACTTCTTCTTCAACGGCGCGATGGCAACCCTGAAGCCCTACTTCGACGACGGAACCCTCGTGGTCAAGAGCACGCAGACCGACTTCAACAAGGTCGCCATTCTGCGGTGGGACCCGGCAACGGCCAAGGCGCGCATGCAGGACCTGATCGCCAAGTCGTACTCGAGCGGTGCTGACGTGCAGGGCGTGTTGTCCCCTTACGACGGCCTGTCGGACGGCATCCTGAGCGCGCTCCAGGGCGCGGGCTACGGATCGGGCGGCAAGAACATCCCGATCATCACCGGCCAGGACGCCGAGATCCCGAGTGTCAAGCAGATCATTGCGGGCACCCAGTACTCGACGGTCTACAAGGACACCCGCCAGCTGGCCAATGGAGCCGCGAAGATGGCGGATGACCTGCTGACCGGCAAGAAGCCCACGGTGAACGACACGAAGAGCTACAACAACAAGGTCAAGGTCGTGCCGAGCTTCCTGTACCAGCCCGTCGTCGTCACCAAGGACAACTACCAGAAGGTCCTGATCGACAGCGGTTACTACAAGGCGTCCGACCTCGGCTAATCCGAGCGCGTGACCCAGCGGCCGGGTGGTGCGACGATGGTCGCACCACCCGGTTCGCGGACCGCCTGGTAAGCATCACCCGTTCGTCACCCACGCAGCAAGAAAGCCCCAGCACCATGGCCGACACCATTCTCGAGATGCGCAACATCTCCAAGACCTTCCCCGGCGTCAAGGCCCTCCAAGACGTGTCGATCTCGATCGAGGAGGGATCCGTTCACGCGATCTGCGGCGAGAACGGCGCAGGCAAGTCCACCCTGATGAAGGTGCTCTCGGGCGTCTATCCGCACGGAACCTTCGAGGGCGAGATTCTGCTGCGCGGCGAGCCGGTCGAGTTCAAGTCGATCAACGACTCAGAGGCCGCCGGCATCGTGATCATCCACCAGGAGCTGGCGCTGTCGCCCTACCTGTCGATCGCCGAGAACATCTACCTCGGCAACGAGAAGTCGCGCGGCGGCTTCATCGACTGGAACGAGACCAACCTCGAGGCCGGAAAGCTGCTGAAGAAGGTCGGCCTGCGCGACAATCCGATCACCAAGATCGTCGACATCGGTGTCGGCAAGCAGCAGCTGGTCGAGATCGCCAAGGCGCTCTCGAAAGAGGTCAAGATCCTCATTCTCGACGAACCGACCGCCGCGCTCAACGACGACGACTCTGCTCACCTGCTCGACCTGATCCGTCAGCTCAAGAAGCAGGGCATCACGTCGATTCTGATCAGTCACAAGCTCAACGAGATCAAGGCGATCGCCGACCGGGTCACCATCATCCGCGACGGCCGAACGATCGAGACCCTAGAGATGACGGGCGAGGGCGCCAGCGAGAACCGCATCATCAAGGGGATGGTGGGGCGGGATGTCGCGAGCCGCTTCCCCGACCACGTCCCCCACCTCGGCGACGAGTTGCTGCGCGTCGAGCACTGGACGGTGCACCACCCGCTGGACCGCACCCGCAAGGTCGTCGATGACGCCACCATCTCGGTGCGCGCCGGCGAGATCGTGGGCATCGCCGGACTGATGGGAGCGGGCCGCACCGAGCTCGCGATGAGCATCTTCGGCCACAGCTACGGCGTCGGGATCAGCGGCCAGGTCTACAAGCGCGGCGTGCCGATCTCGGTCAACACGGTGTCGAAGGCCATCGAGCACGGCATCGCGTACTCGACCGAAGATCGAAAGCGCTACGGGCTCAACCTGATCGACAACATCCAGCGCAACATCTCGATCGCGGCGCTCGACAAGCTCGTCAATTGGTTCAAGCTGGTCGATGCGCACCGCGAGACCACGATCGCCAACGAGTACCGCGCCTCGATGAACATCAAGACGCCGACCGTCACCGCGATCACCGGCAAGCTCTCGGGCGGCAACCAGCAGAAGGTCGTGCTCTCGAAGTGGATGTACGCCGACCCTGAGGTGCTCATTCTCGATGAGCCCACCCGCGGCATCGATGTCGGAGCGAAGTACGAGATCTACACGATCATCGACCGGCTGGCCGACCAGGGGAAGGGCGTGATCGTCATCTCCTCCGAACTGCCAGAACTGCTCGGCATCTGCGACCGCATCTACACCCTCAGCGAGGGCCGAATCACGGCCGACGTGCCGCGCGAGAAGGCCACCGCCGAATACCTCATGCAATTCATGACCCAGGAACGCGAGAAGACCCACGCATGAAACCGCTCACCAACGCCGTCCAGTACCTGGGAAGCCAGCTGCGTCAGATCGGCCTGTTCATCGCCCTGATCGTGATCGTGGTGTTCTTTCAGATCACGACGAACGGGATCACGCTGGCACCGATCAACGTGTCGAACCTGGTGGTTCAGAACAGCTACATCCTGATTCTCGCGGTGGGCATGGTGATGGTGATCATCGCCGGGCACATCGATCTCTCGGTCGGAAGCGTCGTCGCCTTCATCGGCGCGATGGCCGGCGTGATGATCTCGGAGTGGCACATTCCATGGCCGCTGGCGGTGCTGCTCTGCCTCGTGATCGGGGCCCTCGTGGGCGCCTGGCAGGGATTCTGGATCGCCTACTTCGGCATCCCGGCATTCATCGTCACCCTGGCCGGCATGCTGGTGTTCCGCGGCGCGGCGCAGATCGCCCTGGGCAACCAGCAGATCTCGTTCTTCCCGACGGAGTTCCGGGCCATCGGCTCGGGCTTCCTCCCGGCCTTCGGTACCAGCGGCTATGAGCCCTTGACCCTGATCGTCGGCGTCGTCGCGAGCTTGGCCATTGTCGCCAACGCCTCGCGTCAGCGCATGGTGCGCCGCAAGTACAACCTCGAAGACGAGCCAATCGTGTGGTTCGTGGTCAAGCTGGCGTTCTTGATCGGACTCGTGCTGACCGTGGCATTCCTGCTGGCCAGTTACAACGGAACCCCGATCGTGCTGGTGATTCTGGGCGTGCTCGTGGTGGGCTACACGATCGTCATGCAGCGCTCGGTGTTCGGCCGCCACATCTACGCGATCGGCGGCAACCTGAACGCGGCGGCGCTGTCGGGTATCAAGACGAAGCGCGTCACGTTCCTGCTGTTCATCAACATGGGCGTGATCGCCGCAGTGGCCGGCATCGTGTTCACGGCGGGCCTCAATCTGGCGGGCCCACAAGCGGGAACCGGCTTCGAGTTGGATGCCATCTCGGCGGTCTTCATCGGCGGCGCGGCGGTCACCGGCGGCATCGGCACGATCCCCGGGGCGATCATCGGTGGTCTGATCATCGGCGTGCTGAACAACGGCATGTCGATCCTGGGCGTGGACAGCGACTTCCAGCTGCTGATCAAGGGCCTCGTGCTGCTCGCCGCCGTGGCGTTCGACGTCTACAACAAGCGACGGTCGCTCGGGCGGTAGGCCCCTGGTACCCCCGCTCAACAGTCAGAACTCGAGCCGGTAACATCAGATGAATGTCTTGATCTGAAGCGACGGCGAAGGGGCTTTTCATGAGGACTCGCGCGACACGGCGCGGGCTGCAGCTCACGGAGCTCGGCTTGGGGGCTGCCCAGTTCGGCAACCTGGGGCGCGAGACCACCGACGAGCAGGCGGCAGGCGCAGTCTCAGCGGCGTGGTCGGGGGGTGTCCGCTACTTCGACACTGCTCCCCACTACGGACTCGGGCTCTCGGAGCGGCGCCTCGGCAAGCTGTTGCGCGAGCTTCCCCGGGACGAATACCTGGTGTCGTCAAAGGTGGGAAGGCTGCTGGTTCCGAGCCCCGAGACCGCCGACCGGCTCGACGACGATGGCTTCGTCGTTCCGGCGGCCACTCGCCGCAGCTGGGACTTCAGCCGCGACGGCATCCTCCGTTCGCTCGAGAGCACGCTGGAGCGCACCGGACTGGACTCCATCGACATCGTCTACCTGCATGATCCAGACGATCACCTCGAGCAAGCACTTGGCGAGGGCATCGACACGCTGATCGAATTGCGCGAGCAGGGCGTCGTGCGTGCCGTGGGCGCGGGTATGAACCAGTCGGCGGCGCTCGCGGCGCTGATCCGCGCGGCCGACGTCGACCTGGTGATGTTGGCCGGTCGATACACGCTGCTCGAGCAAGGAGCAGCAGATGACTTGCTTCCTCTCGCGCTGGAGCGCGGGGTGGGCGTCGTGATCGCCGGCGTCTACAACTCGGGGCTGCTCAGCTCTCGGCGGCCGGCTTCCGGCGCCAAGTACGACTACCAGGACGCCCCCGCCGAGCTCATTGCGCGGGCCAACGCCATCGCGGACGTCTGCGAGGCGCACGGGGTGTCGCTTCCCGAGGCCGCGCTGGCGTTCCCCCTGCTGCACCCCGCCGTCGTCTCGGTGGTCGTCGGCGTCCGCGACGCCCCACAGATGACCGGCAACCTCGAGCGGTACACCGCTACCGTGCCCGAGGCGCTCTGGAGTGACCTGCATGTCGCCGGGCTGCTGCCCGACTCGTTTTCACCCCAGGCCTGAAGAGGACAGACAGATGACGGAATGCCATGAGTGATGTCAAGGCGACAGTGTTCGATGACCTCGTCGCGATCGTGACGGGTGGCGCTTCGGGGATCGGGCTCGCAACGGCTCTCGCCCTTGACGCTGCAGGCGCGACGGTCGCCGTGCTCGACCTGCGCGTCGATGGGCTGCCCGATTCGCTGGCGGGCTTCGCCGCGGATGTCACAGACCGACCCTCGGTGAGCGCCGCGATCGACGCGGTAGCCGCTCGGTTCGGGCGTATCGACATCGTGGTGAACAACGCGGGGATCAGCGCCGTCGGCACCGTCGAAGAGAACGACGACGAGGAATGGGCGCGCGTTCTCGACATCAACGTGATCGGCATGGCTCGGGTTTCGGCTGCCGCTCTGCCGTGGTTGCGCAAGTCGCCGTGCGCCGCCATCGTCAACGTGTGCTCGATCGGCGCGCTCAATGGCCTGCCGCGGCGGGCCATCTACAACTCATCCAAGGGCGCCGTGCTCTCGCTGACCTACGCGATGGCCACCGATCATGTGCGCGAGGGGATCCGCGTGAACTGCGTCAGCCCCGGCACGGTCTCGACGCCATTCGTCGACCGCATGCTGGCCGGATTCGACGACCCGGTCGCCGAACGGGCCGCTCTGGATGCCCGGCAGGCCACCGGCCGAATGGTCACCCCCGAGGAGGTGGCCAGCGCGATCGTCTACCTGGCCAGCCCGCTATCCGGGTCGACGACCGGAACGGCCCTCGAGGTGGACGGCGGTGCCAGCCATCTGCGCGTTCGACCGCAGACGGCTGGCTGATCCCCGACGCTACGCGTCGACCGTCTCGGACGCCTGCTCGCGGTGCGGCAGCTTCCAGCCGGGTCGCACGAAGTGGCAGGTGTAGCCGTTCGGGTACTTGCGCAGGTAGTCCTGGTGCTCCTCTTCGGCCAGCCAGAACGGGCCGGCCGCTGTCACCTCGGTCGTGACCTTTCCCGGCCAGAGGCCAGAGGCATCCACATCTTTGATGGTGTCGAGCGCCACCTTCTTCTGCTCGTCGCTGGTATAGAAGATCGCCGAGCGGTAGCTGGCCCCGACGTCGTTGCCCTGACGATTCATCGTCGACGGGTCGTGGATCTGGAAGAAGAACTCCAAGATGTCGCGGTACGAGATGATCTTCGGGTCGAAGACGATCTCGACCGACTCCGCGTGCGAGCCGTGGTTGTAGTACGTGGCGTGGGCGTTCGTGCCGCCGGAGTAGCCGACGCGCGTCGAGATCACGCCCTGCCGAACCCGCAGCAGCTCCTGCGCGCCCCAGAAGCAACCTCCCGCGAGCACCGCGGTCTCGTAGCCGGGGGTCTGGGTGATCGATCCATCGTCTGTTGCAGTCATGATTACGCCTCCTGGTGAGCAGTGAAGAGGTGCGCGAACTCGCCGTAGCCGGCCGAGTCGAGCTCGGCGACCGGGACGAAGCGCATCGCGGCCGAGTTGATGCAGTAGCGCAGGCCGCCCTGGTCGCGGGGGCCGTCGTCGAACAGGTGGCCGAGGTGGCTGTCGCCGTTCTTGGAGCGGACCTCGACGCGGGTCATCCCCCAGCTGCGGTCCTTGTGCTCGACGATGTTCGCGGGGTCGAGCGGCACGGTGAAGCTCGGCCAGCCTGAGCCGCTCTCGAACTTATTGATCGAGGCGAACAGCGGCTCGCCCGACACGATGTCGACGTAGATGCCCTGCTCGTGGTTGTCCCAGTACTGGTTGCGGAAGGCCGGCTCGGTCGCCGCCTCCTGCGTCACGCGGTACTGCTCCTTGGTCAGCTTCTCGACTGCCTCGGCTGTCTTCTGGTAGGTGTTCGACACGGGGTGTCCTCTCCCTGGTCTGGTGCGCCGCTGGATGCGGCGTCATCTCGTACAACACGTGGGAGCGCGATTAAGTTCCAGCTTTGGTGGCCTTCTCGATCATGGCCTGAATGCGCATCCGGGTGTCTGGATGCGCCGCATACCCGGTGATCGACACGGCCTCCGCATCGAGGTGCGCTCGGTAGCCCGCGAGCGAGGATGCGGTCAACAGCTTCTTGGTCGTGCCGAGCACCTGCGTCGGCCCATTCACCAGACGGGCCGCCAGCTCGTCGGCCCGCGCGTCGAGCATCTCGGGCTCGACCACCTCGGCGACGAGCCCCCAGGCCAACGCTTCGTCGGCGCTCGCGGGCGTGCCGGTGAGCACCATCGTCGAGGCGCGCTTGCTGCCGATGGCGGCCGGGAGCAGGTACGAGACGCCGGCGTCCGGGGTGAGGCCGATGGCGAGGTATGCGCCGTGAAAGCTCGCGCGCGTCGACGCCAGCACGATGTCGGCGTTGAGCACGAGTCCGAGGCCGGCGCCCGCCGCGGCGCCGCCGACGGCCGCGATGACCACCAGCCGAGACGCGGCGAAGGCGAACATGGCGTCTTGGAGGGCGGTCACCATCCGGTGCTGCAGCTCTGCGTCACCTGCAGCGCGGGCGAGATCGTTGAGATCTCCGCCGCCGCAGAAGACCCGGCCTGAACCGCGTACAACCGCCACGTGGCACTCGGGGCGGGATTCGGCATCCCGGATCGCCTGAAGCAGCGCCTCCATGACCTCGAGACTCATCGCGTTGCCGAGGCTGGGACGGTTGAGAGTGATCGAGGCGACCCCGCCGTCGATGGTCAGCAGCACGACGGGCTCGGTCATGGATAAGAGGGTACGTGGCGGCGTGGCGGAGGACCGTCAGTCGCCGTCCACCTGGTGCGCCAGCGTCGCCTCGGCGATCTCGATGCCGCGGGCCTGGATCGACTCGATGTTCAGCTCCTCGAGCAGTGCTGAATCGAGCTTGACCGGATCCGAGTCGTCGAACTTGTAGTGCAGATCGCACCCGGCGGCAATCCACATCGAGCTGCGACCGTCGCCGATCGAGATCGAGTCGGTCCACGAGAGCAGAAAACCCTCGCCACGGCGCATCTTGGCGGTGACGACGGCGCGCAGGTGGGCCAGAAGGTGGTCTTCGATCCGGATGGGGATCCGGTCGCTGCCGTAGAAGAGGGTGCCCATGCGATGCCGGGTCAGCGCGAATGCGGACTGTGAGCGAGGGTCGCATCGGCGAGCTCGATCCCGCGGGCCTGGATCGACTCGACGTTCATCTCTTCGAGGAGGGCCGGATCCAACTTGGGAGGGGAACCCCCGTCGAACTTGTAGTGGAGGTCGCACGTGGGATGCACCCACACCGAACTGCGGCCGTGCCCGACCTCCGCGGAGTCGGTCCACGAGATCAAGAAGCCCTCGCCGCGGCGCATTTTCGCAGTAACCACCGCTTTGACATGAGCCAGAATCCGATCGTCGATGCGGATCGGAAGTCGGCTGGCCCCGTAGAAGAGGGTTCCCAAGCTGCCACATCCATCCTGATCGGATTGCGTAAGCCAGAGTGACCCGCGTCACAAAACTAGCGGACATATCCGATGAAACAAGCCCCTTGACTTCTGAGGTAGGCCTCACGGAACGTGGCATAGGTGAAACGGATTCTGTATGCAGGAGGGTCGCTGCTCACCGGCGACAGCATCGCCGACGCGGTGCTCGACTATGCGGCAGCGCTGGCGAATGCCGGCAGGGCGGCCAAGCTCGACGTGCCGGCGCTCGACCTCGAGCAGAGGCCAGAAAGCGTCCTGTTGGTCATCGGGCCGTCGAGCCAGTTGATGGCAGAGCCGATCGCTTTCGACCGGGAGCTGGACGACGACAACTTCACAACCCAGCTGCGCCTTAGAACTCGCGTGCTGGAATCCAAGACCGGAACAGCCGATGGCGGCGATGCAGAGGCGTTCTCCGCCTTGTGAAGGCCGACCCTCGCGCGACGCTCGGGCTCAGGCGCTGAGCCAGCGCTGCCACTCGTCGGGAAGGCGCAGCACCGGCTGCTCTGAGCCATCGCCGGCCGCGCGCTGCGTGTAAATGGTCACCAGCGGCCAGCGCTGCCCGTTCTCGTCGTGGTACTCGAGCCGCGATTGCAGCTCGGAGCCCGCGGCAAGGTGGCGGCTGAGCCGCTTCAGGTAGCGGCCGAGGTACTCCTCGTCTGCCGGAAAGACGGTGCCGTCTGCTGACTCAGTCGCGATGGTGTCCCCTCGCGACCCGGCGAAGCGTGCGGCGCCGCTGGCCAGGAACATGCTGTCGCGGATCTCAAGCAACCGTCCGGTGCTCGCGGCCCAGTTCTGCACGTCTTTGCCCGAGATGGTGCTCCACGGCGGAGGGGTCAGAGCTTCGTCCTGCAGCGCAAGAACGGCGTGCGACACGGTGGCCTCGATCTTGAGGCTCTGCGCGATCTCGACTGCCAGGTGCTCCAGGCGCGATGCCTGCACCGTGACCTCGCCGAGTTGCTTGAGCAGAACCTCGTTGGCGCGGCCTGATCCAATGACGGGGGGAAGGGTGTCGATGCTCATGCCTCGATCATCCCAAGAAGTGCGAGTTGCCTGAAGGGGCTTCCCTCCAGGCCGCTTGCGCTCTACAATCCCGGCTTTCGCCCGCGTGCCGCGCCGCGGGCATAGGAACGGCCGGCGGGGCTTGAGCCCACCGGCCGCGGTTTTTCCCTAGTGGGTCAGACCGTCGTGCGACGTCCGCCGATGACTCGGACGAGCCACAGGATGACGGCGATGATCGCCAGCACCAGCCCCACCCAGAGGAGGAAGTTGAGTGACTGGACGAATCCGCCCGTCAGCAGAAGCACGACCGCGATGACGGCGACGATGATGAGAAGGGTGTTCATGATGTCTCTCTTCCTCCGCGTCTGCGTTGCCGATTGTGTCGGCCTCGTCTGACGCGGTGTCGACATCCATGGCACACCCATTCGGGGGGCACGCCGGGTTCTGCCAGGCAACATCCAGGGGCCGGGATGGCGCCCTCGCCAGCTAGGCTCAGTCGCGCGGAGGTGCGCGATGCCGAATGGTAAGTCAGGTGACGACGAGGCTGCGATCGACCCTCGCTACGACCCCGCATTTCAGCGCGGATTCGACGGCGAGGTGGCCACGGGTCCGCGCGGTCAGTCCACCCTGCGCCGCACCGCCGCGGTCAACCCGGCCCCGGCGCGCATGAGTGCGCCGCCCGTTGAGCACGTCGAGCCGGTGACGCTCGAGCAACCGGATCCCGTTCCGGCTCGCGCCCCGGCGCCGGATGCCGTCGGCTCGCCGGTCGAGGCGGCTCCAGTGGTCGTCGCGACACCCCGCGAACTGATGCGCAACCCCTTCATGATCGCGGTCGCGGCGCTTGGAGCCCTCCTGATCCTGGTGGGCGGCATCTGGGCTTATGAGGGATTTGCCACCATCGTCAAGAACGGCGGCACCCGCAACGAGGTCGAGTTCTGGGCCGCGCAGACGATGTCGTTCGGTGCCCCGTTGGCCATCGTCGTCGGGCTCGCAGTCGTTGCCGTGCTGCTTGTGCTGTTCGGGCGGAGTTGGCAGCGGTCGCGCTAAACGTGAACAAGGCGGTAGCCGGTGGGGCTGAGCCCACCGGCCACCGCTTCGCCAGCGCATGCGATCAGAAGTCGTTCATCGGTGCGTCGATCTGGGTGATCGGTCCGCTGTCGGGGTTCGCCGTCAGCAGCACGTAGGTGTCGGCGGTAGCGACCGGAACGCCGATCGACGAGCCCGGGTAGCTGAGCATGTCGATGAGTCCGAAGCACTGGCCGTCTTCGCTCTGGTTCTGGTTCGCGACGGCGCGAACGGCTGAGATCGGGGATCCGACCTTCAAGTTCCAGCCCGCCTCCACCGTGACGCCGTGCACCGTAGCCGCGGTGGCATCGACCACGAAGGTGTAGGCGAAGGCGCCGGCCAGACTGCCCGATCCCGCGAAGAGGTCGAAGCCGCCCCACGAGTACTCGGTGCCGGAGCCCACGACGGGGTGGTCGTGGAACGTTGACGCGGTTGGTGCAGCGCCAAAAGCGCGGGTGAGGCCGGCGACAACCTCGCTCGGGTCCTGGGAGTAGACGAAGTTCTCGTACGAGTCGGAGTTGAGCCCCGCAGGACCGTAGTAGGCCCGCAGTTCGTCGGTCGCGATCTCGATGACCGAGGCGCGGCTGCCGTCGGCCGGCACGCCCGTTCCGCCATCCTGAGCCGGGTCGATTGCTGACCTGGATGCGGCGGGCGCCGGGGTGGCGGGGGAGCCACCGGTCACGATTCCGACGGTCCCGGGCTGGGTTGTGCCGTGGCCGGTTGAGTCGGAGCCGGCCGGCAGCTGCAAGGAGCATCCGGCGAGCGACAGGGTGATCGCGAGGGCCGCGACCGGGATGACGAGGGTGGTGCGCATGGGGTCCTCCGATATGTGGGTCTTGGTGAGCGGATGCTCGCTCCTACAACGCACACCACGGTCCCGGAGGTTGACGGCTGGGTTCGATCGAGCGGAGGTCGAACGCTAGCGGTGCTCGCGCCGCCACACCAGCTTCAGCGCTGACCAGTTGTGGTCGAGGGCTGCCACCTTCACATCCACGAGGCGGCGGGCAAGGGCGGCGTCGCGTACGAGCGTGTCGCTCAGGTCGCTGACGTGGCCCGCGGCCTTGCGGGGCCACGCGATCCAGAGGGCGCCGGCGGGAAAGACGCGGTGCTCGTGCTCCACGATGACCGGCTCGAGCTCGGCCGCCGCGCGCACGAAGACGATGACCACGTCCGCCGGGGCGCCGGGCGCGACCTCGGTAGCGGCATCCGGATCCGTCTCGAAGTGCCAGCCGGTGTCGGCGCCGACGACCGACCATCGCGCACCCGGCACGATGCCGAGCTTGCGCAGCTGCGGCGTCGTCGAGCCGGCGTCGGCCACTCCTACTTCTTGTCGTGCGATTCGTCGGGAGCGGGAGGAACCGGCTCGCCGTTCAGCACAACGCCGTTCGCGGATGGAGCCGGCGGGACCGGCGGAGTTCCGGCCGGGTTCGAAGCGGGCGGCATCATGAGGGTCGGCTCGGCCCCGCCAGGCGCCGCTCCGGCCATGGGTTGAGGGGCGGTCTGCCGGAACGCAGCGCGCAGGATGCTGAAACACCCGAGCGCACCGAACGCTGCCGCGAGCAGCAGGCTGAGAAGCGACTGCGGCAACGCCATCGCGCTGAAGACGATGCTCCAGAACCGCGGTGAGGTCAGCGATTCGGGGATGCTCGCGCCCGTGATGCGCGAGTACTCGCCGACCAGGTCGACGGCGAAGCCCGAGATGAAGGCGATGATCAGCGTGCCGATGGTGATCGCGGCGATCGCGATCGCGCCGGGGCGGCTGATGCGTCCGCCCGAGCCGAAGCGGTACAGGCGAGCGGCTCCGTATGCGATGCCGAACGAGACGATCGATGCGACGAAGCCGAAGCTCCACAGGAGGTCCCAGGCGATCACCCCGAGAGGCAGAACGATCAGGGCGAAGATCACACCGCGCTGGACATTCTCCGACGGCAAAGACGATGGCGAGGGCTGGGTCATGGCCTCAACCCTAGCCAGCGGCTCAACCCGCGCCGAAATTACTTCGCGAGTTTGTCAACCCAAACCGCCGCTGCGGCGTCGTAGAGATGTGAACGTACCTGTGGCTGAGCGCACTCGCGTGGACTTAGACACCTTCGTGGCGACTGAGTACCCGAAGGTGGTCGCGGCTGTTGGCCTGATCACGGGCAACCGGCAAGACGCCGCCGACGCCGTGCAAGATGCGATCGTCGGCTTTCTGGCGAAGCCTCCGACCCGCGAGATCACGAATGTGGCGGCGTGGATCACGGTGGTCGCGAGCAACCGTGCCCGCGACATCCGGCGCTCACGTGCCGCAGAATCGCGCGCCCTGGCGAAGGTCGGCGTCGACGACGAGAGCGTGGATGCCGCGACCGACTCGCTCGACATTGACGTCAAGGCCGCAATCGAGAAGCTGCCGCTGCAGCAAAGACAAGTGTGCGTGCTCCATTACCTGCTCGACCAATCCGTGGAAACCATCGCGGAAGGCCTCGGGGTGAGTGAGGGCACGATCAAGACCCAGCTGTTCCGCGCTCGAAAAGC
>JBDSSQ010000023.1:0-99852 GCA_039928695.1 Pseudolysinimonas sp. | reverse complement strand
CCAAGTTCCACGTGCTCGAACCCCTCTGTGACGAAGGCCGCGGCGCAACAGAATTCGGCTCGGGGGTCCTCTGCGCGATCTGCTCCAGCCCGCTCCAATTCCGCGAGCAGGTGTGCGACATTGTCGGAGTCGACGCGCGTTCCCGCATACCGCGCAGAGTGGATGCCGGGGGCACCCCCGAGGGCTTCGAGGCAGATTCCCGAATCGTCGGCGATGGTCGGAATCCCCGTGTGCGCGAACGCCGCACGCGCCTTGATGAGCGCGTTCTCCTGGAAAGTCAGGCCATCCTCCACCGGTTCCGGCCCGTTGTATCCGACGAGATCGATTCCGGCGAGAAGCGGGCCGAGGATTCGCCGCAACTCGTCGACCTTGTGCGGATTATGCGTGGCAAGGACAAGCTTCATTGGCGTGCCATCACCCACTCAGAGCTGCTGACTGCAGACCGGAGAGCGTCTTCGCGCCTCCGAGGGCCAAGTCGAGAAGGGCATTGAGTTCGCTGCGGTCAAAGGGGGCGCCTTCCGCGGTCCCTTGCACTTCGACGAACAGACCGCGACCAGTGACGACGACATTCATGTCGGTCTCGGCCCGCACATCTTCGGTGTACGCGAGATCGAGCATCGGAGTGCCGTCGATGATCCCGACGCTCACAGCGGCGACGCTGTCGAATAGCGGCTTCGCGTTTTTGCCAATGAACTGCTTCGCACGACCCCACTCGAGCGCCTCGGCCAGCGCGACGTAGGCACCGGTTATGGCGGCAGTGCGGGTACCGCCATCGGCCTGCAATACATCGCAATCGATGACAATGGTGTTCTCACCGAGGGCCTTCATATCCACAACTGCGCGCAGTGAGCGGCCGATGAGCCGTGAAATCTCATGGGTGCGGCCGCCGATGCGACCCTTGACCGATTCGCGATCCATGCGTTCGTTGGTAGAACGGGGCAGCATCGAGTACTCGGCGGTCACCCAGCCCTTGCCCTTGCCGGTCAGCCAGCGTGGTACTCCGTTGGTGAAGCTCGCCGTGCAAAGCACTCGCGTGTCGCCGAAGCTGATCAGCGCGCTGCCCTCGGCCTGCTTGCTCCAGCCGCGCTCGATGGTCACGGGGCGGAGGTCGTCGTTGTCGCGGCCGTCGATGCGGGTCATGATGCCTTTCGGGTTGGTCCGGCGTTCACCGGTGAGGTTCATGCACGCGCGTCACACGCGCGGGAGCGTGATCGCTCCCGTTTCAAAGGTTTCCACCCGCGTGACCTCCGGGCCGAGAAAGCGGGTGGCCAACTGGCGAAACGCCTGTTCGTCGTCGCCGGTGCTCTCGAAGGTGTGGGTGGGTCGGCTGGCGGCACCCCCAACGGTCGAGCGCTCGAGTCCGTTGCTCACGAGCACCCGGTAGAGGTCTGCGGCGGTTTCGTCCGCGCTCGAGACGAGCCGCACATCCTCGCCGATCACGTACTGGATCGCGGCCGACATCAGCGGGTAGTGCGTGCAGCCCAGCACCAGGGTGTCGATGTCGGCGTCGCGCAGCGGAGCGAGGTATTCCTCGGCGGCGTCGAACAGCTCGCGGCCGCTCGTGACCCCGGCCTCGACGAATTCGACGAACCTCGGGCATGCTCTGCTGAACAATTCGATCCCGGATGCTGCGGCGAACGCGTCGTCGTACGCCCGCGACTGGATCGTTCCGACCGTGCCGATCACGCCGACCCGTCCGTTGCGCGTGGCGCGCACCGCTGCGCGGACCGCGGGTTGGATCACCTCGACCACCGGGATTCCGCTCGCCGCCTCGTACCGCTCGCGGGCATCCCGGAGCATCGCCGCGCTTGCCGTGTTGCACGCGATCACCAGCGCCTTCACGCCGGTTGCGACCATGTCGTCGAGCACCTGCAGCGCGTACGCACGCACGTCGGCGATCGGCTTCGGGCCGTACGGCGAGTGTGCCGTGTCGCCCACGTAGAGGATCGACTCGTTAGGAAGCTGATCGAGGATCGCGCGCGCAACAGTGAGGCCGCCGACTCCGCTGTCGAACACGCCGATCGGGGCGTCGGTCGGCAGCTCGGTCATCACGGAGAACCACGATACCGGGGCTCCGGCGCGCGGCCCTAGGCTGGCGAGATGACGAGCGCGCTCTTCACCGACCGCTACGAGCTCACGATGATCGACGCCGCACTGGCCGACGGTCGTGCGCTGCGGCCCAGCGTGTTCGAGCTGTTCGCCCGCCGACTGCCGGCCGGGCGCCGCTACGGAGTCGTCGCGGGAACCGGCAGACTGCTCGAGCTGCTCGAGCAGTTCCGCTTCGGGCAGCGTGAGTTGGCGTTCTTGAAGCGCGAGAAGGTCGTGAGCGACGCCACGCTCGACTGGCTCGAGGGCTATCGGTTCTCGGGCAGCATCCGGGGCTATGCCGAGGGCGAGCTGTACTTTCCCGGGTCGCCTCTGCTCGCGGTAGAGGGCAGCTTTGCCGAAGCCGTCGTGCTCGAAACCCTCGCACTCAGCGTGTTCAACTACGACTCGGCTGTCGCGTCTGCGGCGGCGCGCATGGTGTCGGCCGCCGGTGACCGCCCGCTCGCCGAGATGGGGTCGCGGCGTACAGGGGAGCGGTCCGCCGTAGCGGCCGCCCGAGCCGCGTACATCGCCGGGTTCGGGGCGACTAGCAATCTGGAAGCCGGACGCGAGTGGGGCATCCCGACCATGGGAACCGCCGCCCACGCCTTCACGCTGCTCTTCGACTCGGAAGAGGATGCGTTCCGCGCGCAGGTCGCGGCGATGGGGGTCGGGACGACGCTGCTCGTCGACACCTATGACATCGAGCAGGGGGTCGCCACGGCCGTGCGCGTGGCCGGGCCGTCGCTCGGCGCCGTGCGGATCGATTCTGGCGACCTCGGTGTCGTGGTGCGGGCAGTACGGGCACAACTCGACGCGCTCGGCGCGGTCAACACCCGGATCACGGTCACCAACGATCTCGACGAGCACGCGATCGCGGCGTTGCGTTCGGCTCCGGTGAACTCGTACGGCGTTGGAACCTCGCTGGTCACGGGATCGGGATCTCCTGCCGCCGGCATGGTCTACAAGCTGGTAGCCCACCTCGATGGCGGTGATGCTGGCACGGCCGGGTGGCTGCCTGTCGGCAAGACCTCGGAGGGCAAAGCCACCGTCGCCGGACGCAAGCAACCGGTGCGCACCTTGCGCGACGGCATCGCCGTTGCCGAAGACATCTACGTCGAAGATCCGCCGGTCGGCGCGACGGCCGGGCGGCCGTTGCTCGTGGATCTAGTGCGCGACGGAGAGCCGGTTGCCGAGCACATGGGCGCCGCAGGGGTCCAAGCGGCGCGCATCCACCACGCGGCCGCCATGGCCGAGCTGCCGCCGGTCGCGCTCTCGCTCTCGCGGGGCGAGCCCGCGATCCCGACGCGGTACCTGTAGCGCGGGCGCCGCCGCCCCCTCGCGCCCCTCGCACGCGCGAGCTGTCCCGAATGGGACATGTCACCGCCGGGGCTGGACCATTCGGGACACCTGGAGCGCCGCCGCTGGCAGCCCGCGATCCGCGAGGCGACCGGCCACTCGTCGCACCAGCTGTTCCGGGCTATCGAACAGTTCGAGCCGAGTCATCCGCATCAGAGCCCAGTTCTCGTCTTGAATCAGTTCGTGTCGACCGATGTCATTCACGAACTGACGAGGGTTCCGGTGATGGTCACCGTCGTATTCGAGGCCGAAACGAACGGCCGGCCAAGCCAGATCGAGTCGAAATTGTCGGCCACGGATCCACACGAGATGGTTCAGCACAGGTTCTGGAATGCCCGCCGAGCACAACACCAGTCGGGTGAGAGTTTCGGTCCGGGACCAGCAATGAGGGCGTGCCTGCCCTAGGGCAGCGCGCAGCTCGACCGAGCCACGATGCCCGGATCGCCGATCGACCGCTTCGGACAGCGCGGCGAAAGGAGAACGTCCAAGAGGCGAGGTCGGTCCGTCACTCAACAGATGGTCGGCGACCGCTGTGAGATCGGCGAGGTCCAGGACACGTGCAAGCGAACACCATGCGTCCACCGCGGTCAGTACTGGCAAGCCCCGCAACCCGGTGATGCTCACGATTTCGGGTTGGAACTGACTTCCACGCACATGAGCCCCACGGGGCGCGCGTCGGGGTGCTGGCGCCGCAACATCCACCGTGCTGATGTCTGAGGGCAGGTACGCCGGCAGAGGAAAGCCCCACAAGCGCGCAGCAGTCACACCGGCAAACACCGAGCCGGGAGGCATCTTGCACAGGTAGGCCCCGCAGATGCGGTCAATGTCGAACAGCGTGCCCGACCGCGCGCGGATTCCATGAAAGGGCGCCTCGAACGCGCGCGACCTCAGCACCCCAGGGCTGAGACCTTGTGCGATTGCTTCAGAAACACGAAAGGGGGTCGAGTTCGCTGCCATGTGCCGATCGTGGTGACGACTTGTCCCGTTCGGGACATCGCGGGCGCCGAGGTGGACCGTTCGGGACACCCAGCGCGCGGGGAGGACCCGCGAGCGGCGCAGCTCCAGCGCGCTACTTCATCCGGTCGTAGATCTTCTTGCAGTCCGGGCAGACGGGAAACTTCTCGGGATCGCGGCCCGGCACCCAGACCTTGCCGCAGAGCGCGATCACGGGCTTGCCGGTGACGGCCGACTCCAGGATCTTCTCCTTCTGCACGTAGTGCGAGAAGCGATCGTGGTCGCCATCTTCTGTGAGCTCTTTCTCGATGAGCTCTTGCAGCTCCTGCTCGAGCAGGTCGGTGCCGCCCCCGCTGTCGGGGCTGCCGGGTTCGGTCGTGCTCATGTGCCTAGTTTTGCATGGTGAAGGCCAGCAGTTCCGGGCCTCGACGATCGAAGGCGGATGCCCCACCCCGAAGGCCCAGCACCAGTGCGAGTCCTCCGGACAGAATCCCGGTCGCGAGGGCAATCCACGGCAGCGGCCCGGGGAATCCCGCCAGCCACAGCGCCGTGGCGGCGATCGGCGGCAGCGCCACCAGGATCGTCAGCAGAAACGACCCGGCCTGGGCTCCCCCACCCGTGCCACCGGAGGCCTGCGGGTAGGTGAAGGGGCCGTCACCGGGCCGCGGCGCCGGGTACGGAAAGCGCGGCGACATGGCGCTCCCCACGCCGACCCCGCCGAGCAGCAGGGCGATGTTGATCCCGAGCACTGCCGGAAGCGCATCCGCACTGCCCTGAGCCCACACCGTGACGGGCGTTCCGATCGCCATCAGGATGACCCCGAAAACCAGCACGGGCCAGATGCGCCCCAGCCGGTCGTGCAGCCCGCGGGTCTGCGCGACCACGTGCGACCACACCGCCGTGGAGTCGTAGGCCACGTCGTTGTGAACCATCGACCAGGCGAGCACGAGCACCATCAGCGCCAGCGGGACGAACGCTCCGACGCGCAGGGGCACACCTCCGATGAAGAAGGCGATCCCGGTGACGATCGGAAGCAGGGGCAGGATGCCGAACACGGCCCGGTAGCGCGGGTCGCGAAGCCAGTAGATGAAGCTGCGCGCCGCGATGGCTCCCGCCGGTGTCGCGGGCATCCGCCGGAACCAGCCGGGAATCCGCGCCGCGCGGCTCAGCCGCTGCCGGCGCGTGGGACGCAACGATCCCGCCACGAGCGCCCACCAGAGCAGGGCGAGCGCGAGGATGACGGCGGCGCCGATCCACAGGGCGGCGCGCGGGCTGCCGAAGCCCGAGACGGCGAGGCCGGGTGCGCCCCACAGCGAGGCGAGCGGGGTGCCACCAAGGGCATCCGCCACCTGTTCTGGCTGAAGCTGAGCGAGCAGCCGCGCGACGGGCGACAGGGGAGCCAGCGAGCGGTCGGGGGCAAGCAGAACGAGGCGCGGCAACAGGAGGGCGGTGAACAGCAGTCCTCCGGCGAGCAGCACGACCACCCCCACCACTCGCGCCCAGAAACGGAGCAGCGCACGCGGTTGCAGCCAGGCACCGAGCGCGACGCCGATCCGCACCAGCAGAAGCAGTTGGAGAGCGATCAGGGGCGTCGCAGCCGCCGCCGTTCCCATCGCCTCGGGAAAGTGGCGCCAGGCGACAGCGGGCGCCAGCGCCACCGGGATCAGGAGGGCAGCAGGGCCGACCAGCGTCAGCAGCAGCACAGCACCCGCCAGTGGCGCCGACCGGATCCGGTATCCCAGGAACGCGCGCGGTTCGACCAGCTGCGACCGCGAGAACATCACCGGCAGAAGCAGCGCACCAAGGGTGACCTCGGCGCCAGCGAGCACGACGGCACGGCCCACGATCTCACCATCGAACACGGTCACCCGCGATGCGGCGCCCAACAGCACGATCACGCCGAGAATCGCCAAGAGCAACAGGACGGCCGAGCCGAAGATACGCGACGAGGGGCGGCGGAACCCGTTGAGGAGCAGCCTGCCCTTTAGTCGGAGAAGCTCTGCAACCACTCCATGCCCTCCACAGCGGTTGCGCCGCCCGCCAATTCGACGAACCGCTCTTCGAGCGAGCGCCCGTCGAGCACATCGGCCATCGGACCGCTCGCCAGCATCCGGCCGTCGGCGATGATCGCCACCGCGTCGCAGACCCGCTCGATTAGGTCCATGCTGTGGCTCGACAGAACGACAGTGCCTCCCGCGGCCGCGAACTTCTTGAGGATGTCGATGATCACCTGACCAGACACGGGATCGACAGATTCGAACGGCTCGTCAAGAACGAGCAGCCGGGGCGAGTGGATCATGGCCGCCGCGATGCCGATCTTCTTGACCATGCCTGCCGAGTAGTCAGAGACCAGGCGCTTCGCCGAGTGCTCGATCCCGAAGGCGCGCTCGAGGTCGTCGACGCGGCTGCTGATGGTCTGGCGGTCGAGGCCGCGCAGGGCGCCCGCGTGATGCAAGAACTCCGACCCGGTGAGTCGGTCGAACAGACGCAGACGATCGGGCAGAACACCGAGCGACTTCTTGGCAACGGCGGGGTTGGCCCAGACATCGACCCCGTAGATCTTCACGACGCCGGCGTCGGGGCGCAGCAGCCCGGTCACCATCGAGAGCGTTGTGGTCTTGCCGGCGCCGTTGGGGCCGACGAAGCCGAAGAACGAGCCGGCTTGCACGGTCAGATCGATCGCGTCGACGGCGACCGTGTCACCGAACGACTTGCTGAGCCCGGTGACCGAGAGAGCGACCTCTGCTGCTGTCGCAGCGGGCGAACGCGGGGATGTCGGGCGAGTGGCAGCTGCGCGACGCGACGGCCCACCGCGGGTCGGCCGGCCTGCGCGGGCCCTGGGCTTGACGGGCGGCGCGGGTTCGGGGTGGGGTTCCGGCTCGGGCAGCACCTCCGGCTCGGGCAGCACCTCGGGCTCGGGCTCCTGCTCTGCGAGAGCGTCGGGCTCGGGATCAGCAAGTACTTCGGGCTCGACGGGCTGGGCCTCGGGTTCGACGTTGGTCTCGACCTCGTCCGCGGTCTCAGCCTCGGGCTCGACATTGACCGCCGGCTCGGCGTGGACAGGTCGCCCCCCGCGCGGCGAACCGAGCACCGGAGTCGCGATGACCGACTTGCGAATCGGCGAGGCATCCGCAACGGGGGCGGGCGGTGGTGCCGCCGCCGTGGCTGACGACGCTGCCGGCCTTGCGGGCTTCCTCGCGCCGCTCTTCGCCGCGGCAGAGGATGCCGGCTTGTTCGGCCTGCGCGATGCGGCAGAACCGGACGCGCCCGACCCGCTTGACCTCCGGGCGGCACTGGAGCGGGCCGCTGCGGATCTGCCTCCGGGACCCTGACGCCGGGGCGGCGACGGTTCCGGTTCGGCTTCCACGGGTACAACGTACCAATCACAAGTTGCGAGCGACGCTCACTCTCAGCGCAAGCACGGATCGTCTGCTGCCGTCATCACAAAACGACAACAGATTGCTGAGCATCCGCTGACTCGCAGGAGCCGCCGATAGGATCAGAACCAGCACAAAGGTGTGTCGAACAGCCGGATCGGCGATGAACAACGGGTGAACTCTCCCCGTCGGCGCCGATCCACTCGCAGACGAAACCTTGAGGAGCGTCATCACCATGAGCACCCCGAAGCCGACCACCCAAATCGTGATTCTGGCCGCCGGAATGGGCAGCCGACTCGGTCGTTCCCTGCCGAAGCCACTCACCGAGCTCAGTGACGGCCGCACGATCATGCAGCAGCAGTTCGACAACATCCGCTCGGCGTTCGGCAATGATGCCGCGGTCAGCATCGTGGTCGGCTACAAGCTCGAGCACATCATCGAGGCGTTCCCCCACGCGTCATACGTCTACAACGAGCAGTACGACCAGACGAACACCAGCAAGAGCCTCATGCGGGCCCTGCAGGCATCCAGCGCCGGAGGCGTGCTCTGGATGAACGGTGACGTCGTCTTCGACCCCGAGGTCCTGGTGCGCGTCGGCGACCTGGTGGCTGCCGACCGCAGCTTCGTCAGCGTCAACACCGCCAAGGTCTCCGACGAAGAGGTCAAGTACACGACGGACGTAGATGGCTTTATCAACGAGCTGTCAAAGACGGTCGTCGGCGGGTTCGGCGAGGCCGTCGGCATCAACTACATCTCGAGCACCGACAAGGCGACCCTGCTGCGCCACCTGACCAGGGTCGGCGACCAGGACTACTTCGAGCGCGGCATCGAGACGGCGATCGCCGAAGACAAGCTCCGCGTTCAGCCGGTCGACATCTCGGACCTCTACGCGGTCGAGATCGACTTCGCTGAAGACCTGGAACGCGCGAACGCCGTTTTCACTCCGTCGCTCGTCAGCTAGGCACCAGGTCTAGGCACCCTGCTCGCCTCCCCAGGTCTGGGCGGTCGGCCCCGATAGTCTGATCGGGTGACCACGTCGACGCTGCCCCGCGCCCGCTGGTCGCCGTTCGGGCGGTACCGCCGCTCGCTCTGGCTGCTCACGGCGCGCGACCTGAAGGTCCGGTATACGACGTCGGCTCTCGGCTACCTGTGGTCGGTTCTCGACCCGCTGCTGATGGCGGGGATCTATTTCTTCGTCTTCGTGAAGGTTTTTCATCGCGACGTACCGGGCCAGGAACCGTACATCGTGTTCCTCATCTCGGGGCTGCTGGCCTGGACCTGGTTCAACGCCTCGATCTCGGCGAGCACGAGTGCCTTCACCAGCGAAGGCAAGCTCATCCGGTCCACCACGATCCCTCGCACCATCTGGGTCGGACGGATCGTGTTGAGCAAGGGCATCGAGTTTCTGCTCAGCATCCCGGTGCTGGTCATCTTCGCCGTGATCTATCACGCACCCGTGCACTGGCAGGCTGTGCTCTGGATCCCGGCGATCATCCTGCAGGCCGCCCTGACCTTCGGGCTCGGCCTGATCATCGCGCCGCTGGTCGTCTTCTTCCGCGACCTGGAGCGGGCGGTCAAGTTGATCCTCCGCCTGCTGTTCTACGCATCGCCGATCATCTACGGGCTCAACGATCTCGCGAAGCTGCACCTGACCTTCTGGGGCGCTTTCAACCCGCTGTCGGGCATCATCGGGCTGTACCGCAGCGCGTTCTTCCCGGCCGACCTCAACTGGTTCGACGTGGCGGTGAGCGCGGGAATGACCGCGGTGATCCTGGTGATCGGGGTGCTGGTGTTCCGGCGCACCATCCGCACCGTGCTGAAGGAGATCTGATGGCGCAGGCAGAAGCCGACGTCGAGATCCCAGTCGGGGGAATGCGCGTCACGGGCGTCGGCATCCGGTTCAAGCGCAACCGGTCATCCCGGCGCAACTTCAAAGATCTGTTCGCCGGCCGCGACCGTCGGGTGCGGCCCGGCGAGTTCTGGGCGCTGAAAGACGTCAGCTTCGCGGTACAACCCGGTGAGTCGATCGGCGTCGTGGGACGCAACGGCCAGGGCAAATCGACGCTGCTGAAGCTGGTGGCGCAAGTCATGTTCCCGGATGTCGGAGAGGTGCAGGTCAGCGGCGGCGTCGCCCCGCTGATCGAGATCACCGGCGGATTCGTCAACGACCTCACGGTGCGCGACAACGTCTACCTGACGGCCGGTCTGCACGGCATGCCCAAGAGCGAGATCGATCAGACCTTCGACGAGATCATCGAGTTCGCCGGGATCGCTGACTTCGTGGACACTCCGTACAAGCACCTATCGAGCGGGATGAAGGTGCGCATCGCGTTCTCGGTCATCTCGCGGCTGGAGGAGCCGATCCTGCTGGTCGACGAGGTGCTTGCGGTTGGCGACAAGGGCTTCCGCGACAAGTGCTTCAAGCGCATCGACGAGCTGCTCGCGGGCGGGCGAACGCTGTTTCTGGTTTCCCACAGCGAACGCGATCTTCTTCGGTTCTGCACCCGAGGGCTCTACCTCGACAAGGGCGAACTGGTACTCGATGGCCCGATCCAGGATGTGCTCGACCGGTACAACGCCGATTACAACCGGGGCACAGCCGGCTAGAGAGAGCGCTTCACCCTGCGCGCCGCGATCAGGGTCGCGCGCGCAGGTGTTCCGACCGCGAGCGCAACGGCACCCGAGACCGTGCGGTCGGCGTCACCGAACGCGCGTTTGCGGTCCCAGGCGAGGCGCAGCTTGCCGCCCACCCTGCGTGCCGGCTCACGAGCGGGCAGCACGCCCTGCCGCCTCGCGGCAACCAGGGCCTCGAGTTGCCCTGCCACCTCGTCGTCCTCGACGGGATGGAAGTAGTTGTCGTGCAGCCAGTCGGGCTCGGGATGCCGGAACTCACGTCGCACCACCGCCTCGCCGTCGCCGAACAGGCCGCTGCCCTCGAACACCGGGTTGATCAACTTGGGCGTCACGCCGAAGATGTCGAGCGCGATCACCGGGATGCCACGGGCGATCGCCTCGATCGCAGCCGTCGAGCTCACCGTCATCACGCCCTGCGCGGCATCCAATGCCGTCGACATCGGCGCCGTCGACACCACCAGGTTCGCGGGGGCGTCTGCCACCCTTTCCAGCAAGTCGGGATAGCTCGCGACCTCATCGTGGGTCTGCCGTTCACCAGCGAGACCGCGCACCTTGATCACCACACGGTGATCCGGTTGCGCGCGCGCCGTGGCGATCAGCAGCTCGAGCACCCGCATCCGATCCTCGATGAGCGGCGGCACGAGGGCTTGGGCGGCGAACACCAGGTCGGTGCCTGTTGCTCCTGTGCGCTGCTCGACGAAGGGCAGCGTTGCCAGCGCGAAGCGGTGTGTCCAGCCGTATTCGCGCGACATCAGGGTGAACTCGCGAACCTCGCGGCGGCTGTGAAGCACGAACAGGTCGGCCTGCCTTCGGAACGCGAGCGCCTTGCGAGTGGCCGGGATCGAGATCCCCGGGAGACCGGTGACGATCACCGGACGACGGGGCAGTTCGGCGATCATGCGGATCAGCACTGCGGCGACCGGGCCCCTCAGAGCGATGAGTACGGCATCCGGAAGCTCGCGTCGAACGCCGTCGAGCACCCCGGCCAGGGGAAGGCTGAACAATTGCTCGGGCGGAACGCCGCCCACCGCGAGCGCCGCCTCGCGCTGACTGCCGCTGGGCAGAACGGGCGTCTCGATGAGGATTAACTCACGCTCGGTGTCGCCGGGCAGCGCGCCGAGGAACGCGGCGGCCCACTTGAGGTAGGAGTCGGAGTCGGCGATCGCGATGAACTTCATGCCGTGGTCGGCGCTCATGTGTGGGCGCTGGCCGTCAGGCCGAAACGCGACGGAGCTTCGCCATCGGCGCCAGCTCGCCCGGGAAGACCTGCTTGACTCCATCGCCCATGGCCTGCTCGATCACCCGGATGTCGCGCACCAGGTGCTCGAAACCGGTCGGCTCGAGAGACGCCGCGTGGTCAGAGCCCCACATCGCGCGGTCGAGGGTGATGTGACGCTCCACGGCGGTCGCGCCCAGCGCAACCGCGGCCAGCGAGATCTGCAGGCCGCGCTCGTGACCCGAGTAGCCGATCGGGATGCCAGGGTATGCGGCGCGGAGGGTCGGGATCATCCGGATATTCGCCTCTTCGGGTGGGAGCGGGTATGTCGATGTCGCGTGCAGGATCACCAGGTTCTCGGTGCCGAGCACCTCGACCGCCGCGTCGATCTGGTTCATCGTCGACATTCCGGTGGACAGGATGATCGGCTTGCCGGTCGCCGCGAGCGCGGCAAGCAGTTCCAGGTCGGTCACGCTGGCCGACGCCACCTTGTGCGCAACGACGTTGAGGTCTTCGAGAAAGTCGACAGCAGGCACGTCCCACGGTGAGGCGAACCAGTCCAGCCCGCGCAGGGTCGCGTGGTCGCCGATCTCGACGTACTGCTCGCGGTCGAACTCGACCCGGTAGCGGTACTCGAGGTAGGTCATCTCGCCCCATGGAGTCTCGCGCAGCACGTTCTTCATGTGCTCGGGCGTCGAGATGGCCGGCGTGCGCTTCTGGAACTTGACGGCCTGCGCTCCGGCGTCTGCTGCGACGTCGATCAGCTTCTTGGCCAGGTCGACCGAACCGTTGTGGTTGAGGCCGATCTCGCCGATGACGTAAGCGGGCAGCCGTTCGCCGATGTCGTGGGATCCGATAGTGACGGTCATGACTCTCTCCTCGTGCTGGATGGACTGAGGCGCCCTGGGCGCCTGTTTCTGGTGAGAAGAACGGCGTCGGCGAGTTCGCGCACCGCGCCACGGCCGCCCGATGCACTGAGCACGACTCGGGCCGCCGCGAGAACCTGTGGGTGGGCTTCTGGCACGGCGACCGGCCACCCCACCACCTCCAGGCAACCCAGGTCGTTCACGTCGTTGCCGAGATAGGCGATGCGCCCGAGCGGGATGCCGCGTTCCGAGGCCCAGGCGATCAGCGTCGCGGCCTTGTCTGCGCTCCCCTGCGCGACCTCGACCCCGAGCTTACGAGCGCGGGCGGAGACCACGGGATGGGTCTCGGTCGACAGGATGAGCACCGGCACTCCGGCCGCGCGCAAGCGGCTCACCCCCATGCCGTCGGAGCGGCTGACGCGCACGAACTCGTCCCCGCTCTGCCCGACGATGACGGTGTCGTCGGTGTGGACGCCGTCGAAGTCAGTCACGACCGCGTCGACGTCGAGTGTCGCCTCGAGACCCGCCTGACGGCTCACCAGTGGGGCGATCGCGGATGCCAGGGCCAGTTGCTCTTCGGTGTCGATCTCGATCGCGTGAGATTCGGGCACGAGTGCCACGCCGATGCGGCCGAAGAAGCGGTGCCTCGCGCTGAGGAAGCCGACGGCATCCATCACATAGAAGGCGCCGGTTTCAAGAAACTCGGGCTCGCGCTCCTGACGGCGCGGGCGGTGACGATGGTCATGGTTGATTCCCGTTGCCCCCGCGCCAGCGGTTGCGTCGGTCGACTGGGGCCGCGCGGTGCGCCAGAGAAAGCCCCACGACTCAACAGCGGAGAACACGCTGTCGGATTCACCGGCGCGCACGCGCTCAACCGCGGCATCGAGGTCGGTGGGGTCGATGAACGGCGAGGTGGCTTGCAGGAAGACCAGGATGCCGACGTCGACCCCGAGCCTGCCCAGTTCGCCGAGCGCGTGCTCGAGCGCGCTCTCAGAGCTGGCCGCGTCGCCCGAAAGCCCGTCAGGACGCACCACAACTTCGGCGCCCCACTCCCGTGCGACGGCGGCGATCTGCTCGTCGTCGGTCGACACCACGACGCGGTCGATGCGGTCCGCGGCGCGCGCACTGCTGATCGCGCGGGCGATCAACGGGATGCCGCCGACCCGACGCAGGTTCTTGCGAGGAACTCCTTTCGACCCGCCGCGGGCCGGGATGACCGCAACCGTCTCGCCGGCCTGGCCGACATCACCGGCCGAGCCGGAGAACCTTCCGTCGGCGCTCATCGCACCAGCTCGCTCGGCGCGCTGACTGTCATCGCACTGCCGCTGCCCTCGAGCACGGCGCGCAGCGTCGTCGAAGCCGACGACCGCATCATCACGATCTCGAGCGGCTCGGCGGTGCCGGCCAGGAAGAGCTCGGCAGGCAACCCCGAGTCGACAACGGTCACGCCGTCGAGCGACGAGATCCGTGCCAGCTGATCGCCGCGTTCCCGGCGGTGCGGCAGATAGCTGAGCGGGCCCACCTCGGCGACCGACTGCAGCCAGGCGTGGTAGCTCGGCTCGTCGACCAGCCCATCGGCCAGGCGTGCAGATCCCAAGACCACGCGGGCGTGAGGCAGCCGCGCGGGGCGGGTATGGGCGCGCAACCAGGCGAAGGTGTTTCGAGTCACCTCGATGTCGCGTGCCGGCAGGGCGGCCACCGTCGGATCATCCGAGAAAGCACTGAACATCGTCAGCCGCTGGGAGGCGGCCAGCCGCAGCATGCGGTCGCGGGCGAGCCCGCCGAGCAGGGTCGCCAGTCCGCTCTCGTGGGTGTCGCGACGCGCGAAGCCGGTGCGGCCGAGCAACGCGGAGGCGAGGTGGATCGACATGTCGCCGTCGTCGAGCAGAGTGATCGAACGCGGCCGCAAGAGGGTGGCCGCCATCCGGAATTGGCCAGAGAAGCCGTCGCCGATCACCCAGTCCGGCTGATCGTGCAGAAGCGACCACGGGATGCCGTAGTACGGAGCGACGCCCGAGAACAGTGCGCCACGGGCGAGCAGCTCGGCCATTGTGGCCGGCATCTGGGGACCGGTGAGCCGAAACGCCACCGCGATCGGGCGACCAAGCGTCGCGGCATATTCTGCGGCGCCGAGCATCTGCAACGGCGACTCGACCCAGGCGAGCGGAGTGCGGCGCTGTTCCATCTGCGCGCCTCCTTCCCCGTGCATCACGCGCGACCACCTGCTTCGCGCTGGATTCAGAGTCGCTGGCGATCGTGATCCCGCCCTGCACGCAGGGTGAACAGGTGGCGTCGACTGTGTGAAGACCGTGCAACTGAGGGGTTCTGGGCAGGCGGCACCGGCGCCGGTTACGGTTGTCGGATGACGAAGCAGATCGCGCCGATCACGTCGGATGGGCTGCACCCGCGCCTCGCCCAGACCATCGACAAGGTGCTCTCGGTGCAGAGGCCCGTCGTGCTTGCACACATCCGATCGATCCGAAGCAGGCGGCCGGATGCCTCTCCGACGCAGATCATCGCCATTCTCGAGCGGCGCTTCCTCACCGCGGTGACGGGCGGTGGAGCCCTGGTCGGCGCGAGCTCGGCCATCCCGGCGGTGGGAGTCGCGACCTCCGTCGTGCTCTCGGGTGTCGAGACCGCTGGCTTTCTCGAGGCCAGCGCGCTATTCGCTCAGTCGGTCACCGAGGTGCACGGCATCGCGGTGGTCGAACCGGAACGCGCCCGCACCCTTGTGATGGCCATGATGCTCGGCAACGGCGGCCAAGAGCTGTTGCAACAGTTCGCCAGCGAGGCTGCCGGCCGTGGATCGCGGTCAGCCTATTGGGGCGAACTCGTCACCAAGAACATCCCGCGTGCGGCGCTCGGGCCGCTCACCGACCGGGTTCGATCGGCTTTCCTGCGGCGCTTCGCCGTGACCCAGGGCACCTCGGTGGTCGGCCGGGCGATCCCATTCGGCGTGGGGGCAGTCTTCGGCGGTGTCGGCAACAACATCCTGGGGCGCCGGATCGTGCGCTCGGCCCGCGAGGCGTTCCCCGCTGCGCCCGACACCTTCCCGGCGTCGCTCGACGCGGCCACTAGGGCGCCGAAGGCACCGCGCGGCCCGCGGGTGCCGCGTTCGCAGCGCGCTCCGAAGCAGGCGCGCTCTCGCCGAGTGCCGGCCCGCCTGGGCCCGCGCCTGCCGCCGCCTTTGCCGTTGCCGGGAGCGGGCGCTGGAACCGCCCCGCCGCCTCCGGCCGCTGAAGAACGCCGTCCCGACTAAACCTCCCGGTCTCGATACGCGCTTCGCGCTACTCGACCACCCGGTGGCTCAAGTTCCCGGCATCCCCTCGAATCTCCAGAACACCCGGCACTCGCCCGTCGTGCCAGAATCGCCTGAGACTATGGCGAGCTTCACTTTCGGAGCAGGCAACGCCCGCAAGGTGCTGCGCCTTCCCCTCTACGCGCTCGGAGCCCTCGCGACGCTCCTGGTTCCGCGCACGCCCCGCCTGTGGGTGTTCGGCTCTGGCATCGGGGTCGGCGAGGGAGCGCTGCCGCTGTACCGCATGGCGCGCTCGGCGCTGCCCGACACGGTGCGCCTGGTGTGGCTGGTCGGTTCGGAGGCCGAGTTGACGGCAGCGATCGCAGCCGGCCTCGATGCGGAGCTTCGACGTGGATGGCGCGGCTTCCGTCTCACGCTGCGTGCCCGGGTGCTCGTGGTCACCCACGGGTTCGGCGATGTGAACCGCTATGCGACTCGCGGTGGATTCGTCGTGCAGCTGTGGCACGGCGTCCCCCTGAAGCGCTTGCACCTCGACTCGGACGCCACGCTGCGGGTCTCGTTCCTGCCGAACCACCGGCTGGTGCGCGCCGTGCTCGCGCGCGCATACCGGCTCGCCGGTCGCGGAATCGGACTCTTTCCGGTGGCCTCGGCGCTCGTCGCGCCGCGCATCGCGAGCGCGTTCGGGATCGCACCCGAGCGTGTTGTGGTGACCGGGGATCCGCGCGACGACTTGCTGCTCACGGGCTCGGTCGATGCCCGCCGCGCTGGCGCACGCGAGTTGCTCGCCGCCGCCGTCGGCGAGCTGCCCCCTGGCGCGCGCGTGGTCCTGTCGGCGCCGACCTGGCGCGACGGAGGCGTCGATCCCGGTGCCCCCGATGATGCGACCTGGGGTCTGATCGCCGACTGGCTCGAGCGCACAGACGCGGTGCTGCTGGTGCGCACCCATCCGCTCGGCAAGGGAGACTACGCGGGCGGCCCGACGCGGTCAGACCGCATCCGGATGCTGGGTCCGGACGTGCTCGCCGAGATCACCCCCGCGCTGCCGGCCGTCGACGCGCTGGTGACCGACTACTCGTCGATCGCGTACGACTACAGCCTCGTGGGTGGCCCGATCGTGTTTCTCGCACCCGACCTGGAGCACTACGCCAAGCGCCGCGGGCTGTACCTTCCGTACCGCGCGTTCGCGGGCGGGCATCAAGTCGGTAGCTGGCCGGACGCGCTCGCCCGACTGGATGCCGTTGGCGACGCCGGTTCGGCCGAAGCGGTGGCGGCATCCGTGCATTCGACCTGGTTGCGCGACGAGAACTTCGACCTGCTCGACGGACGCGCGACCGAACGGGTGCTGGCCGAAACCCTGCGGCGCAGCGGGGTGGCGGCCGCGCTCGGACTGACGGTCGCCGATGTGCCGTCGCCGACGAAGGTCCGTTCGCGCGTCACTCGCATCGCGTTCGATGGCGCGGCGGGGCCTGCACCCACTCTGACCGTCACGATCGATCCGGTCGGCCGTGACATCACGACGATCCGGCTCGACGGAGCGCGAACGCAGCGCCTGTCAAGCTCGGTCGCAACGGCCGAGGGCGACATGACGGCCACATTCCGGATGCTCTCCCCCCGCTGGGGAACGCCCGACTTGGCGATGCCGTCCGGTGACTACCGGCTCACGCTCGACGCCGGCAGCGCCCGGGCCGGCACGGCTCGCGTGGAGGTCGCGACCGAGTTGCCCGGCGAGCTGCGGCATCCACTGTTCCACGCGCGTGTGCTGGCCACGGCAGGCGGTCTCGTTCTGCGGGTGTCTGCACCCCTGGCGGATGACGAGCGCGGCCCGCGAGCCCAGGCGCGGCTCGAGCGGGAGTACCGTCGATCGCGGCCCACTCCCGAGGATGCGGTCTTCTTCGAGAGCTTCTACGGGCAGTCGAGCTCGGACAACCCGCTCGGCATCGACACAGCGCTGGCGGCGGCACGACCCCAGACCACCCGCTACTGGAGTGTCGTCGACGGGTCGGTCGCGGTGCCGGAGGGCGCGGTGCGTGTCATCGAGGGCAGCCGCGAGTGGTGGCACGCTCGCGGTTCTGCCCGGGTGCTCGTGGTCAACGACTGGCTGCGCAAACGGTACCGGCGCCGCCCGCACCAGCACGTGCTGCAGACCTGGCACGGCACCATGCTCAAGCGCCTGGCCTTGGATCGCGGTCCCGGCTTGCGCACCCGCATCGCCGTGAAGCGCGAGCGGGCGCGCTGGGATGCGCTGCTCGCGCAGAATCAGTACAGCGCCGAGATCTTCCGCTCGGCCTACGACATGCACCGCCCGATCTGGCAAGAGGGCTACCCGCGCAACGACGTGTTCGCCGAGCCTGCGCGGGTGCCGCACGTGCGCACGTCGCTCGGGCTGCCGACCGGCGCGCGCGTCGTGCTGTACGCCCCCACCTGGCGTGACGACCGCACCGAGATGGTGGACTACGTCGACCTGGCGAGCTTCGCCGGCGAACTCGGCGACGACCATGTGCTGCTGGTGCGGGGGCATTCGCGCACCCTGCCCTACGGTCAAGACCTCGAAGCCGATCGCCTGATCGACGTCACCAGCTACCCGAACATGGCCGATCTGCTGCAGGTCGCCGACGTGTTCGTCACCGATTACTCCTCTGCGATGTTCGATGTGGTCGGCACCGATAAGCCGCTGATCTTCTTCACGCCAGACCTGGCGCACTACAGCACCGATCTGCGCGGCTTCTACTTCGATCTTCTCGCCGAGGCGCCCGGCCCGGTCGTGCAGTCGCGCGACGAGCTGCGCGCGGCGATCATGGGGGCGGATGCTGCGGCTCCCGCCTTCGCGGCCCAGCGCGCCGCCTGGCGCGCCCGTTTCACGCCCCGCGACGACGGCGGCGCGGGGGCTCGGGTTGTGCAGCGGCTAGTGGACGAGGGCTGGCTCGGCTGACGCGGCCGCGGTCGCGACGCGGCCTCCCGCAGCTAAAAGGAAGGCACTCAGAAGCACGAGCCTGCCCACGATGAGGACAACGACCACCTCCGCGGGTGGCACGATCCCGGGCTGTGCCAGCTGAAGGAAGCCGAGCAGGCCACCGCCCGCGAGGAGGGTCAGGGCTGCAGCGCCGACCGACAGTCGAACGATCTCGCGCGACTGGAGTCGCCTCATGAGTGCGAACGCGACGAACCCGGCAACGAGAACGATCAGCCCAAGTCCCCACCAGACGAAGATCGACATCATGAGCGACTCGAACTGCTCTTTGAGTTGCAGCCATTGAACGTAGATCGGGTTGTTGGCGGTCCGCGTGCCGTCGCCGAATCGCAGCGGTTCGCGCAAAGACCACAGCACCACAGCATCAGCCAAGGTCGCCGCGCCGACCAGGAGGATGGCGGTTGCGGCAACGATCGCCGCGCGAGGCTGGAGTGCGCTGCTTCTCCGCTGTTGTCCGGTCAGGAGGATTCCTACGATGACCAGGATCGCCCCGATGGCATAGACGATCGCTGACGGCCGTAGGGCGGGACTCCAGAACCCGCCGACGTCGGCGCTGATCGAAGACTGCACGATCGGTGCAGCACTTGCGGTGGCAAACAGGGCGACTGTCCAGCGAGCTCGAGGCGGCGCCCCTGGCGTGCCGAACGCAAGAAGGAGGGCCAGTGCAGACCCAAGCAAGGCGTAGGCCATCAGCAAGGCGGCCATCCCCAACGCTGGCTGATCGGGGACGTCGTTGTCGCCGAGGCCGTATCCGGCGGCCATGCTCGCATACTGACTGAGCCCCACAAGCGCAGCGCTAAGCGCGACGAGGCGAGCAATGCGCGCCCGTCGCTCGAGTTCGCGCGAGGTCAGTTCGCGTCGGCTGGGGAGGGACCGCCCCACCGTGAAGGCGAATGCGGCAGAACCGAGCGCAATCTGCGCGGGGCTCACGCCCTGTTCCGGCGCATCCCGGATGTCCGCGAGCCACTGCTCGCGATAGCGATCCCGGAGCCGCCGGGGCAGGGAGCCGGCGGCCATCTTCACAACGCGAGTCCAGATGCTCACGCCGTCACCACCTTGACGGCGGCAGACGGTGACCGCATTTTGCGGATGGTCGCGACCGCAGCGCTCGCGCCGTACTCCGTGAGTTCGTAGTAGCGCCGGCGCGGTCCGGTGCGGGTCGCGTCATCCTCCCAAGCCGATGTGACCCACCCAGCCGACTCGAGCCGCTCCAGGATCGGATACACGCTCCCCGCCGCCTTACCACTCGACTTGATGATCAGCAGCCCCCAGCACGGCTCATCGCTCTGCGACAAGACCTCCAGGACAGCGACCGTGGCTTCGGTAATGCGCGACAGGGGCTTCATGCGCTAAAGCTATCTATATAGAGATAGCTCGGTATCGCCCCAATTCGGGGGAGGGAGCAACTGGCGCTGGCGCCGCGTGAAGGTCAGAAATGACCGTCGCCCCAAGCGGGACGCGCGCTCAGCTCTCGGTGCGCGAGGTGTCGACCGCGTTGCCGCCGCCACGGATGATGCCGCGCAGAAATCCGGCTCCCCAGGTGAAGTGCATGATCGCGATCACTGCCATGAAGCGCAGGCGATCGGTGAACGACCCCGCTCCGGTGACGGCCGCCACGACCAGCAGCACTGCGTAGAGCAACGGTCCCAGGTAGACGAGCGCCGCGATCCATCCCAGGATGCCGTGCAGCACGCCCGTCGCGTGCAGCGGGATGGCGATGATCGAGAGCACCGTCGCGATCACCAGGATCGGGGGTGCGAAGAAGCGAAGCGGGTTGCGGCCGCCCAGTCGGCGGACCAACTCGGCACGCCAGACGCCGGTCGCGAAGAACTGGCGAGCCAGCTTGCCAGGTGTGCTGCGCGGCCAATACTTGACGCGCAACTCGGGGTCCAGCCAGACGATCCTGCCCGCCTGGCGGAATCGGTAGTTGAGCTCCCAGTCCTCGCCGCGTCGCAGCGTCTCGTCGAAGCCGCCGACCTCGGCGAGCGCGTCGGCGCGCATCACGCCCAGGTACGCGGATTCCGCTGGCCCGGCCACCGCCGCGCTGCCGTGATACGCGCCGCCGCCGAGTCCGAAGCGGCTGTTGTAGGCGCGCGCGACCGCGGCTTGAAAGCCGGGGGTGCCGGTCGCGACCATGATGCCGCCGACGCTGGCGGCGCCGGTGCGCTCGAGGTCATCGACCCCGCGGGTGGTGTAGCCGGGCGCGAGCTCGGTGTGGGCATCCACGCGGATGATGTCGGGGTACCTGGCGGCCTTGATTGCGAGATTGAGACCGATGGGGATGTCCATGCCCGGGTTCTCGACCAGGCGGATGCGGGCATCCGCCGCCGCCATCTTCTCGACGATCCCGCGGGTGCCATCGTGGGAGGGCCCGAGGGCCAGCACGACCTCGAACGGACCGCTGTAATCCTGCTCGAGAACGCTCCGGATCGCCGCCTCGACGTAGCCGACCTCGTTCAGCACGGGCATGACGTACGAGACGCCGGTGCGAGGCTCAGCCATGGTCGCACGAGCCTATCAGCGGCCCCCGCGGTGGCCTGGAATCACAGACTGAGCGTGCCCAGCGTCACCGTCACAGAAGTCGAGTCGGTGCCCCGCACGTAGACCAGCTTGGCGGTGCTGCCCGGTGCGAGGGTACGCACCTGCGCCGTGAGGTCGGTGCTGTCGGTGATCGGGCGTCCGTTGAACGAGGTGACGACGTCGCCCTTCTTGAGGCCGGCCTTATCAGCTCCCCCGCCCGAGGTCACGCTGGCGATCAACGCACCGACGACAGAACTCTTGTCGCTGGTCGCGGTGGTCACCGAGGCACCGAGCAGCCCGTGACTACCCTTGCCCGACTTGATGATCTCTTGGCTGATGCGCTGCGCAAGGGCAGAGGGGATGGCGAAGCCGACTCCGATGGATCCCGACTGGGTCGAGCTGTTTGTGCTGCCCGTGCTCGCGATGGCCACGTTGATGCCGATCAGCTTGCCGTTGCTGTCGAGCAGCGCGCCGCCCGAGTTGCCGGGGTTGATCGCGGCATCCGTCTGGATGACCGGCAACGAGATGTCGGCGGTCTGACCCGAGGTCGAACCGTTGCCGCTGCCTCCGCTGCCACTGCCGCCTCCGTCGCCGAAATTCCAGAAGTTGAAGGGGGTGGGCCCGCTGCCGGGTGTCGAGCCGTCGCCCGAGCCTGTGCTGTCCGGGACGGCCGAGGAGGCGATCTGGATGCTGCGGTTGAGTGCGCTGACGATGCCATCGGTGACCGTGTTCGGCAGAGCGAGGGGGGCGCCGATCGCGACCACCTTGTCGCCGACGTTGATCTTTGACGAGTCGCCGAACTCGATCGGCTGCAGTCCGCTTGCGTTTTGAAGCTTGATCACAGCGAGGTCGACGACCGGATCGATTCCGACCACCTTCGCGGTGTAGAGCTTGCCGTCGTAAGTGGTCACCTCGATCGTGCCCGCCGCAGACGCGCCGTCGAGAGTGACGACGTGCGTGTTGGTGAGGACGTAGCCGTCGCTGCTGAGCACCACACCCGATCCGGTGCCGCCCTCCGCGCTCGCGGTCACGTTGATGGTGACGACCGAGGGGCCGGCTTTGGCGGCGACCGCGGTGGTCGTGTTGACGTCATCCTTGTTGTTGATGGTCACGGTCGCCGGGCCGGAGGTGACGGTGCCGTGCGAACTGTTGTTGGCGCTGACGGCCCAGGCCGCGACGCCTGCTCCGGATGCCCCGCCGAGCACCGCTCCGACGACGAGCGCGCCGACCAACGGGCCGACATTGCGCTTCTTGGCGGAGGGATCTGTCGCCGCCAGTGGCGCAGCGGGCGCAACGGCCGTCGTGGACGCGGCAGGCGTCATGACCGGAGTCGCGGGCGGCTGTGCCCCGGACGGCTGTGCCTCGGACGGATTCTCGGGTGAGTCGGGCATGTTCGGGATGCTCCTTTCAGCGCAGCCAGCATCCCGCCCAAAGCTGAACGTTGCATTTGCCAGCGCTGGGAGCCTACTGCGGTTCTGCCGCGCGCCCCCTCAGCATCCGGGCCCTGCAGGATTCGCAACGCAATCGTGGTCGACGAGCACCGTTTTGGCGCCGGTCACCGTCACGTGCAAATCGTTGGCGGGCAGGTTGATGGTTCCGGGGATCGGCACGAACCCGCTCGACCCGAAGCGGTATTCGGCGCGGAAGTCGATGGTGAGCCGGATGACGTACTCCCCCTCGGTCTCGTACACGTGACTCGTCGCAGTGCGGTCGAAGTCGTGCAGACCTTGGGCCGCCCAGGTTGCACCCTTCGTCGCCCGGATGAAGGCGGATCCGTCGCCGTAGTTCCAGTGCCAGCCGACCGGCGTGAACCGGACCACGGCCGGCTGCCCGAGCAGCGTTCCGTTCACCAGCTGCTGCCCGACAACCGAGTAGAAGTTGGCGTCGAGGCCCGGGACGACCCACCCGTTCGGCTCCATGTATTGCACCCCGGGAGCCGGACGGAACGAGGCGATATCGCGCAGCGTCACGGGCTGCACTGGCGTTACGGGATTCGAACGTGGGTTGCGCACCAAGCATCGATTGGCGACGAAGATCTGGCAGGTGAACTCGGGCCGAGGGTTGGTGTGGCCCGACCGTTTGGATGCGGAGCCACCGCCGGGCAACGTCTCGTTGCCGATGAGGGTGACGTCGTCGGCGCCGACGGAGCCGTCGACGGAGCAGGTGCCGGCGTTGATCTGAATGACAGTGCACGCTGTCACAGCGGTTGCGGGTGCAGCTGCGATGGACGAGATCGCAAGCAGACCGACTAGCAGAAGCTCGGCCCGGACCATGGTTCGTTGCTGTCGACGAGCAAGTGGCTCGGTGAATCTTTCGCGCTTCTGAATGAGACCTCAACCGAAAACATCGAGACCCGAGTCGAGGGAGTTACATCGTTGCCGCCCGAGTCAAGAATCTTCGTCCCCATCAGGTTCAGACATGTGTAAGCAACCAAGCTGACGTCAGCTTCGTCCGCGCCCACCTGCTGGAGCTTGAGCTGCGAAAACGTCGTCGCTCCATCTTGACGTCGTCCGCTGCTGGCGAGCTGCGATGCGGACGCGATCTCATTCGGCAACCAGCTTGGCGTCACAACAGTTGCGAAGCGCTGGGGATTCTGCCCGCCATCGTTCGCGATCTCATCCGACACCTTCAAGTACGCGGCATACGCCTTCTCCGCCGCGGCCAGCGCCTCGGCATCCGAGGCGAACACTGGCGTCGCACTTGCGTGCGGTGACGGCGAGCCGTGCGGGTCGGAGGGCACGCATCCCACGAGGGCGAGCAGCACCGCGCTTGCGAGGGCAACGGGGGCGAGGCGCATGACAACGACGGTAGGGCACGGGTGCGGCTCACGGCATCCAGATTCCACAGTGGGACGAATCTCGACAGGCGAGGCATGGGAAGGAATCGACGATCGGTCAAACAATCCGGACAAACCGCAGAAACGGGTCCATTTCCACCCGAGAACACCCGAACGTCCTGAATCTTTGACGCGACACCGGCGAAAGCGACCCGACTCAGACCCCGGTACCGTGACATCCATGACGGTTTCCGGCTCCTGGGCACGCGCGGCCCGCGGCGCCATGCTGCTGGCCGACGACGGTCAGCTGCGCCCCACGATCTTCGCCGAGATGTCGGCGCTGGCCGCGAGCACGGGGGCGATCAACTTGGGGCAGGGGTTTCCCGACGAGGACGGTCCGCAGCAGGTGCCCGACGCGGCCAAACTGGCCATCGACTCGGGTGAGAACCAGTACCCGCCCGGGCGCGGCATCCCCCTGCTTCGGGAGGCCATCGCGCGGCACCAGCACCGCTTCTACGGGCTCGAGTTCGATGCCGAGCGCGAGGTGCTCGTCACGGCCGGGGCGACCGAGGCCATCGCCGCCACCCTGCTCGCGCTGCTCGAGCCGGGCGACGAGGTGGTGACCTTCGAGCCGTTCTACGACTCATACGGCGCGATGATCGCGCTGGCCGGCGGCGTGCACGTGACAGTTCCGCTGCTGGCTCCCGAGTTTCGCCCCGACCTCGACCAACTGAGGGATGCCGTCACCTCACGCACGCGCATCATCCTCATCAACTCGCCCCACAACCCGACCGGCACCGTGCTCGACAAGCCGACGCTCGAACTCATCGTGGAGCTCGCCCACCAGCACGACGCCCTCATCGTCACCGACGAGGTCTACGAGCACCTGACCTTCAGCACACCGGGCGCCGCGCGGCACATTCCGATCTCGAGCCTGCCGGGTGCCCGCGAGCGCACCATCACCATCAGTAGCGGCGCCAAGACCTTCAGCCTCACCGGCTGGAAGATCGGATGGATCATCGCCCCGGCCGAGCTCGTCGACGCGGTCCTCGCGGTGAAGCAGTTTCTGACCTACGTGAACGGGGCGCCGTTCCAGCCGGCCATCGCCCTCGGACTCAGCCTGCCAGACAGCTACTTCGCGGATGCCGCATCCACCCTCGCCGCCAAGCGCGACCTGCTCGGGGCCGGGTTGCGCCGCGCCGGGTTCGATGTCAGCAGGCCAGACGGCTCGTACTTCGTCATCGCCGACGCGGCATCCCTGGGATTCGACGACGCCGTCGAGTTCTGCCGCCGGCTCCCCGAGCTCGCGGGCGTCGTCGGCATCCCGCTGACCGCTTTCGTTCGTCCAGAACACCATGTCGCTTACCGCTCGCTGGTGCGGTTCGCGTTCTGCAAGCGCACCGAGGTGCTCGAACGAGCAGCAGCCCAATTGGCCGATCTGCGCCGCTGACCCGCTGCCACGAGCCGCCAGGGCGGGTGACCATGGGGTGATTGGCCAGGGGGTGGACAGACAGGTCGTGCCGTCCGCCTAAGCTGGTTGAGGACCATTCAACTCGACCGGAGGCGGACTCGTGGCACCGTCCGCCAATGTGGATGACGTTCTCGACACGGCATCCGCCATCGTTCTCCAGGATGGTTTCGAGTCGGCGAGCCTGCGAACGATCGCAAGTCAGTCACGCATCACCGAAGAGGAGTTGCTGCAACTTTTCGGCTCGGCCGGGCAGTTGTTCGTCAGCCTGCTCCGGCGCGAGTTGCGCGGGCTGTTCACGGTCATCGTCGACCACATGGACCGCGATCCACTGGGCGGTCGACTCTCGCGCATCTACCGTCACACCCTCAGTGCCGTGCACGAACGCCCGCTGGCGCGACTGCTCTATCTCACCGATCCGGTTGCACTCAACACGATCATGCGCGCGGCGCACGGCTTCGACTTCATGCCCACCCTGGGTGTGAGCGCCGAGTTCATCGACGAGATGAAACAGGTCGGGATGGTGCGCGACGATGTGGATGCCACCTCACTGTCGGCCGTCATCACGGCAGTCTCGGCGGGGGCGGCGTTGGTCGCCCCGCACGAGGAACTCGACAACCTGATCGGCGGCCTCACCGTGCTTCTCGAGCGATCGGCGGACACCGACGCCGTCGACACGACGCTCGGTAAGACGGCCTTCATCAACTTCGTCACCCACGCGGCAGCTAGCGCGGAACGACGCTGAACCGCCGCAACTGCAGCGCGGGGTTGATCCGCCGCACCTCGCTCACGCGTGCAGGCGTGATCCAGGCGACGGCGGTTCCGACCTCTTCTCCGAGGCCCGCCAACTCGACGCCCATCGGGTCGACGATCAGGCTGTTGCCCACCCCGATCGGCGGGGCGTGGTCTGCGGCCGCGAGGTAGATCGTGTTCTCGATGGCGCGCGCGGTGGCGAGGGTGCGCCAATGTGCCTCTTTGAGCGGACCGCGCACCCACTCACTGGGAACGAGCACGAGATCGGCACCGGCATCCACCAACTGACGCGTCACCTCGGGAAACCGCAGGTCATAGCAGGTCTGCATCCCCACGGTGAAGCCGCCGAATGCGAAGGTCTGCGGTGCCTCGACGGGCCCGGGCACGATCCACTCGCTCTCGCGCTGGCCGAAGGCGTCATAGAGGTGCACCTTGCGGTAGCGCGCGACCAGTTCACCGTGAGGGTCGAGCGCGACCAGCGTGTTGGCGACGCGCTTCTGCTCCTCGGGCACGCGTTCGACGAAACCGGCGACGATGTGGATGCCGAGTTCCGTCGCGAGTTCGGCCAGCGCCCGCACGAACGGGCCGTGCAGCCCTTGGGCGTGCTCGGCCCAGCTCGCGTCCATGGTGGGGGTGAAGTAGCTGGAGTACTCGGGGAACACGACGAGCAGCGCACCACGGTTGGCGGCGTCGCCGGCGAGCCGCGACATCCGCTCGAGGTTGTCGTCGGTGTCGTCGCCGGGCGCGAACTGGGCGACCGCGATCGCGACCGCTGCTTCGGATGTCGGCGTGACCATGTGGCCAGCCTAGGAGTTGGGCTCGACTACCGAGCAGCGTCGAGCCGGATGACCAGCACCGGAGTCGAGTTGGCGTCGCCGCTGAGGGTGGCAGACACGCGCATGCCCGTGCTGGCAGCGGGGCCGATCGTCGCCGTGAAATTGTCGCCGTGGTTTTTCTGGCGATCGGCGATCAGGGTCGCGCGGAACTGCGCAACGGCATCCGCCGACCACCCGACCTGGGGCGCCAGGGCCGACACGTCGCCGACCATCTGCTGATAGGTGTCGTTCGGCCGCAACTCGATGGCCGCGAGCTTGCCACCCGAGGTGACCAGGTCGAGCCCTTCGACGTCGGTGAAGGTGACCGCCCCGGTGCCTTTCGCCGTCACGATCAACGGCACGAGGAAGTCGAGGTGGGTGGTGTCGGATGCCGGCAGACCCAACTCGGTCGCCGACGGGCGCGCGGAGGTCATCGTGATGTTCACCGTGCCCTTGCGTGTGTAGAAATCGATGCCGGCCTGCGTGAAGACCGAGCTGCCGTCTGAGGCGACCTGGTCGTTCGAGGCAACCGGATTCGACTTCACCCACCAGGAGTTGTTGAAGCCGATCGACAGCACCACTGCCGTCGCGATCACGAGCAGCATCGCAACGATCGAGACCCAGAACCCGATGATGCGGCGCCGGTGCTTGCGACGGCGCGCTTGCGCAGCCGCCGAGACGGCTGGGCGGTCGAGAGTGGAAGGCGCGCTCATGCTTCGAGGTTACGTGGATCCCCCGACGCGGGCGAGGCGAGCACTACTCTGTGCAGCATGAGCGAAGCACCGGTTGACCCGCCCGTAGAGCCCGCGTCGACTGTGCCACTGCCAGCCGTGCCCGCGGCAGCCGACAAACCGGGAGGCCGTCGGCTCGGGCCGCTGCCGGTCTGGCTGTGGCTCGTGCTGGCACTGATCGCGGGCGTCGTGCTGATCATCCTGGGCTTTGCCTTACTTGCTCGCGATGGTGGGCTGCCAGGCGCCTCCGGCTCGCCGTCACCGAGCGAGTCCAGCGCCTCACCGACGCCGTCAGAGACTCCGAGTGCGACGCCAACGGTCAGCCCGGCCCCCAGCAGCTCGGCCGATCAGGGCACCTTCGACAGCGATCTGCCGAACTTCCTCGCGGACACCCTCGACTCGCAGAACACGGCGGTGCTGGCGCAGAGCGGCACCTTCAGCAATCCGGTCTTCGTGCTCGCGGCCAACAGCGACCTGACCCAGAACATGAGCCCAGAAGACGCCGTCAGCGCGATGGACTTCATGTTCACGCCCAGCGATCCGAACCCGTGGGATTTCGCCCTGTCAGACAGCGTGCTGGCCGGCTACCGGGCTGGGCCGTTTGGGCAGTACTTTCCGGTCGGGGCGATCGTCGCTCGCTCGCACGATGGACACGTCTTCTCGTTCATCGGCCACGACTCCACGATCACCACGATGTTCATGGCCGCCTCAGAGGACGCCCTGCACTAGTCTGCGGCGTTTGCCGCCTAGACGACCGTCAACGCCTCATCCGGATCGGCCGACCACTCGTTCAGCGACCCGTCGTAGACCGCGAGATTGGTGTGGCCCAGCACGGTGAGAGCGAGGGCGGTCTCGGTAGCTGCGATGCCGGCCGCGCAGTACAGGATGACCCGCTCGCCCTTCGCGACAGGCGCGAGCCGCTCGGTCAGCAGCCCTGGTTCGAGCAGACGTCGGGTCTCCGGGTCGACCAGAGTTCTGGCGGGCACCGAAACACTGCCGGGGATGTGACCGGCACGCCGCCGCACAGGCGCCTCGCCGCTGTACTCCTTCGCCGGGACAGCGCAGACCAGCGAGCCGGGTCGACCGCCCGCCGCGATCTCTTCGACCTCCGCCTTGTCGGCCCACAGCTCGACGCGCTCTTCGGTGACGAAGCTGCGCTGCACCGGTGCGACGTACCCGGTGTCGAGCTGCCGCCCCTCGTGCCGCCACTGGGTGAGTCCGCCGTCGAGCACGGCGACGTCGTCATGCCCGAATGAGCGCAGCAGCCACCACAACCGCGAGGCCCATTGCCCGGATGCCGTGTCGTACACGATCACGGTCGTGTCGTTCGCGATCCCGTGCTCCCCAGCGACACGCTCGAACTGCTCGGCGCTCGGTCGGGTGAAGGTGAATCGCGCCTCCGAATCGGAGAACTGCTCGATGAGATCGGCCGAGTACGCGCCCGGCACGTGGCCGTGCACCAGGTACTCCTCGTCGCCCGCGACGTGTCCGCCACCCTCGACCGACAGCACCGTCGCGTCGAGCACGACGAGGTTCTCGCCGCCCAGGTGGTCGGCAAGCCACTGGGTCGACACGAGCGGACCGGGAACGGGCATGTCTCGACGCTAGGCGCGTGCGGGCCGCGGGTCGAGCGGGGGTGCAATGGTGCGTAACAGGGTCTGCAAGCTGCGGGGCATCGTGTGGTTCAGAGGACCGAGTCGGCGACTCCGCCTACGGTTACTGCCACCATCACGACGGCCGCCGGAACGACCAACGACAGGCCGACTGCTACCCACGCCAACCAGGAGCGTGCGCGGCTGACGATCAGTGCAAAACATGTCGCGATCGCACCCGTGAGCCATAGTGCGACGGTGATCGGGATGAGAATGAGGCTCCCGAACAGCCCGCTCGGAGGGCCGCAATAGACGTCACAGGCCGACGTTCCCAACGACTGGAGGAGCTGCCAGAGCACAAAGAGGGAAGCAACCCCGAGGAGTGAAAACGTGGCCGCGACGATCGGGGATCTTCCGCGGAAAGCTCTCGCCTGAACGGGAGTGGCCTGAATCGTCATTGGCTGAAGGTACTTCATCCCGAAGCGCGGCCCGTTATCTCTCGGGCTTGTCGATGCTGGTTTCTTCAACCAGCTTCTGTACCACCTCGCCGGCGACGTCCTTCTTCTCCCGCTCGGCCGCCTCTTCCTCCTGTTTCACCTCGACGCGTGCGGCTTGCCAGGCCGACCAATGTCCGGAGACCAGCGCCCAAAGAGACAGCGCGGACACGAACACGACACTGTTCAGCCAACCCATTGCGAACGACAGCGGGATCATCAAGATCCAGAAGATCGTCAACCATCCGTTGACGCGACGCATGAAAACCGGGTCACCCTGCACGCTCGCCCATAACGACTTCATGTGGACTTCTCCGATCGGATCCGGTGAATGAGAATTGCCGTCCCTGATTTTTCCGGACGCTCTCGCCGGAAGGAGATTTCTGTGCAACTTTTCAGGGCGAGCGGCCGATGATGTCATCCACCTCCCGGCGAAGCGCACTCTAGGCGTGGGGCGGCCGCACCATCTCGATCTCGGGGATGAGGCGTCCGTCCGCAAGGCCCGCCGTGCTACCGGTCATGTCTCGGCCGGTCTCCACGAATCCATGTCGCCTGTAGAACTCGATCGTTCGATGGTTGTAGGTCACGACGTGCAAATAGATGTCGTGCTGACGGCCGATGCTCGCTACCGATGACTCGACGAGCAGGTGCCCCAGCCCTCGCCCTTGCGCCTCGGGCAGAACGTAGAGCCCGCCCACACGGTAGTGCTGCTCGTCTTCGTCGAAGAACGGTGCGACGTACCCGACGACTCGACCGCCGTCCTTCGCGACGAAGACGATTCGGTCTGGATCAGCGATCGTCTGGCGCCAGCGCTCGATCCGGCCCGGGATGTCTTCGCCGTGCTCGCCCTCGATGCGAGCGCGAATGTCCTCGACAGAGATTCCCAGTTCGCCGTTCGGATACGTGTCGAGCCATGTCGCGCGCATGACGTCATACAACGCCTCAGCATCTGAGACCTGGGCTCGCACGATCGAGGTTGTTGGCCCGTCGTTCTCGGAGGATGTCATGCAAATGTCCTCCTCCCATTCAGTGCAGAACGGACGGCCAGCGAAACGCGCCGTGCCTCAAACGAAAGAACCCCGGACCCTTGAGGGCCCGGGGTTCTCACATCTGCTATTGGTTGCGGGGACAGGATTTGAACCTGCGACCTCTGGGTTATGAGCCCAGCGAGCTACCGAACTGCTCCACCCCGCGGCACGAAGAGTGACTCTATCACGCGCCGCGGGATGCCGCAGATCCGGGGTCCGGCTACTGGCCGATCGCCGCCATCGCCGCCTTGATCGCGGCCTGCATGTCCTGGTCGGCCTGGGCGGCCTTGACTAGATCGTTGGCCGCGTACGCCGCCGTCCGCGCGGTGAGGGCGGTCTGGTACTCGCCGAGAGCCTTCTGAAGGGCGGCCTTTTGGGCGTCGGTGAGCCCGGTGCCGGTTCCCGTCCCAGTTCCGGTTCCGGTTCCAGTACCCGTCCCGGTTCCAGTGCCCGTCCCGCTGCCCGAACCGCCAGCCCCGTTATCACCGGCGCTCGCGCCCGAGTCGCCGCCGAAGAGCGAGTCGAGCGCGGCATTCAGTGTGTCTTCGAAAGCGATCTTGTCGCCGAACGCCACCAGCACTTTCTGCAGCAGCGGATAGCTGGTGTCGGCGTTGTTGCTGGCCTGCACGTAGACCGGCTGCACATAAAGCAGGCCGCCTCCGACAGGAAGGGTCAGCAGGTTGCCGTAGATCACCTGGGTCTGGCCACCGATTCTCAGCTGGTTGAGCTGGGTCGACACGGTGGGATCCGAGTCGAAGGTGTTCTGCACCCGGCCGGGGCCGGGCACGGTGGCTTGCTTGGGCAGGCTGAGCAGCGTCATCTTGCCATAGTCGGGCCCGGCATCGGAGTCGACCGAGAGGTAGCCCGTCAGCACGCTTCGACTCGACGATGAACCCGACTTGGGGATGTAGGTCGAATAGAGCGTGAACGCCGGCGACGTCGTGTCGGGTACCTGCATCGTCAGGTAGTACGGCGGCTGCGCCACCGCGGTCGCCTTGGGCTGCGTCGGATCGTTCGGAACGCTCCAGGCGTCGACGCCGGAATAGAACGAGCCGGAGTCGGTGACGTGATAGGTCTGCAAGATCGCGCGCTGCACCTTGAACAGGTCGGCCGGGTAGCGCACGTGGGCGAGCAGCTGCGTGCTCATGTCGCTCTGCGGCTTGACCGTCGACGGGAAGATCTTCTCCCAGGTCTTCAGTACCGGGTCTTTATCGTCCCAGGCGTACAGGGTCACTTTGCCGCTGTAGGCATCCACGGTGGCCTTCACCGAGTTGCGGATGTAGTTCACATCATCGAGCGCGTAGCCCGGCTGCGGCGTGTAGGTGTCGACGATCGTGTTCGAGAGCTGCTCGACCCGCGAGTACGGATAGTCGGCCGTTGTCGTGTAGCCGTCGACGAGCCAGACCACGTGCCCGTTCACAACGGCGGGGTACGGGTCGCTGTCGAGCGTCAGGTACGGCGCGACCTTCTCGACGCGGGTCTTCGGGTCGCGGTCGTAGAGCACCTGCGAGTCGCTGGTGACGGCCTGCGAGAACAGGATCTCTGACGAGCCGAAGTGGATGGCGTAGGTCAGTTGCTTGAGGAAGTTGTCGAGCTTCGGCCCGCCGTTGCCGGTGTAAGTAGTCGTCGCCCCGTCGGTGGTGGCATCGGACGCGGTCGTGCCGCCGCCCGATGGATAGTCGAACTCGACGTCTTTCGCGCCCTTGGGCGCGCCGACGATCGAGTACTCCGGCGACTCCTCGCCGAAATAGATGCGCGGCTGGAACTTGCCGAGCGATCCCTTCGGCGGGATGTCAGACTCCAAGAACTTCGGCTCGCCATTTGCCGCGCGCTGGTTGCCGTACGCCGCGACGATGCCGTAGCCGTGCGTGTAGACCAGCGTGTCGTTGTACCAGCTGTTCGAGCTCTGGTTCGCCGAGTCGAGCTCGCGCGCGGCGATCACGGTGTCTTGGGTCTTGCCCTTGATCGTGTAGCGGTCGACGTCGAGCTCCGGGGCGAATTGGTAGTACTGCCGCACCTGCTGCAGCTGCGCGAAGGTCTTGCTGACCTGAGCGGGGTCGATGATGCGGATGTTGGCAGTGGTCTCGGCGTCGGCACGCAGCTGGCCGGCTTCGACATCCGTCTTCGCGTTGTACTGCACGACGTTGACGTCGTTGACGTCGTACGCCGTTCGGGTGGCCTCGATGTTGCGCTTGATGTATTGCGCCTCGAGGGTGCGCGCGCTCGCGTTGACCTGCAGGTTCTGCACGATCGCCGGATAGATGGATCCGATCACGAGGCTCGAGACGATCAGCAGCCCGGTCGCGATCAGCGGCAGCCGCCAGCGACCGATCGCCGCCGTCAAGATGAACAGCACAGCCACCAGCGCGGCGATCCCGGCCAGGATCACCTTGCTCGGAATGGTCGCGTTGACGTCGGTGTAACCGGCGCCGGTGATGGTCGCGCTGGCACCGATCGGCGAGTTGTCGGTCAGCGTTGCGTACTGGTCGAGCCAGATGCTCACGGCCTGCAGGGCGACGTAGATCGCCGCGGTCAGCGCGAGCTGGATGCGCGCAGAGCGCGTGACGCGCACCTCGCGCCCCGAGATGCGGATGCCGCCGTACAGGTAGTTGGTCGCGAGCGCCGCGAGCCCCCCCACGATCACCGCGGCCGACGCATAGCCGATGACCCCGCGGAAGAACGGCAACTCGTAGACGTAGAACGAGACATCCAGGTGGAACTGCGGGTCGAGCGTGCCGAAGCTGGTGCGGTTCAGGTACTGCAGAACGGTCGGCCAGCGCGTCGCGGTCGACACACCCATGAAGATGCCCAGCACGATCGGGATGCCATACATCGCCAGCCGACGAAGCGGCTCGATCACCTGCTGGTAGCGGTCCAATTGCGAGTTGAGCTTCGCGTACACCGGCCGAGAGCGGAACGCGATGAGGATGCTCAACCACACCAGCAGCGCCATGGCCAGGAATCCGACACCGAACATGATGACCGTCGCGTACCACTGCGTCGTGAGCACGTTGAGGTAGCCGAGCTGGTCGAACCAGAGCACGTCGGCGTACAGGCCCGAGAAGATGAAGAACAGGATCACTAGCACGGCGATCGCCGCGGCCGTGATCGCGAATGCGGCCCGGCTGCGACTGCGCGATACCTGGGGCTGGGGACTGGCGGTGGAGGACGTCACTCGATGATCCTAGGGTCGCGAGCAGGTTGCGAGCTTGGAGGTATCTCCACCGGATGCGATCGCCTTGACGTCGGCCAAGGAGTCGTTGAGCGTCTTCACCGCGAACACGGTGAGCCCGCTGGGGATGTGGCCGACTACTTCGTTGCAGTTCGAGGCCGGCGCCAAGAACCAGGTTGCCCCGTCGTCGCGGGCGCCGTACATCTTCTGGCGGATGCCGCCGATGGCACCCACCGCTCCACTCGGGTCGATCGTTCCGGTGCCCGCGATGTGCGCGTGGCCGGCGAGGTCGCCGGGAGTGAGCTTGTCGTAGATGCCCATGGCCAGCATCATTCCGGCGCTCGGGCCACCGACATCCTGAAGCTGGACCTTGACGTCGAACGGAAAGGTGAAGGTCGCCCCTGTGTAGATGCCGATCGCCGGCTTCTTGCTGTCTGCATTGATGACGGGGGTGATCTCGAGCGTGAGAGGCGAGCCTTTTCGGCGCACGACGAGCTCGACCGGTTGCGAGACTCCGTTGGAATGGATGGCCTGCTGAAGCATGGTGAGACCGGTGATCGGGTCGCCGTTCACGGTGACCAACTCGTCGCCCGCCTTCAACTTGCCAGCTGCCGGCGTGCCCTTGATGACCTGGGCGACGACCACCGTCGATGCGTAGTCGATCTTCAGCTCGCTCAGCGCGGCGGCCGTGGCATCCTGCTGCGAGTTGGTCATGTCGATCGCGCTCTCGGCGTTCGACTGATCCTCGGTCTGCCCGGGCGGATAGAGCTCATCGAGCGGAATCGCCGACCGACTGGGGTTGAACCACGAGCCGGCCAGCTCGATCCAACTCACCTTGTTCTGCGGCGAACCGTCTTGATAAACCGTCAACATGTCGAGGGTGCCAGTGGTCGGGTATGTGGTCTTGCCCGGGATGTCGATCAGCGGCACCGTCTTGCCGTTCACCTCGGTCTCGCCGAGCACGTCGTACACCGGTCCTGGGCGCTCGACGGCATACGGCGACGGCGACAGGCCGAGAAGCACGGCGCCGACGACGGCGCAGACCAGAAGCACCCAGCCGAGGGCGCGGCCGGCGCGTTCGCGATCGGAGAGGAAGGTGCGCACCGTTGGTCTTTTCGCCTGTCGTGTGTCGGGTGTGGTTCGGGTGTGGTTCGGGTGTTCGCTGCGGGCGGAGCCGCTGCTGCCTGAGCCTAGGCGAATCCCCCGGACTCCCGAGCGGGCGAGGGCTACCTTAGAACGCATGGCTGACGATCCGCGGGACGAGCCGTCTGAAGACGACTTCCGCGACATGCTGCGCGACTTTCTCGCCGGCAACACCGATCTCGACCCTGCGAAGCTCGCGAGCGCCGCGGGGCTGCCCAACGACCCCGAGATGGTGCAGCGCCTGATCGGGCAGTTGCAGCAGGCGCTGCAGAACAGCGGCGAGGGCATCAACTGGGGGCTCGCTCTCGAGCAGGCCAAGGGTCTCGCCACCCGTTCTGCCGTGGTGAGCACGCCCGCCGAGACCTCGGCGTTGGAACAGGCGCTGCATGTCGCGGCGCTCTGGCTCGACGAGGTCACCTCGATCGCCGAACTGACCGTGCCTCCCGTGCTGCTCACCCGCGCCGGCTGGGCCGAAGCCACCATGCCGGTCTGGACGCAACTCGCCGAACCGGTCGCCCACTCGATCGCGAACGCGCTCACCGGTGTGCTCGAGGAGCAGGCGGGTGAAGAACTGAGCGGGATGCTCGGCAATGCCGGTCAACTCATGCGCAACGTGGGCGGCACCCTGTTCGCCATGCAGCTCGGGCAGGTCGTCGGTCAGCTGGCCGGCGAGGTGGTCTCGGGTGGCGACGTCGGCATCCCGCTGTTGGATGGCGAGCTGCGCCAGGCGGCGCTGGTTCCGCAGAATGTCGACGCTTTCGGCGCCGGGCTCGACATCCCCGTTGAAGAGGTGCGGCTCTACCTCTCGGTGCGCGAGCTGGCGCACGCGCGGCTGTTCCGCCACGCCAAGTGGCTTCGGCTGCACATGCTCACGCAGATCACCGACTTCGCGCGCGGCATCCGGATCGACACCGAGCGGCTCGAAGAACTCGCCGCAGACTTTGACCCGCAGAACCCAGAAGAGCTGCGGGCCGCGATGACGAGCGGCGCACTGATCCCGCCCAAGAGCGAGGAGCAGCTGGCAGCCCTTGCTCGCCTCGAGACCATGCTCGCCTTGATCGAAGGCTGGGTGGATGTCGTGACCGCCGCCGCGACCTCGCGCCTGCCCAAGAGCGTGGCCATTGCCGAGAGCGTGCGTCGACGCCGTGCGGCGGGCGGACCGGCCGAGTCGGCGTTCGCGACCCTCGTCGGGCTCGAGTTGCGGCCCCGGCGCCTGCGCGAGGCAGCCGCGATGTGGCAGGCGGCGACGGATGCGGCGGGCGACAAAGCGCGCGACGCGCTCTGGGCGCACCCCGACCTGATCCCGACCGACGCAGACATCGACGACCCATCGGCGCTGATCGCGCGGCTCACCGCCGAGACGGGCATCCCGGACGACGTCGACATGGCGATCGAAGACCTGCTGAACGACGACGGAGAGAACCGGCCGCACGAGGTGTGAGGCGGGGCTGGCTCGCTGGAGGTCGGTCGCCGGTCGAGTGGCCGCGCCCCGGGCGACGTGTCGAGGCCCCGGAGATGTGGTCTGCCGTGTGCGGCACTCTGGATCTCACGGACAGTCCGTGAAATCCAGAACGTCGCGCGAGAGAGGTGCCGCCGCCGCGCCAGAACCCGCCACCTGTGGACGGGCCGCGACGCTCGCGGGCCGGCCACGGCATCCTGTGCGCATGGTGCTCAAGGTGCGGGCGGGCGTTCCGCTGGTGTGGCGGAGTCCGAGCAGTCTGCAGTTCGGCGTCGACGAGCCGCTGGTCGTGCTCGAAGACGTCGATGAGGGCAGCGAACGGATGATCGCGGCTCTGGTTGGCGGCATCTCACGCAGCGGATTCGACATGATGGCTCGCAGCCTGGGGCTGTCGCCCGAGGCCGCGGCCGAGCTGCTTGTGCGGCTCGAGCGCGTGCTCGAGCCGGGTTCGGAGCCCGAGCCCCACGTGTCGGCGGCACGCGCCCGAGTCGCCGTGAGCGGCGACGGCCCGCTCGCCGACGAGCTGCGCCGCGCACTGCACGCGCAACAGGTGCTCGCGTCATCCGACGAGAGCGCGCCAGAGAGCGCCCCAGATCTCGCGGTCATCGTGGCCGGCTGGGTGATCTCACCCGAGGATCACGGCAGTTGGTTGCGCCGCGACATCCCGCATCTACCGGTGGTGATCGGCGACGGCGGCGTGACGGTCGGGCCCCTCGTCGAGCCGGGCAGCGGGCCGTGCCTGTATTGCGTGCAACTGACGCGCTCCGACGACGACCCGGCGTGGCCGGCTATCGCGACGCAACTGTGGACCCGACCGGCGCCCGAGCTGCCCAAACTCGCGGTGAGCGAGGCGACGGCGTTCGTCACGCGACGCGTGCTTCAGCGGATCGCGAGCGGGCCGGCGGGCTCGACCGGCCCAGAGCACGCGGCCGTGAGCTGGCGGCTGGCCACTTCCGAGGGCGGCGCCGTCAGCTCGCGGGTGTGGACGCGGCATGCGGAGTGCCGCTGCGCAGCTCCTGCAGAAAGCGACTGGGCTCCCGCTGCTGACCGCGTTGACCGATCCGTGACCACGAGAGGCGCAGCCGTCGCCGTGCCCGCGTGATCCCGACGTAGAAGAGGCGGCGCTCCTCGTCGATCGCCACCGGGCTCTTGGCATAGTTGATCGGCAGCAGCCCCTCGCTCAGCCCGACCAAGAAGACCGTTTCCCACTCGAGACCCTTGGCGCTGTGCAAGGTCGAGAGCACAACGGCCGCCACGGTCAACTCGCTGTTGCTCTCTTCGCGGTCGGCGAGTTCGGACGAGAAGCGCTGGAGGGACACCGAATCCGGCACCTCGTTGGCGAAGCGCACGATCGCGTCGAGCGCGTCCCAGCTCTCGCGCGGCAGCGACGAGTCTTCGGGCAGCAGGCTCCACCCGAGTTCGCGCGCGAGATTTGAGACGATGGCGCGCGCCGGCTCATCGGGCTCCGAGTGCACCTGAACCCGCAGCGCGAGCAGCAGCTTGCGCACGGCGGGCAGCTTGAAGAACTTGCTCGCGCCGAGCTGGCGCGAGGCGACGCCAGCCTGTTTCAAGGCGGCCTCAAGCACCACCGCCTGCTCGTTCACGCGGAACAGCACCGCGATCTGCTCCGGCCGCGTGCCGGTCTTCAGCTCTGCAGCGATCGCCCCGGCCACCGCCTGAGCCTCTGCAACGTCGTCGTCGAACACCGCGACCGCCGACACCGCCTCTGTCGAGGTGCTGATCGCGCGCAACTCGAGCGCACCGGCTCGGTCGCGCATCAGCCGGTTCGCCAGGCCGAGCACGGCCGGCGTCGAGCGGTAGTTGCGCTGCAGCCGCACGACGTGCGCCTGCGGAAACTCCCGCTCGAACCCGAGCAGATAGGCGCTCGTGGCGCCGGTGAAGGAGTAGATGGTCTGGCTGGCATCCCCGACCACGCAGACATCGGTGCGCTCGCCTCGCCACAGCGTGAGCAGGCGGTGCTGCAGCGGCGAGACGTCCTGATACTCGTCCACGGTGAAGAAGCGGTATTGCGCACGCACGGTCGCAAGCACCCGCGGCTCCGAGTCGAGCATTCCCGCTGTGGCGAGCAGCACATCCTCGAAGTCGAGGCGGCGGCGATCGTCTTTCAACTGCTCATACCGGGTCTGGATGTCGACCACGGCGCCCACATCAAGCCCGCCCGGCATCGGCCGCTCCTGCTGGGTCACGGCGGCGGCATAGCCCGCCAAGCTCAACTCGGAGGTCTTGCGCCACTCGATCTCGCCCGCCAGATCGCGCACCGTGCCACCTGAGAGGCGCAGGTGCAGCGCATCCCCGGCCTCGGAGATCAGCCGCGACTTGTTCTCGACCAGCTTCGGAGACGGGCCGCCAACGACATCCGGCCAGAACTGCCCGAGCTGGGCAAGCGCCGCCGAGTGAAAGGTGCGTGCAACGGCGCCCTCTGCGCCGAGTCGCCGCAACCGCTCGCGCAGCTCGGCCGCCGCCTTCGTGGTGAAGGTGAGGGCGAGCACACTGCCGGGCGAGTACGTGCCGGTGCGCAGTCCGTGCGCGATGCGGTAGGTCAAAGCGCGGGTCTTGCCGGTGCCGGCTCCTGCCAGAATGCAGACCGGCCCGAGCAGGGCGACCGCGGCCTCGCGCTGGTCGGGGTCGAGCCCGGCGAGCAGCTCGTCGTCGAGCCCGGGCGTCATGTGGGCGTCGCCCGTTGTACGCGTGTCACCAGCGGCCGCCGTCTGGCAGCCGGCCGTCGCGCCCCTCGCCATACCAGTCATCGATGATCGCGCGCGCGATCGAGGTCGCTCCCGGCAGCCGGATCTCACCTGCCGCGTTGGCGGCAGTCAACTCATCGCGGCTGAACCAGCGCAGCTCGAGAATCTCTTCGCCGTCCGGGCGCCCCACCGTCGAACTGCCGGGGGCGACCCTGGCCCGGAATCCGACCATCAGCGAGGCGGGGAAGGGCCACGGCTGGCTGCCCTTATAGATCGGGTCGACGACGTGCACGCCGGATTCTTCGTAAACCTCGCGGATCACCGCGGCCTCGAGCGACTCCCCCGGCTCGACGAACCCGGCGAGCAGCGAGAAACGATTCGACTCCCACAGCGCGTTGGAGCCGAGCAGCAGCCGATCGTCGTCATCCGTGATTCCGACGATGACCGCCGCGTCGGTGCGCGGGAAGAGCTCGGCGCCCGTGACCGTGTCGCGGCGGGTCCAGCCCGCGGCATCCGGGATGCTGGCGTGCCCTGTGCGCGGAGAGAACGCGTAGCTCGCATGCCAGTTGGCGAGCGCGAGGGCCTGGGTGAAGAGTCCCGCATCTCGGACGCTCAACGCCGCGCCAAGCAGCCGCAGGTCACCCCAGTTCGCGTCGTCGGCCGCGAGCTCGGCAGCGGTCGCCTCATCCACCAGCAGGGCCACGATCGGCGCCCCGACCGTCAGCTCGCCGTCGTCGGCGATCGCGCGGCCGAGGTAGAGCGCCAACTCGTGCGCAGGCACGCCACCGGGCTCGAGCACCGCGATCGAGGCGGGACCGGCGAGCAGCACCTTGCGCTCGTGCAGCACGACGACCCGGGCGAGAGGATCGGCGAGCACCGCCTCGACGCCGAGGGTGCGCGAGAGGTGGTCGCGATCGATCGACGCGCGGGCCAACGGCAGCCGGGAGCCGAAGGAGTCGGTCAAACGGGTACCTCCGGAGCGGGCGAGAAGGGCGTGGCGTGCGGCCGGGCCGGGCATCGACCGACCTACCCTGTCGTCATGGCCAGATCCCACTTCACTCTAGCCGCGCTCGCGACGTCAGCCGTGGCCGACCTCGACGTCGCGGGGGTGCAATCGTTCGGCTCGGCGGGCCATGGTGATTTCGATGCGGCGCTGCTCACCGGCAGCGACGGACGGCACTGGGTCGTGCGCGTGCCCCGTAGTGAGCGTGCCGAGTCCGAGCAGTCGGCTGACCTGGTCGCGTTGCGCGCCTTGAGCGCCGGAGTGCGCAGCCGTTTGCCGTTCGCGGTGTCGACCTTCGCCGGGCAGGTTCCTGTGGCAGGCACCCGTGCCGTCGTTTACGAGTTCGTCTACGGAACCAAGCCGTCTCTCGCGCAGATCACGCCCGAGTTGGCCGCCTCGATCGGGGCCGGCATCGCCGCAATCCACGCCCTACCCACCTCCTTCATCGTGGATGCCGGCCTGCCAGCCCACAGCGCCGTCGACGGTCACCGCGCCGCGATCACGCTCATCGACCGGGCGTGCGCGACCGGCCTCGTTCCGATCGCTCTCCAGCAGCGCTGGGAGCACGCGAGCGGGGAATCCGCGCTCTGGCAGTACACGCCGACCGTGATCAACGGTTCGTTCGGCTCGGACTCGGTGCTTGTCGCATCCGAGCAGCTCACCGGTGTGCTCGGCTGGCACGGATTGCGCGTCGCCGACCCGGCACTCGACCTGCAGTGGTTGCTCGGCTGCACGCAGCAGGGGGCGACGGATGCCGCGTTCGATGCCTACAGCGCGGCCCGCGGCCAGGTCGACCGGCAGCTTCGTCAGCGCGCCACCCTGCTCGCAGAGCTCGAGGTCGCGCGCTGGTTGCTGCACGGCACAGAGGTGCGCAGCACCGAGATCGTGGATGACGCGGTCGAGATGCTCTCGACCCTCACCGACGACGCGCAGACGGCCCTGGGCAGCACCGTGAGCGGCGACACCGTCGACCTGAGTAGTGCGCTGCGCGGTGGGTTCGTCAACAGCGGTTTGGTCAACACCGACGAGATCGAGGCGCTGCTCGACCGCTCGGAGCGCGAGCATCGCTCGCGCTCCGCTCAGGCGCAATAGTCGGCGTGCTCCTGAGCCGCTAAACCGTCGATGCTGTTGTCTCACCCGGATCGATGCGGCCGAGCAGGTCCTGGAGCTGTCGGCGCTGTGCCGGAGTGAGTCGGGTCAGCACCTCCGCGTCGAGGCGCGGGATGTGCGCTTCAAGCCCGGCACGCACGGCGGCCTCGCCTGCGTCGGTGAGTGAGACCAGGAACGCCCGGCCGTCCTGCGGGTCGCGTTCCCGCTGGATCAGGCCCTTCTCCTCGAGGCGGGCGGTCAGTTTGGTGAGACCCGCGGAGCTGTAGCCCATCCGGGCCGCGACCTTGCTGACGTGGGTGCGTGGGCCGGGAAAGCGTGCCAGGCGCAGCAGGAACTCGAACTCGATGCCCACCAGGCCGGTGGCGACGCGGATGTCCTCGTGCAGCAGCGAATTCAGCGCGCGGTGCAGGTTGACGACCCTGCCCCACAGCACCACCCCCTCGTCGGCCGCCAAGGCGCTCAACTCCTCATCCACAAAATCAATCGTATCGAACCACTGGAATATATCTTGCCAGTAAGGTACTTTACCTAGCTAGTAAGGTACTTTTCCCGAGGAGGCAATGAGCAACATGACTGACTTGACCTACACGATCATCGATGGGGACTTCCCCGTCGGAGTCAAGAACAAGACCGCGACCCTGGTGACCAGCGAAGACGAGGCAATGCTGGTCGACGCCGGGTTCACCCGCGCAGACGGGCACCGCCTGGTCGGTGCCGTTCTTGACTCCGGCAGGAAACTCACCACCGTGGTGATCAGCCACGCCGACCCCGACTTCTACTTCGGCGCCGAGGTGATCGCCGACGCGTTCCCGGGCGCGCGATTCCTTGCCACGCCGGAGGTGGCCGCCGCGATGGCCAAGAAGTACGAGGGCAAGCTCACGGCCTGGGCGGCGCTGGGCGCGAACCTGCCCACCCGGCTGATCGAGACCGAACCGCTGACCGGCGACCTGCCGTTCGCCGGCCACACCTTCGAGCTCAAGGGCGCCCCGTCGGCCCTGCCCGACCGCACCTACCTGTATCAGGCGGAGGACCGCGCGATCCTCGGCGGGGTGCTGGTCTTCGCCGACGAGCACGTCTGGGTCGCCGACACCCCGCACGACGAGCAGCTCGACGCCTGGGATGCCGTTCTCGCCGAGATGCAGGCCCTCGAACCCGCCCTGGTCGTGCCCGGCCACCGGCAGCCCAGTGCGGCCGCCGACGCGTCGGCGCTGGCGTACACCCGCGACTACCTCGCCGCCTTCCGCCGCATCGTCGCCGACGCCGCCGATGCCGCCACCGCCACCGGCGCGCTGCTCGCCGCATACCCGCAGGCCGGCATGCAGATCGCCGCACAGCTCGGCCCGAAGGTCGTCAAGGGCGAAATGAGCTGGGGATGAGCGTCGTGGCTGAGACTCTCGCTGCTTTCGCCACCAGCCCCGCAGCCGCCGACGTGGTGCGCCGCCAGTACCTGGCCTCCGCAGCCGCCGACCTGGCCGCGCTGCGCGCCACGCTCGCTCCGGACGTGGAATGGACCGAGATGGCCGGCTTTCCCTTGGCCGGCACCTACCGCACGCCCGACGGCGTGACCACCAACGTGATGCAGCGGCTCGGAGCCGACTGGGACGGCTGGACCGCGCACGACGACAGCTACGTCGTCGACGGCGAGAACGTCGTGGTCCTGGCCCGGTACACCGCGGTTCACAAAGCCACCGGCAAGCACCTGAACGTGCGCGTCGCGCACCACTTCACGGTCCGCGGCGGACTGATCGTGCGCTTCGAGCAGTTCGTCGACACCGCGCTGGTGCGCGACGCCGCCACCCCTGATAGCTGACGCGAATCAGGTAGCCGGTGCGACCTGCGGGCGCTTCACGATGCGCACGAGCTGGCGCGGTCGGCGCAGGTCGACCTGCAGCGTGAGCTGGTGGCGGCGCCCGAGGATGACGGCGACCACGAGGCCGGCCACCGCGGGCACGCCGCCGGCCACCAGGAACGCGACCTGCGCGCCCAGGTTCTGGGCGATCCATCCGATGATCAGGCCGCCGGCCGCTTGCCCGCCAACGTTCACCATGATGTAGAACGACATCACCCGGCCTCGGATGCCGAGATTGGTCGAAAGTTGCGTCAGCGACTCAGAGGCGGTCGCGAAAGCGATGCGCGAGATGCCGATGCCGATCAGTGCTCCGAGGAAGATCAGGTACGCCGGCGCGAGCCCGGCGAGCGCGGTGACTGCTCCGTAGACGATGACGGCGACAACGATCGCGCGAAGCCGCAGCTGTCGGCGCCGGGTGGAGAGCAGCGCACCGGTGAGCGCTCCGGCGGCGGCGAGCGAGCTGTACAGCCCGTAGCCGGCGGCACCGGTGTGGTAGCTCGAGTTGGCCGAGGCGGTGAAGAGCACCGGGAGGCTCATGCCGAAGGTCGCGACGAAGAACATCAGCACGATCGGCCAGAAGATCGTCGGCTTGCGCACCACGTAGCGCAGCGCCTCGCGGATCTGCCCCTTCGCCGCGACAACAGGCCGTGAGCGGGTGAGTTCGTGCGTGCGCATCAGTGAGAGGGCGAGCACGGCGATCGCCGAGGTGCCTGCGTTGATCGCGATCGACCACCCCGAGCCGACCACGGTGATCAGCAGCCCGCTGATCGCCGGCCCGAGCAGGCCGCCCAGGTGAAAGATGCTGGCGTTCAGCGTGATGGCGTTGCGCAGTCGGTGCGATCCGACCATCTCGCTCACGAAGGCCGACCGCGACGGCGAGTCGACCGCCATCGAGCAGCCGGTGATCGTCGCCACCACGAACACCATCCAGGCCTGCGCGACGCCGGTGAGCACGAGCACGGCGAGCAGCCCGTTGAAGACCGTGCCGACCGACTGGGTCATGATCAACGTCCGGTGGCGCTTGTAGCGGTCTGAGATGACTCCGGCCCAGGGGCCGATCAGCAGGGTGGGCGCGAACTGGAGGGTGACCGTGAGCCCGACCATGGCGACGTTGCCGGTCAACTCGAGCACGAGCCAGTCGATGGCGACCCGCTGCATCCACCCGCCGACGTTGGCGAAGAGTTGCCCGACGATGTAGAGCCGGTAGTTGTATGCCCGAAGCGCGATGAAGGTATCGCGCCAACGCGGGGCCTGCGTGATGACGGGGATCGGCTGGGTGACGCTCTCGGGGTCCACGCCGCTGAGATTCGTCACGTTCATCAACGGTACGCTCGCGCTCGTCATTCGATTGTGGAATCGTGACTATAAGTACTATTGGATCTTTCAATGACGGATCGAGGCGCCATGTTCGACCCCGGCCTGCTGCGCACCTTCGTCGCCGTCGCCGAGACGCTGAGCTTCACCCGCGCGGGCGAGCGGCTCGAGCTGAGCCAGCCAACCGTCAGCCAGCAAGTCCGCAAGCTCGAGGTGGCCGCAGGCCGGCAACTCGTCGCCCGCGACACACGGGCGGTCGCTCTGACCGACAACGGGGATGCCATGCTCGGCTTCGCCCGCAGCATCCTGGCCGCGCACGACCAGGCAGCCGCCTACTTCACCGGATCGGCGATGCGCGGGCGCCTGCGATTCGGCTCGGCGGACGACCTGGCGCTCACCCAACTGCCGCAGATCCTGCGCGACTTCCGGCAGCTCTACCCGCAGATCAACCTCGAGCTCACGGTCAACCAGAGCGGGGTGCTCGCCCGCAGGCTCAAGGCGGGGCAGCTCGACCTGGTCTATGTCAAGCAGGAGCCGAACCAGCCCGACGGCCGCGTGGTGCGCCGCGAACCGCTGGTCTGGGTGGCGCACAAGTCGCTGCAGCTCGAGCCGGACCAGCCCGTGCCCCTGATCGCGTACCAGGCGCCGTCGCTGTCGCGCAGCGCAGCGATCCGTGCACTGGAGGATGCCGGGCGCACCTGGCGCATCACCTGCAACGTCCGCGAGATCAACGGCGTGCTGGCGGCGATGCGGGCTGGGATCGGGGTTGCCGTGTTTCCGAAGAGCCTGATCCCCGGCGACCTGGAGCCAGTCTCGAGCACCTACGGGCTGCCGGCGATCGGCGAGGTCGACTTCGCGCTGCTCGACAATCCGCGTGCGGCACGCGAGCCCGTCGACGCGCTGGTGAGCGCGATCGTCGCGCGATCGAATCTCGGCTCGAGCGCGGCGTAGGCAACGGTGCCTTAGAACGCTTCGATCCCGTCGCGGTCGACCAGGGTGCCGGTCTGCCCATCGGCGCCCTGGAGAGCCAGGCCGACCACGGCATCCGTCCCCTCCGTCACGGTCTGCGTGCCGGAGTGGCCGTTGAAGTCGGTCGCGGTGTAGCCGGGGTCGGCCGCGTTGATCCGGATGCCGGGAAACGCCTTCGCGTACTGCACCGTCAGCATGTTCACCGCCGACTTCGACGAGCAGTAGGTCGGAATGACGTAGCCGGATGCCACATTCGAGGGGTCGCTGACCGTCGCGAACGACCCCAGGCCACTCGTGACGTTGATGATCGCCGGGGCTGCGGATTCACGCAAGATGGGCAGGAAGGCCGTCGTCATCCGGGCGATGCCGAAGACGTTGGTGTCGTAGGTCTCGAGCATGTCAGCACCGGTGATGTCGTCGGGCGCGACCCGCGGGCCGACCACGCCCGCGTTGTTGATCAGCACGTCGAGCCCTCCCCGGGCCGCGATGGTGGCCGCCGCCGCCGCCACCGAGTCGTCATCGGTCACATCGAGCTGCACGTAGCGAGCGCCGAGTTGCTCGGCCGCCGCCTGCCCGCGGGTCTCGTCGCGCGCGCCGATCCAGACGGTCTGCCCCGCTTCGAGCAGTCGCCGTGCGGTCTCGTATCCGAGGCTCTTGTTACCGCCAGTGATGAGTGTCGTTGTCATGATTCGAGCTTGCGCCGGGCGCGGCGGCGGCGCGTGGCCCGGCGCAACGTAGGGACCGGCAGTACCAGGCAGCATCCGCCGTCAGGGGCGACAATGGGGCGATGGATGCTTCGCACGGCGACTTGGGACCGCTGCTGAAATCCTGGCGGCAGCGCCGCTCGCCTCTCGACGTCGGGCTCCCCCTCGGAACGGGGCGACGCGCCGCCGGCCTGCGCCGCGAGGAGCTTGCGGCTCTCGCCGGACTCTCGGTCGACTACATCGTGCGGCTCGAACAGGGTCGCGCGCGCAATCCCTCCGATCAGGTGACCTCGGCGCTGGCCAGGGCGCTCCAACTGGACGCCGCCGAACGCGACCACCTCTTCCGACTCGCCGGGCTTCTGCCCCCGTCCGATCGCAACGTGCCGCGGCACATCCCGCCGAGCGTGCAGCGGCTCGTGGCGCGCCTGGGCGAGGTCCCCCTTGCCGTCTACACGGCCTCCTGGGATCTGCTGGCCTGGAGTCCTCTGTGGGCCGCAGTGCTCGGTGAGCCCGCTGAGCGCGCGGGCATCGAGCTCAATCTCGTCGCGTTGGCGTTCGGACTGGATTCGCGCCCCGACGCCGAGGGATCGCGCGTGCGCTTCCTCGACGACGGCGAGGGCTTTCGACGGTCGCTGGTGGCCGACTTGCGCCGAGTGTCTGGCCGCTATCCGGATGACCGGCAACTGGAGGAGTTGATCGCGACCTTGCGCGCCCGCAGCGCCGAGTTCGCCGAACTGTGGCGCTCAGGCGCGGTAGGCGAACACGAGGCGGAGCGCAAGACGATCGAGCACCCTGTGGTCGGCACGCTCGTGGTCGACTGCGACGTGTTCAACGTCGCGGGCACCGATCTGAGGATCGTCGCCTACACCGTGGCGGCGGGAACGCCCGAAGCCGACAAGCTCGACTTCTTGCGGGTCACCGCGGCGGCCGGAATCAGCGCTCCGACGGGCTGAACGCCGCCCGCCACCGCGCCAGCAGTTCGGCCTCGTCGTCGATGTGCGGCGGCCGGATCACCCGGTCGTCGGCGACGAAGTAGAAGGCGGCGCTGATCCGGCTCGGGTCGACGCCGGCCCACTTGGAGTAGGCGAGCCGGTACAGGGCCAGCTGCAGCGTCTTGCGCTCGAGGTCGTCGTCGTCCTTCGGCGCCTTGCCGGTCTTCCAGTCGACGACCTCGAATCCGCCATCTTCAGTGGCATAGATCGCGTCGATCTTGCAGATCACGATGCGGTCATCGAACGGCAGGTGAATCTCGCGCTCCACCTCGATCGGACGCCGGTCTGCCCACTCCGAGGCCTCGAACGTCGCGCGCAGCCTCGCGAGGTCGGCCGCCTCGACGCCGTCACCCTCATCGTCGAGGTCGATGGCCGGCGCATCCAGCTCGTCCGATCCGGCGCCGACGCCGTAGCGATTCTCGACCCAGGAGTGGAACAGCGTGCCCAGCCGCGTCGCCTTGAACGGCTTCTCGGGCATCGGGCGCAGCAGCGACGAGGCCACGGCATCCGGGTCGGTGACGAAGTCTTTGAAACGGGATGCCGGCACTCGAGTCGGCAGCGACACGGCCCCAACGCCTGCCAAACGGCGGGCCCGTTCGGTGAGCAGCAGCTCGAGCTCATGGGACCACGGTCCGCCGATGGCGGGAGCCGCGGCCCGCACGGCCGCGGCCGCGGCCTCGACAGCGGGGCGACGGCGACCGAGCGGATCCATCGGCCAGGTGATCCACTCGAGGTCGTCGCCGAGCGGATTCTCGAGGCTCGCCGGCGCGACCGGCAGCTCGTCAATCACCCCCGCCATCGCCAGTTCGCGCAGGAACGGGCTCGGCTCGCGGTACTTGGTCTGGGTCGCCCAGAACGCGCCGCTCAGCAGCAGTTCGTGCCGCGCCCGGGTCACGCTCACGTACGCGAGGCGCCGCTCCTCGTCTTGGGCGCGCTGCCCGACCGCGGCCTTGAAGGTGTCGCGGTTGTCGAGCAACTCTTTGCGGGTCGCGGCGAACTCCCAGTCATAGACCGGCAGATCGGCGGCGTCGCCGCGGAACGGCCACGGCAACTGCCCGAAAGCGAGCCAACCGTTCGTGCCGTCGATCGGTTTCATCGGAAGTTCGTCGGCGACCAACCGCGGCACCGCGACGAGGTCCCACTCGAGGCCCTTGGAGCCGTGGATGGTGAGGATCTGCACGGTGCCCGGTTCGGGATCCTCGGGACGCGGCGCCAGGTCTTCGCGCTCCTCTGCGGCGCGCAACCAGGCCAGGAACCCGTTCAACTCGGAGCCCACCCGCGTGCTCGCGTCGTCGAGCGCCAGGTAGCCGTCGATCGCGTCGAACAGCGCCTCCATCGGCGCTCCGCCGAGCGGACGATCCTCGTTCGCGACCACCTCGATGTCGAGCCGCAACTCTTGTTCGACCAGAGAGACCAGGTCGGGCAGCGCGAGCGCAGCTCGCGCGCGTAGCCGTGCAACGACACTCCCAGCGTCGCGGAGGCGGTGGAGACCGAGATCCGAAAAGTGGGCCAGCGCGCTGTGCCCCTGCGGCGCGTTGGCGAGAAAGTCGAGCGCGTCGACGATCGAGCCGCCCTCGCCCTCGGTCAGGCTGGACCGCATCCGCTCCTTCACCTCGTCGGCGTAGACCTGCTGAGCGTGGTCGCGATCCCGCAGCCAGGATGCCAACCGGTTCAGCGCGTGCAGGTCCTGCACGCCCACGCGCCACCGCGACCCGGCCAACATGCGGATCAGTTCCAGACCGGCACCGGGATCGCTCAGCACCGAGAGCATCGACACCAGATCGGCGATCTCGGGCTCGGCCAGCAGACCGCCGATGCCGAGCACGTGGTACTTCACCCCGTGCGCTCGCAGCGCGCGCAGGAACCACGGCTGCGTCTTGCGAGCGCGGAACAACAACGCAGCCGAAGGAGGATCGGGCACCGCGAGCCGATCGGCGAACCACGCCGCGACGGCCTCGGCCTCGGCCTCGAGGTGCTCTTCGAACCGCACAGCAACGGGCACGTCGCTCGCCGTCGGCGCGGGCGTGAGCCGCTCGACCGGCACCCGCGAGGCGAGTGACAGCGGCGCCACCAGGGCGTTCGCCGCGTCGAGGATGCGATGCCCGTTGCGCCAACTGGTCGACAGCGGGAAGGCCGGGCGTGCTTCTGAACCACCCAGCGCGCCGAACTGGGCCGAGAACTGCTCGAGGTTCGAGGCGGAGGCGCCGCGCCATCCATAGATCGATTGGTTGGGGTCGCCGACCGCCATCACCGGATGCCCAGCGAACAGCGTCGCGAGCATGCGGGTCTGCACGACCGAGGTGTCTTGGTACTCGTCCAGGAGCACTACGCGATACCGGTCGCGCAGTTCGGCCGCAACGGCCGGCTGCTTCGCCACGATCTGCAGTGCGAGTGCCACCTGATCCGAGTACTCGACGGCGCTGCGGGTCAGCTTGGCGGCCTCGTACTCGCCCACCAGATCGACCAGCACGTCGAGCGCGGCAACCGCAGAGGCCATCCCGTCGACCGCGGCGTAGGCACCACGACCCCCGGGCGGCAACTCGCCAACGGCGGCGAACCGCCGCGCGAACAGCCGCACGGCTTCGACGTCCGCGATGTTCTCGGCGATGGCGCGGCTCAGGCCCAGCACCGCGTTCGTCACCGGGTCGAGGTTCTTGTCGAGTTCTGGCAGGCGCGGATCGCGAGACCGGGTGACCGTGGCTCGGGCCAGCTGCCAGGCTCCCGCCTCGCCGAGCACCGAGCCGTCACCCTCGCGCCCCACCAGAAGCGCGTTATCGCGGAAGATCGAGTTCGCGAAGGAGTTGTATGTCGACACGGCCGGCTGTTGAAACGGATCGTGATCCGCGGCGGTGAGCCCCGCCTCGGCCAACTGCTCGATGCGGCGCCGGATGCGCACCAGCAACTCGCCCGCCGCCTTGCGCGTGAAGGTGAGGCCGAGCACTTGGCTGGGCTGCACGTGTCCGTTGGCCAGCAGCCAGAGCACCCGATTGGCCATCGTCTCGGTCTTGCCGCTCCCGGCACCCGCGACCACCAGCGCCGGAGCGAGCGGCGCCTGGATGACCGCCTGCTGCTGCAGGGTCGGCTCGGGCAACTTCAAAGCGGCCGCGATCTCGAGGGCCGAGTATCCACGTGGCGGCGTCAGCGGATGCGTCACGTCACTGGGCGGCGTCAGGGAAAAAGCCTTGCCCGACGGGGCAGGCTTCGACGAGAACGCGTCAGTCACTCGACACCGCCCGCACCCGGTGCAGCCGCAGCCGCGGAGTCGTGCCGAAGCCGCCGTATTGTTCCAACTCGAGGCGGCCCTCGAACTCGGCGGCCGCGATGAGCACCGCGGCCTGGCGGATTCGCTCGCGTACCGCTTCGAGGGCATCGGCATCCAATGTCGCCTGGTGGCCGTCGCGATAGCGCCTGCCGTCTTTGCCCTCGCGCACGTAGAGCAGCTTCGCGCCGCCAGAGGCGTGCGCGCCGTGCGTGGCGAGCGGCTCGTCGAACTTTCCCTCTGCGTATGCCAACTGGTAAGCCCCGAGCTGCGGATGCGCGGCGATCGCCGCCGGCGAGGTGATCGGTCGCCCGGTCTTGAGGTCGACGATCACCACCTCGCCATCTGGGCCGCGCTCGATCCGGTCGATCGAGCCGTTGACCACGATCTGTGGTTGGGGTGTTCCGTCGTCGCGAGGCTCAGCCTCGGGCAGTTCGCCGTACTCGAGAGCGAAGCGCCCCTCGGCCGCGACCAACGTCTTGCCGTCGCGTTGGAAGTCGGCCAGATAGTCGGCGAGCGCTTCGGTGAAGGTGCGTGCCAGCCTGCGTTGACGCTCGGCCAGCCACGGCGACTCGAACACCAACTCGCTCCAGCGCGACTCGACCGCCGTCCACAGCTTGTCAACGACAGGATCGCTCGTGGTCTCCATCGCCCAATGCAGAATCGTTCCGACGCCGGCGACCACACCAGAATCCCCGCCGGCGATGGTCTCCAGAAACCAGTCGAGCGGTGACTCTTCGAGACGTTCCATGCGCGACGGCGACACCGGGATGCTGCGCCCCTCGAACAGCGGACCGCTCGACGAGATCGGCTCGAGCCCGTGCCAGTCGGCGGGATCCGCGCCCGGCAACCCCAGCCGCGCCAACTCGGCCAGCGAGCCGGCCGCGCCCGCGGCATCCGCCCGATTCGACCGCGGGTCGGCGAGCGTGCGGCGCAGTCGTCCTGTGAAGCCGCGCAACGACAGCGGTGGCTTCGTCGCGGAATCGATCAGCGGCGTCTCGGGCGGCAGAAGCGAGAAGAACACGCTGCGCTGCTCGTCGTCGTTGGCGACAGCCGACAACACCACTCGTTCGCTGGCGCGCGAAACCGCGAGCGCGAACATGCGCAACTCGTCGTCGAGCACCAGCTTGCGGTCGTCGATCGCACGGTCGGCCGCGCGGTCGGAGCCTGTGCCCCCGTCACCCGAGGAGTTCAGGGCGCGAAGCAGGTTCTGCGGCTCGAGCAGCGAGCCCCGCGCGCGCAGGTTGGGCCAGACGCCCTCTTGCAGAGCCGCCACGACGACCGTGCGGAACTCGAGCCCGACGGCTCCCGACGGCGTCGTCACCAGCACGGCATCGTCGCTGCGCCGCGGCGTCAGCACGTCTTCTGGCACTTCGGCGTCGAGCACCTCGCTCAAGAACTCGAACGCAGGGGCGTCTGGGCGGCGCTCGGCAAACCGCTTGGCCGCGGTGAACAGGGCGACGACGGCATCCAGATTGCGGTTGGCCTCCGCGGCCACCGGACCGCTGCCGAGCGCCTGGTCGTGCCAGGTCTTGGCGAGGCGGCTGCGTTCCCAGGCCAGCCAGAGCAGGTCTTCGATGGTGCCGTCGCTGGCGCGCAGCTCGGCGAGCGTTTCGGCAAGGTGCTCGGCCTGCCGAGCCGGCCGACTGTCGATCGTGGCGAAGCGACCGGGCGCACTGAGCCCCTCGACCAGAAGCGCGTCGCTGGTGCGTGATCCGCCACCCGCCAGTTCTTCGGCACGCAACGACAGCCGCAGTCGGCGAAGACCCAGCGCGTCGAGACCGCCGAAAGCCGACAGCAGCAACTCGGTTGCCAACTCGGCAGTCAACTCGCTTCGGCCGACCCCGAGTTCGACAAGCGCGAGCAACCCGCGGGCCGCCGTCTCGTCGCGCAGGGCGACTCCGCCGCTGGCCGTCCGAGTCGGCACCTCGGCGAGGGCAAGTGCCCGCGCGATGGCAGGCGCGTGGGCACTGCTTCGCACGATCACCGCCAGGTCGCTCCACGCCACGTCGCCATCGAGGTGCTCCTCGCGCAGCAGTCGCGCGATGGCGGCCCATTCCCGCGCCGGACTTGTCGCCTCGATGCGGGCAAGTGGCGCGCGCGATGGGGATGCCACCACCCGCGCCTTCGCCTGACGCTGAGTGCCCGCCGCGGCTGTGCCGAGCCGCCCCTCGACGATCACTGCGTTCGTGAGCGCGCGAAGCGTAACGGGCTGGCGGTGCACGATCGGCAGCACGAGTTGCGTGAGATCCGGGTCGCCGAGCACCGCGCCCAAGCGGCCGAGGGCGTCGGGCTCGCCGCCTCGGAAGGCGTTGGTGGCGACATCCGGATCTCCGAACGCGATGACCGCAACCCCGCGCTGACGCAGGGCCCGCAGCAGCGCGAGGGTGGATTCCGTTGCCTCCTGCAGATCGTCGACGACCACGAGCCGCAGCGACGTGACCCGGTCGTCGGGACTGCCCAGTTGGATCGCCGTCACCGCGAACCGGGCCAACTCGGCCGGATCGAGTTGGACTTCGCGGCTGGATGCGACGATGCCCAGGTATTCGTCGATGAAGTCCGCCGCGGCCACCCAAGCCGGGCGGTCGGTGCTGCGACCCAGTTCGCGCAGCCGGTCGGGAGGGACGTCGTACTCGGTCGCCCGGGCCATCAGCTCGCGTAGCTCGGTGCGGAATCCGCGCAGACGCCGAACGGGAGCCTCCAACGGCTCTGGCCAGTTCGGACCGGACCCCCCACGCCCATCGGCACCGGCGATGTGCCCCTCAAGGATCGCCGCGATGTCGGCATCCTGTTCTGCCGCTGTCACCAGCCGCGGGGGCGCGACCCCAGCCGCCCTGGCCGCAGCCCCGACCAGTTCGAACGCCAGCGACGAGACTGTTCGCGCGAGCGGCCCGTTGCTCGGCACCCCGACACGCAGCGCCAGACGATCTCGCAGCCGAGTCGCCGCGGCACGTGACGAGGCGAGCACCAGCAGGGAGTCTGGCGACCAGCCCCTGTTGTCGATCCGGTCGGCGACCAGTTCGACGATCGTGGTGGTCTTGCCCGATCCGGGAGCGCCGAGCACCGCGACCGATGCGGCATCCGCGAGGTCGACCACTGTCTGCTGCCCCGCATCGAGAACGACCCGATCGGGCGGCGGCGCGCCCCCTTCGGCGGCGCGCTCGAACCGGATCGCACTCATGCGCCCACCGTAGTCTCCGGTGCCGACGATGCCGTTCTGCTGTGGGTGAACCGCGCGGCCCCGGCGGCGCGGCATCCCGTACTCTCCGTATGTGGACATTCGTATCGGTATCGCCAACAGCCCCCGCGAGCTCAACATCGAGTCGTCGCAGACCCCGGCAGAGGTCGAGAAGATCGTCTCGGCCGCTCTGGAGGCCGACTCCAAGTTCATCAAGCTCGTCGACGAAAAGGGCAGGCTCTACATCGTGCCGGTCGCCTCGTTCTCGTACCTCGAGATGGGCGGCGAAGAGCGCGGTCGCGTCGGCTTCTTCGCCTGATCCTCCCTCTGATCGTCGTCACCGAAATCTCTCTAGACTGACCGCGTGGAACAACTCATCTACGCCGCGGTCATCGGCGCCTTCATCGGCCTGAGCCTGCACTATCTGCTGCCGAGTCGGCATCTGACCGGGCTGTTCCTGCTGCCCGCCGTTGGCGCCGCGGCCACCTGCATCGGGTGGTCATCGTCGGTCTGGGCTGGTCTCAAGCTCGATGGTGGATGGATCTGGGTGGTCGCCCTGGGCGCGGCGGTCGTCGTCTCGCTCCTGGTCGGCCTGCTGTTACCGCGGGGTCGCAAGATCGCCGACGAGCACCGGCTGCACCACCTGTCGGGTGGCCGCGCGTAGCTACGCGGTCAGACCGAGCGCGTCCATGCGACGAGTGTGCGCCGAGATCAACTCGGTGAAGACCGGCTCGATTCGTTCTTCGCCGGGCAGTTGGCCGCCCATGGCGAGGGATGACCTGGCGACCAGCATGGTGTCGCCCACGAGGCGGCGTCCCCACATCGCGAGCCGCGATGCCAGCCGCGAGCTCGCGTCGATCGCGGTGCGCAGTTCGGCCACCAGCACGTCTTGTCCCTTGTCGATGTCGAGCAACGCAGAGACCCGCTCGCCCAGTGCCTTGGGCAGGCCGGCCGCGAGCCCTGTGAAGAAGTCGGTGAGGAATCCGCCGGTCAGGTAGCAGGTGACCAGCGTCTCCGGCCAGTCGGCACCCTGGGTGCGGCGACGGAAGTCATCGAGCTCGGCGCGGAACGGCTCCATTGCGACCACCGGGTCGATGCCTGCGTTTTCGAGTTCACCGACCAGCGCCTCGTGCGCCTCGAGCACTTCGGCCGTCGCGCGGCTGAGGCTCGTCTTCGCCTCGGTCGTCGGCGCCAGGGTGACGGCGCGGCTCAGGTTCTCGAAGAGGACGAGCGTGAGGTAGGCGAGCTGGCCCAGGTAGACCTTCGTCGGGGGCACCAGCTCGGCCAGTTCAACGCGGGCGACAGCGATCGCCTCCGAGCGCGGATGAACGTGCGGCGCGATCGGACGCGGGCGACTACCGCGCCCGAAGAGGCGCCGGATCAGGCTGGGCACCATTCAAGACTAACGGCAGACCGGCCGCTGCCCGCCTCGGCATGGCTGGGCATGCGTTGGCATGCTTTGGGCCCGGTAGACTTGCTTTCTCGACTTCAGACAGGCTTTTTCGTGACTTTCACCGAACTCAATATCGACCAAGACATGGTCGACGCTCTGGCCGCAAAGGGCATCATCGAACCCTTTCCGATCCAGACCCAGACCATCCCGCTCGCCCTCGATGGGCAAGACATCATCGGCCAGGCCAAGACCGGAACCGGCAAGACCTTCGGCTTCGGGCTGCCGCTCATCCAGGCGCTCGGGCTGAACCCGGAGCCCGGTGTGCAGGCGCTCGTGGTCGTTCCCACCCGCGAGCTGTGCGTGCAGGTGGCAGAAGACCTCGAGATCGCGGCATCCAATCGCGACACCAAGATCGTCGCCATCTACGGCGGCAAGGCCTACGAGGGCCAGGTGGAGCAGCTCAAGGCCGGCGCGCAGATCGTCGTCGGCACCCCTGGCCGCCTGCTCGACCTGGCGGGCCAGCGCCTGCTCAGCCTCAAGAACGTCAAGGTCATGGTGCTCGACGAGGCAGACAAGATGCTCGACCTGGGCTTCTTGCCCGACGTCGAGAAGCTGTTCGCCCAGACCGAGCCGACCCGTCACACCATGCTCTTCTCGGCGACGATGCCCGGCCCGGTCGTGGCCCTGGCGCGCCGCTTCATGAACAAGCCGATCCACATCAGGGCGACGGATCCGGATGAGGGCCTCACTCAGGCCAACATCAAGCACCTGATCTACCGCGCTCATTCGCTCGACAAAGACGAGATCATCGCGCGCATCCTGCAGTCAGAGGGCCGCGGCAAGACCGTCGTCTTCACCCGCACCAAGCGCGCAGCCGCCAAGCTGGTCGAAGAGCTCAACGACCGTGGATTCAATGCGGCAGCAGTGCACGGCGACCTCAACCAGGAACAGCGCGAGCGCGCCATGGCCGCCTTCAAGGCCGGCAAGAAAGACATTCTGATCGCCACGGATGTCGCGGCTCGCGGCATCGACGTCAACGACGTCACGCACGTGATCAACCACACCGTGCCCGACGACCCGGACACCTACCTGCACCGGGCCGGGCGCACCGGCCGCGCGGGCAAGACGGGCATCGCCGTCACTTTCGTCGACTGGGACGACCTGCACAAGTGGGGTCTCATCCACCGCGGGCTGCAGTTCGGCCCCGCCGAGCCGGTCGAGACCTACTCCTCGTCGCCGCACCTGTTCACCGACCTCGACATCCCGACCGAGACCAAGGGGCGCCTGCGTGCCTCGACGCTCGTCCGGGAACCGCGCACGGATCGTCCTGGCGCAGACTCGTCGCGCTCAAGCGGGTCGCGCCCGCCGCGTCAGCGGTCTGGCGGCTCAAGCAGTGGAGGCTCGGGGGGCTCCGGCTCATCGGGGGCGTCCACGCCGCGCACGCCGCGCACCGAGGGCAATCCCGCGCACCGCGAGGCAGGTGGCGGAGCCCATGACGGCACCGCGCCCACCCGTCGCCGCCGCACACGTCGCCGCACCGGCGGTGCCAGCGGTGGCGCTCCGACGCCGCCGGCGGCGTAGGTCACGATGATCGGCACGTTATCCGCGTGGCACCTCGCGGTGATCATTCTGCTAACAGTCGCCCCGCTCGCGGCGATCATCGTGACGATCGTGACGCCGGGAATGCGCCTCGCCGACAAGGTCTTCTGGATCCTGTTCCTGGTGCTCGTCCCCGTCATCGGTCTGGTGAGCTGGGTAATCTGGCGACTCGTGACGCGCGGCCGCCGCGCGCCCCAGCCCTAGCCGCGACGGCGAACCACGTCCGCGCCTAGCCGCGGAAGGGCACGGCACCGGTGCCGCGCGCGACGATCTGCTCGTAGACCTCGCGGCTCGTGGTGTTCTCGGCGAGCCGATTCGGCTTGCCATCACCGTGGTAGTCGCTGGATCCCGTGGCGACCAGCCCGAACTTCTTGGCGGCAGCCGCCCACTTGTCGGGACTGCCCTGGATGTTGTCGCGGTGGTAGGCCTCGAGACCGAACAGGCCGGCATCCACCAGTTGGCGCAGTCGGGCGTCGTTGAGCAGACGCTCCGGACCCCGTGCTCCGGGATGCGCGATCACCGGCACCCCGCCTGCCTCGGCGATCAGCCTCACACCGACGACCGGTTCTGGCGCCTTGTGCGGCTGATAGTAGCCACCGCGCCAATGCAGGATGCTCTGGAACGCCGCGCTGCGATCCGTCACATAGCCGCGCGCCACGAGGGCGTCGGCGATGTGCGGGCGACCCACCGTGGCTCCCGGGGTGGTCTGGGCGAGCACGTCATCCCAACTGAGGTCTGGGTAGTCCTTCACGATGCGCGAAACCATGGTCTCAGCGCGATGCAGCCGCTCCTCGCGGATCTCGGCCGTCGCCGCCGCCAGCGCCGGGTTGCTCGGATCGACGAGATACCCCAGCACGTGCACGCTCGCGTACTGCAGTTGCGTGCTCAGTTCGAGGCCAGGCAGCACGGTGATCCCGGTGCCGCGCGCGGCGTCGAACGCCTGGCTCCATCCCGCCGTGGAGTCGTGGTCGGTGATCGCGATCACGTCGAGCCCGGCGACCACGGCTGCGCCGACCAGTTGCGCAGGAGTCTCCGTCCCGTCGGACAGGCTGCTGTGCGCGTGCAGATCGATCGCTCCAGACATCCCGCCATCGTATGACCGCTACCGCCCGCCCGCCCGCACCCGGGTTAGGCTCGACGGGCCATGACCCGCCGCTTCTTCGCCGCGGCGATCGTCGTGATCGTTGCCGCCGCTCTCTTGATCGCCGTGTGGCCCCAGTTGTTCGGGCTCGAACGGCAGACCGGCGTCGCCCAGCTCGTCTCGTTGCGTGGCCTTGCTGCCCTGGTCGCGGGCGTCGGCGTCGTCGCGCTGCTGCTCATCGCTCTGCTGTCGAGACGCGTGCGCCGCCTCGCTGCGAGCATCGCCCTGCTTTTGCTGGTCTTCACGGGAGTGACGGCGGCCGTGCTGGCGACCAGGGGCGCCACCCCCGCAGGGTTCCAGACCAAGGCCGGCGCAGACATCACAGTGCTGAGTTGGAACACCCTCGGCGATTCGCCAGGCGCCGCCGAGATCGCCAAGCTCGCGCTCGCGCAGCACGCCGATGTCGTGACCCTGCCCGAGACCAGCGCCGAGACCGCCGACGCCGTGAAGCAACTGATGTCGAACGCTGGCTCGCCGATGCGCGAACTTCACGTCAGCTTCGACCAGGTCTCCAAGGCGCACACCACGGCACTGCTGATCAGCACGAAGCTCGGCGAGTACCGGGTCGACACCGGCCACGGCTCCACGAAGACCGTGCCGAGTGTCGTGGCCGTGCCCGTCGACGGTGACGGGCCGACGATCGTGGCCGCGCACGCGGTGTCACCCGTCCCGGGCGAGATGGCCCATTGGCGCCAGGGGCTCGATTGGTTGGCGCAACGCTGCGGACAGGGCGACGACGTCATCCTGGCGGGCGACTTCAACTCGACCCTGGATCACTACGCCGGCCTTGGCAGCTCGACGCCGACGGGCGATGGAGAACTGGGCGCCTGCCACGACGGAGCCCGCGCCGAAGGCAGTGCGGCCGTCGGCACCTGGCCGACCTCGCTCCCCGCACAGCTCGGCGCCCCCATCGACCACGTGATGGCCAGCCAGGGCTGGATCTTCGTCGGATTCCGCGTCATCGGCAGCGCAGACGGCGCCGGAAGCGACCACCGCCCGATCCTCGCCCAGCTTCGGCCGGGCCGCTGACGCGACCGGGGTGGACAATAGATTCATGGCTGATTCCAACCGCTCGACGACGCCGGTGTCGACGACCTTCCGCGATTACATCTCGACGCAGTGGGCGGAGCGCACCGAGACCCTGCCAGCGCCTCGCGACGTGGCAGCATTCGCGGCCGCGCGTCGGCTGCGGATCTCGGGCATGCATCCGGGAGAGCGCCTGATCATTCCGGCCGGCCCGGCTCGCGTGCGCTCCAACGACACGGACTACGCGTACCGCGCGCACTCGGCGTTCTCGCACCTGACGGGATGGGGCGCCGACGCCGTGCCCGACAGCGTGCTGGTGATGGAGCCGACTGCCGAGGGTCACGATGCGACCTTGTATTTCCGAGCCTCTGCTGGTCGCGACTCGGATGAGTTCTACGCCAACGCCGCGATCGGCGAGTTCTGGCTCGGCCCGCGCCCCTCGCTCGCCCACGTGAGCGCAGACCTGGGTATCGCTACCCAGGAGCTCGGCGCCCTCGAGGATGTTCTCGAATCCACGGATGCCACCACCCGCATCGTGCGCGAAGCCGACCGCGACCTGACCGACCAGGTCGATGGCCGCCGTCTTCTCAACGCCGAACTGCCTGATGACGGAACCGAGGGTCTCGACACCGACCCCGACGCCCTTCTGCTGCGCGACCTGAGCGAACTGCGGCTCGTGAAGGACAGCTGGGAGATCGGCCAGATGCGCGCCGCCATCGCGGCTACTCGGCAGGGTTTCGACGACGTGATCGCCGACCGGCCGGCGATCACCGCACATCCGCGCGGCGAGCGCCTGGTGGAGGGCACGTTCAACCGCCGCGCCCGCGCCGAGGGCAACCAGGTCGGCTACGACACGATCGCCGCGAGCGGACCGCACGCCTGCATCCTGCACTGGACCCGCAACGACGGCCCCGTGGTACTCGGCGACCTGATCCTGCTCGACGCCGGCATCGAACTCGACAGCCTCTACACGGCCGACATCACCCGCACCCTCCCGATCAACGGCACCTTCAGCGAGGTGCAGCGCAGCGTGTACGAGGCGGTGCGCGAGGCTGCGGATGCGGCATTCGCGATCGTTCGGCCCGGCATCCGGTTCCGTGAGATCCACGCGGAGGCGATGAAGGTGATCGCGGCGAAGACGGGTGAGTGGGGGTTCCTGCCGGTTGGCGCTGACGAATCACTCGACACCGACGCGCAGTACCACCGCCGCTACATGGTGCACGGCACGAGTCACCACCTCGGCATCGACGTCCACGACTGCGCGCAGGCGCGGCGCGAGCTCTACCTCGACGGCATCTTGGAACCCGGGATGGTGTTCACCATCGAGCCGGGACTGTACTTTCAGCCCGACGACCTGACGGTCCCCGAGGAGTACCGCGGCATCGGCGTCCGGATCGAAGACAACATCCTGGTCACCGAGACCGGCGCCGAGAACATGTCGATCGGCATCCCGCGCACGGCCGACGATGTCGAGGCGTGGCTGCGCGCTGGAGCATAGAGCGAAGGCCATTTCTGGCCTTCGCTGCAGGCACGCGTAGCTGCCGTGCCAGCGCCGAGGGCCGTCCCGGCCCTCGGAGTCACCTCAACTTCTCGATCGCGGCCTTCAACAGTTCTCGCTCGCGCTTGCGAGCCTCCCGCACCTTCTTCTCGGCTTCGCGCCGCGCCTTGACCGCCTCCCGGTAACGCACGTCTCGTTCTGCTTCCTTCTCAAGCGCACCGACCGCTGCGGGCGCGGCCGGCGAACGACCTGTGAGGAACACCTCGACCCCGTCGAGCACTCGCTCGAGGCCGAATGCGAACGGATCGGCCCCCGACCCCGGCCCGAACACTCCTTCCTGGAGGGCAACGGCGACAGCCGGGAACTCCTCGGCCGTCACCAGAGAGGCAAGGATCGCGCTATCGCGTGCTTCTCGGTCGTCGCCAGCGGCATCCGCGTGGCTTCGGCGCACCGCCCCCTCCCACCTGGCCTGTGCTCCGACCGCGAGCACGACGGCCAGCCGCTCCGAGGCACTCAGGCCGGTCTGGCTGAGCACCTGCAGGCCGGCATCCAGCCAGGCAAGATCGTTCGGGGTGACCGGCATGCTCGGAACCGGAATGTCGAGCAGCCACGGATGATCGACGTAGGCCGCGAGCTGCTCATGCTCGAGAGCTCTGAGACCAGCTCGCCAGCCGTCAGCTTCCAGGACGGACTCCGGCGGCACTCCGATGCCGCTCTCTTGCATGAGCAGCACCAGGTCGTCTTTCGCGCTGACGTAGCGGTACAGCGACATCGGGGTGAACCCGAGCTCTGACGCGACCGCGGCCATCGACACGGATGCCAATCCCCCGGCATCCGCAAGCTGGACAGCCACCTCGACGATGCGCTCGATGCTCAACTCCCGCTTGGGTCCGCGCTGCGGGTTCGCCGCGACACCCCAGGCCAGCGCGACGGCCCGCGGAAGCTCGGGCTCTGAGTGCTCGTCCATCCGTCGCTCCTCGTTTCAGCCCTCCGCGTGCCCGACGCTTGACAGACCTGAGGTAACTGTGTATCACTTAAACAGTTTCGTATGCGTCATAAACAGTTTATGCCATATCCCTCACTCGAACAAGGAGACATCCCATGACCGACATGATCACGCTCCGCGGGGTCAGCAAGCGCTTCGGGTCCACCGAGGTGCTTCGCGACCTCGACCTCACGGTCGAACGCGGCACGGTGTTCGCATTGCTCGGCCCCAATGGCGCCGGCAAGACGACCATCATCAACATCCTCAGCACCCTGGTGAGGCCCGACAGCGGTGCCGCAACGGTCGCCGGCTTCGACGTGGTGCGACAGCGCGAGCAGGTGAAGCGCAGCATCAGCGTGACCGGACAGTCTGCCGCCCTCGACGAAGTGCTCACCGGCGAAGAGAACTTGCGCATGATGGCGCGGCTCAGCGGGCTCGACCCCGCCACCAGCCGCCGCCGAACTGCCGAACTGCTCGCCCGTTTTGACCTCGGCGGCGCGGCACGCAAACGCGCAAAGACCTACTCGGGCGGGATGCGGCGCCGCCTCGACCTGGCGATCAGCCTGCTGCTCACACCCCCCGTCGTGTTTCTCGACGAGCCGACCACCGGACTCGACACCCGCAGCAAGTTCGAGCTCTGGGACAGCATCCGCGGCCTCGCCGAACTCGGCACCACCGTGCTGCTCACGACCCAGTACCTCGAAGAGGCCGACCAGCTGGCCGATCGCATCGCCGTGCTCGATGGCGGCCGGATCGTTGCCGAGGGCACGGCGGCCGAGCTGAAAGCGCGCATCGGCGGCGAGGTGCTCGCCGTGCACGACGCGCATGGCGAGGTCCTGCGCGAACTGCCAACCGATGGCACGCTCGCGGGGCTGCGGGCCACGCTCGCCACGCTCGAGCATGACGACGACGGCGATGCGGTGAGCCTGCGCCGCCCCAGCCTTGACGACGTGTTCCTCGCCGTGACGGGAGCAAAGTCATGAGTCTCGTCGCAGAAAGCACGTTCATCAAGCGCAGCATCATTCACGCGGTCCGCACCCCGGACGCCCTCATCATGGCCACGATCTTCCCGATCATCATGATGTTCCTGTTCACCTACGTCTTCGGTGGAGCGTTCGACGCCAACGGAAGCTATGTGCAGTACGTGGTGCCCGGCATCATCCTGCTCTGCGCAGGATTCGGCGCGGCCTCGGTCGCCGTGGACGTCGCCCAAGACATGACGACCGGCATCATCGACCGCTTCCGGACCATGCCGATCCGAGCGTCAGCCGTGATCACGGGGCACGTGGTGACCAGCCTGATCCGCAACCTGGTGGCGACCTCGATCGTGATCGGCGTCGCGATTGCCGTCGGCTTTCGACCGGATGCCACTCCTCTCGAGTGGCTCGCGGCGTTCGGTCTGATCGCGCTCTACATCCTGGCGATCACGGCGCTCTTCGCGGCGATCGGCCTGGCGGCCTCAAGCGCGGAGGCGGCGAGCGGCTACGGATTCATCGTGATGTTCGTGCCATACGTGTCGAGTGCATTCGTCCCCGTGTCGACCATGCCGAGCTGGCTGCAGGGGATCGCGCAGCACCAGCCCCTCACGCCGATCATCGAGACCATCAGGGGCCTTCTGCGCGGCACGGCGATCGGCGACAACGGGTGGGTCGCGCTGCTGTGGTGCCTCGGCATCCTGCTGGTGGCAACCGTCTGGACTGCCATCGTGTTCAGGGCGAAGGCCGGCCGCCGTTAAACGTTGGGCGGCGCCGCTTTCGTTACTCGGAAAGCGGCGTCGCGACGGCGTCCCTGGCACGAGCTGCCAGGTCTGACGGAACCAGAACCTGGTAGTTCGACGCGAGCACCTGTTTCGTCGAGTCGAAGTCGCGGCTGCGCCGGTTGATCGCGTAGGTCACCAGGCGGAAGAACAGGCCGAATGCCGCGCCGATCAGGATCGCGGCCACGAACAGTCCGACGTTGACCACGGGAGTCACGAAGGTGAACAGAAAGCCGAGGAACAAGCCGAACCACGCGCCACTGAGCGCGCCCTCGACCGCGGCGCGACTCCACGACAGCTTGCGGGTCACCCGCTCGACCGACTTGAGGTCGTTGCCGACGATCGACACCTGCGCGACCGGAAAGTCGGCCTTGGCCAGGTGGTCGACGATGGCCTGCGCCTCCGGGTAGGTGTCGTAGGTGCCGAGCACATCTCCCGTCGGCACGCGAAGCAGGTCTTGCGGGCGGGAGGCGGGGGTTGGGTTGGTCACGGGCACGAGCCTAGCCTTCCGAACCCGGTACCCGCGTGCGCCGCAGAAGCGGCGGCTCACTATAGGAATAGGGTTTCAATGTGAGCGCCGCGCGAGTCTTCGTCGCCCGATTGGCCGGGTGCTCCGTTTTCGACCCCGCCGGCGACAAGGTCGGACGAGTGCGCGACGTGCTGGTGGTGTACCGCAGCACGCAGTCCCCCACCGTCGTCGGCCTGATCGTCGAAATTCCCGGCAAACGTCGCGTGTTCCTGTCGATCGGCCGGGTGACGAGCATCGGCGCCGGCCAGATCATCACCACAGGGCTGATCAACCTGCGCCGCTTCGAGCAGCGCGGCGGTGAAGTGCGCGTGATCGCCGAGTTGCTCGGTCGCAAGGTCACGCTGAAAGACAAGTCGGGCGAAGCCACTATCGAGGATGTCGCGATCGAGCAGACCGGGCCGGGCGAGTGGGCGGTCTCTGATCTGTTTCTGCGCAGGCCGCGGGTCGGCGCATCGCCGTTCGGCAAAGGACCGACCGTCTTCGCGGCGTGGAACCAGATCAGCGAGAAGAAGACGGGCGGCGAGGCCCAGTCGGCCGAGCAGCTGATCGCGACCTATTCCGATCTGCTCCCCGCAGACCTGGCCACCACTCTGCTCGACCTGCCTGAGGAGCGCCGGCTCGAGGTCGCGGAAGAACTTCCCGACGGCCGACTCGCCGACGCGCTCGAAGAGATGAGCGAAGAAGACCAGGTCGAGCTCATCAACCAACTCGATGACGACCACGCGGCCGATGTGCTCGACCAGATGCAGCCGGATGACGCTGCCGACCTGATCGCCCAGCTCAGCGAGGAGCGCGGTGAGGCCCTGCTCGGGCTGATGGACCCCGAGGAAGCCGACGACGTGCGGTTCTTGCTCTCCTACAATCCGGACACGGCCGGTGGCCTCATGACCACCGAACCCATCATCGTGTCGGCCGACGCTACCGTCGCCGAGGGGCTCGCCCTCATCCGGCGCCACGAACTGGCCCCGGCGCTCGGCGCTGCGGTCTGCGTGACTCTGCCGCCCTACGAGCCACCGACCGGCCGCTTTCTCGGCGTCGTGCACTTTCAGCGGATGCTGCGCTATCCACCCAATGAGCGCCTCGGCACCCTGCTCGACCCCAGTCTCGAGCCCGTGACGGCCGACACCAGCGCGGCCGAGGTGTCGCGCATCCTGGCCAGCTACAACCTGGTTCAGCTGCCTGTCGTCGACGAGAACCACCGACTCGTCGGGGTGGTGACCATTGACGATGTCCTCGACTATCTGCTGCCAGACGACTGGCGAAGTTCCAGTGCCGATGACCCCAGCGACGACCCGGCACCCGAACCCGTAAGCACTTCGACCGCAGCCATTCCGACCAGGAGGAGGGCATCGCATGGCACGCGCAACTAGTTCCCGCCGCGACACCCGCCTCGACAACCCCAAGGGCCTGCGCAGCAACTTCGCCGTGCGCTTCGGCGGCGGCCGGTCGGCGACAAGCAGCGACCGGTTCGGACGCTTCTCTGAGTCGTTCGCGCGCGCGATGGGAACCACCTGGTTCCTGTTCGGGCTGACGGTGCTGGTGATCATCTGGTTGATCTGGAACTCGTTGTCGCCCCGGCACCTGCAGTTCGACTCCCATCTCACCAACTTCACGCTGCTCACACTCATCCTGTCGCTGCAGGCCTCCTACGCGGCCCCGTTGATCCTGCTCGCGCAGAATCGGCAAGACGACCGCGATCGGGTGCAGATCGAGCAAGACCGGCAGCGTGCAGAGCGCAATCTGGCCGACACCGAATACCTGGCCCGCGAGGTCGTGTCGCTCCGGCTCGCCATGAAAGATGTGGCAACGAAAGACTTCATCCGCGCCGAGTTGCGTGCGCTGCTCGAAGAGTTGGATGCACCGGCCAAGGTTGAGGCGCAGACGGCGTCCAAGACGACTCCCCGGCCCGCAGCCAAGGCGAGATGAGCTCCGACGCGCTGATCGCGGCGCTCGGACGCGTGCTGGATCCCGAGATCCGGCGCCCGATCACCGAGCTCGACATGGTGCGATCCGCTGACGTCGTCGACGGTGTGGCGTCGATCGAGCTGAAGCTGACGATCGTGGGATGCCCCGCCGCCGATCGCATCGAGGCCGACGTGCGGGCTGCCGCGGCCACAGTCGACGGGGTCGACAGGGTCGAGCTCGACCTCGGAGTGATGACCGTCGCCGAGCGCGAAGCGCTCACGACGCGGTTGCGCGGCACCAAGAAGCAGCAGTTCGGCCCGGACTCCCTGACGAAGATCTTCGCGATCTCGAGCGGAAAGGGTGGAGTCGGCAAGTCAACGGTGACGGCGAACCTGGCGGTCGCCCTGGCCGCGCGGGGCCTTCGCGTCGGACTGATCGACGCCGACGTGTTCGGGTTCTCGATCCCCGGCATCCTCGGCATCGCCGGGGCGAAACCGACTCAGGTGGGCGACATGATCCTGCCGCCGATCGCGCACGAGGTGAAGGTCGTGTCCATCGGAATGTTCGTCGACGGGCAGGCCGCCGTCAGCTGGCGCGGCCCCCTGCTGCACCGAACCATCCAGCAGTTCGTGACCGACGTCTGGTTCGGCGATCTGGACGTGCTGCTGCTCGACCTGCCCCCCGGCACCGGCGACATCGCCATCTCGCTGGGGCAACTGCTGCCGCAGGCCGAGGTCATCGTGGTCACAACGCCCCAGCCTGCCGCGGCAGAGGTAGCCGAACGCAGCGGAATCGTTGCGCGGCAGACCGGGCAGACCGTGATCGGCGTCGTCGAGAACATGGCGGGGCTCGTGCAGGCAGACGGGAGCGTGCTCGAGCTGTTCGGCAGCGGCGGTGGGGACGAGCTCGCGGCGCGCCTCGGCGTGCCGGTGCTGGCGCGGATCCCGTTGAGCGTCGCGCTGCGCGCCGGCGGCGACGCGGGCGAGCCGATCGTGCTCAGCGATGCTGACGACCCGGCGGCACGCGCCATCCAGTCGCTCGCCGACGCGCTCGCGACACGCGAACGGGGGCTGTCTCAGCGACACCTGCCGTTCACCACCTCGCAGTAGTCTCGGGGCATGGAGCGGCAGCGCGTGTACGACGCTCCGCGCCCGAGTGTCGAGGGTGTCGGATCGCCCGAAGAGAAGCGCGCATTCCTGGTCCGCGTCGACGAGGCGATCGACCTCGTTGAGCACGGTCGTGAAGCTCACGCCATCGTGCTCTCTCGGGAGACGAGCGACCGCCGGTTCAACGGGGCGCAGATCGTGGTGGTCGAGCTCGAGATCGTCGATCCGCTCGATCCCGGCTCCGCCCGGATCGTGATCTACGAACACCTGTTCGGCCCCGCGACCGCGCGTCGGTGGCGGCCTGGCCGCGAGATCCAGATATGGATCGACCCGCGTGATCCTGAACGGATCTACGCGGGTCGGTGAGCCCGAGGGCGCTGCCTGACTGCAGGCCTAGACGCGACGGGTGGGAACGCGGCGGTAGTTGTCGCGCGAGGCGAGCACGCCGGTTCCAGCGATGGCCGCGACAGAGCCCGCGGCGAGGACGATCAAGAAGGACATGTCCTGAGTACACCCCAGTCCATCATTTAGCACAATCGAAGCTTTCTGCAATACCGATGTAGCTGTCCTTAATCCAAGTACCATAGACGCATGGATGTTCGCCGTCTCAGTCTGCTGCGCGAGCTGTCAGAGCGCGGCAGCGTCACCGCCGTGGCGCAGGCACTGCACCTGACCCCGTCTGCGGTCTCGCAGCAGCTCAAGACGCTGGAGCGCGAGGCGGGAGTGCCGCTCACCCAGCGCGCTGGCCGAGGGCTGGTGCTCACGACGGCCGGCCACGCGCTTGCCGAGACCGCCACTGAGATCGCGGTCGCCGTTCAGAAGGCAGAGGCGTCGTGGGCCGAGTTCGTCGAGCAACCGCGGGGCGAGGTATCGGTCACCTTCTTCCCGACCGGTGGCGAGATGCTGTTGCCCGGCTTTCTGACCAGGGTCGCTAACGTGCAGGGGCTGAAGATCGTGTGCACAGACCAAGACCCGCCGCTGTCGGATTTCGCCAACCTGACCTCCGACCACGACGTCGCGGTCGCCGATGCACCGGGGGTGCTTGCGGGCTGGCGGGAGCGGCACCTGGTGACGGTCGAGTTGATGCGCGAACCGCTCGACATCGTGCTGCCGGAAGGGCATCCTCTCGCCGCCAAGAGCGAACTCACGCCTGCCGATGTCGTCGACGAGAACTGGATCGGGACAACGGCGGGATACCCCTTCGACCGCATCCTGCAGCGCATCGGCGTGCTCACCGGGCATGAGACGCACATCGTCCAACGCTTCGTCGACAACAGCATCGTTGAGGTGCTGGTGGCGGCCGGACACGGGATCGCGATCCTGCCCCGGTTCACCACCCGCGACCGCGAGAACGGCCTGGTCACGCGCCCGCTGGTCGGGGTGCGCTCCGAGCGCGGAATCTGGGCGATCATGCGTCCCGATCGCGCCGTGCGCCCGTCGGTGCGCCTCGTCGTCGACGCGCTGCGCGACGAGGCGGCCGCGTTCCTGTCTGCGCACGCCGGCTAGGTGGTCGAGTAGCGCGAAGCGCGTATCGAGACCCGCTCTACGCGGGCGGCTCGACCAGGCGCGCCAGCAATTCGATCAGCAGCCGCTCGGCAATGGGCGCCGGCAACGTCTCGATCAGGGCGAGCAATGGCGCCATTTTGCTCGGCAGCGCGCCCTGCCCCGACGAGTCGCCCGACCCGATCCCGAAGCCCTGCAGCAGCGCCCAGGCCGTGTCGGAGTCGAGGCCGTGCGCGTCGAGGTCGGACAGCGGCAGCGCGGCGAGCAACCCGGACGAGTCGACATGCGCCTGGCCTCGCACCGCGTCCGCCGCCGCCGACAGCGCGGGAAGCAGGTCGGGCAGCGTCCGCTCGGTGACCGGCGTGATGGTCAGATGCGTCGTGGGCGGCAACTCGATGCCACCGTCCTGCGCCAGGGCGGGCTGCAGCTGCAGCACCCAGCCCAGCTCGCGGGCGGCGTCGGCCCAGTGATGAGGATCGACTCGTCGATCGCCAGGCACACTCTTGTCTGCCGCCACCGCGAGCAGCGGTCCGGTCGGTGTGCCGACGACGCGCAGGCCGTCGATCCGCGAGATCTCGGCGGCGACTGCGGCGGTCGAACGGGACATGGATGCCGCGAGCTCCGCGAACCCGTCGGCCCCGAGCGCCAACACAATGGCCCAGGCGGCGGCCAGCGGACCGGCCGACTTCGAACCCAGAATCGTCGGATTCACCACCGGGTAGCCCGGCCATCGTGTGGTCGCGAAGTACTGAGAACGCTGGCGGTCGCGTCCGCGCTGCAGCACCACCGAGACGCCCTTGGGCGCGTAGCCGAACTTGTGCAGGTCGGCGCTCATGCTGGTGACGCCTGGAACCCGGAAGTCCCAGGGCGGCAAGGCTCCTCCACCTCCGTCGTCGGTCGGCCAGAACGGCAAGACGAGTCCACCAACGCAGGCGTCGACGTGCAGGGCGAGGTCGCGCTCAGCGCAGAGGGCAGCGACCTCCGATACCGGGTCGAGGGTGGCGAACGGATACGACGGCGCCGACACCACGACCAGAGCCACGTCATCCCCCAGACGGGATGCCAGTGCCTCAACCGAGACGCGGCCGCCCGCGTCCACCGGCACGAGGTCGAGCGCGAGTCCCAGGTAGTGCGCGGCCTTGTGGAACGCCGCGTGTACGGTACTCGGCGCCACGAGACGCGGCGCGGTTCCCGGGTGTGCCTGCGCCCACGCTCCTGAAGCCCAGACATCGCGCGCTGCCTTGACCGCCAGCAGGCAACTCTCCGTGCCGCCGGTCGTCACCGTGCCGACCACCTCGGGGTCCCCGTGCAGCAGCTCTCGCACAAACCCCAACAGCTCACGCTCGAGCACCGCGACCGAGCCGAAGGTCGTCGGGTCGAGGCCGTTGACCGGCTGCATCGCGGTGACCGCCTTGCCCGCAAGATCGTCGAGCTCCGAGAGGCCCGAGTCATAGACGTAGCTCAGGACATGACCGCCGTGGGTCGGAGCATCGTGGGCACGCAGCTCCGCCAGCCGATTCAGGATGGCGGCCGGATCCCCCGAGAATGACATCACGCGACCGAGCCAGCTGCGGGCTCGGGAGCGGCCTCGATGTCGGAACGCCGCAACGGGTACCGAGCGAGCGGGAGCAGGCTGAGGGCGATGATCACCGCAGGCACAATGCTGAAACTCATCACGATGCCCGTGACGGCGGCGCCCGTCTGGGTCACCGTCTCACCGGCGACCGAGGTGTGATACCCGGTGATGGCCAGCACAATCGTCAGCACCGTGGTGCCGAGAGCGATGCCGGCGGTCTCGCCTGCGGTCCAGACTCCGCCGAAGGTTCCCGCGGACCCGGCCCCGCTCGTGCGGGCGTCGTGCGAGATCACGTCGGGCAGCATCGCGAGCGGGAGGGTCTGCATCCCGGCATATGCGGCACCAGCCAGCCCGACCGAGACGTAGACCCACGGCCCCGGAACCCACTCCTGCAGGATCAGCGAGAGCGCGGCGAGCCCGTACAGCACCGAGGCGAACCCGAAGGCGCGCTCCTTGCCGGTGCGGCGGGCAAAGATGCCCCACAGCGGCGCACAGATCAGCGCAGGTGCGATCAGGGCGATGAAGAGGAAAGTGACGGCGTCCTCGCTGTGCAGCACCCAGGTCGCCACGTACTGGGCGCCGGCGAGCATGATCCCGGTGGCGAGCGCCTGCAGCACGAAGGTGCCGAGCAGGGCACGGAACGGCCGGCTGCGCCGCAGGGCATCGACCCCGAGCCGGTAGGTCTGCAGGATCGACGCGTGCGCGTGCTCGACAACCTGCTGACCCTTGGGAGCCGAGAAGCTCGCGACGACGAGGCCGATCGCCAGTACGACAGCGGCCACGATCGCCATCAGCAGGTAGCCCAAGTGGGCGTCGCCGCCGCCCAGACTGCGCAACGCCGGCCCCCCAGCCCCGAATAGCAGGATCGCGAAGGTCAGCACGACCACGCGGGCCGACAGCAGCCGGGTACGAGCGTCATAGCCCGCGACTAGCTCAGCGGGGAGTGCGATGTATGGCACCTGGAACAGGCTGAACGCGGTCGCCGCCAGCACGAAGGCCAGGAACACCCAGATGCCCGAACCGACGGGGCCGAGTCCCGGAGGCACGGCGAACGTCACGATGAAGAAGACCGGGAGCAGGATGGCACCCAGCAGCATGACGCGGCGACGCGAGCCGGTGCGGGCCAGGCTGCGATCGCTGCGCGCGCCGATCACAGGATCGATGATGACGTCCCAGACCTTGGCAACCGTGACCAGCAGCCCCGCGACAATGGCGGCGACGCCGAGTGTGTCGGTCAGAAAGTAGACGAGCACAAGACCCGGCAACGTGGCGAACCCGCCGGTTCCGATCGAGCCGGCCGCGTAGCGGACCAGGGTGGCGAGGCGGGGCTGCCGAGGAGTACGAGCGGCAGGAGTGGCGGACGGCGTCGGCTGCGACATGTCAGCGATCGTATCGGCCCACCGGCGAGCCGCGGTGGCGCGCTAGGGCAGCAGCTCAGCCATCTTCTGCGCGAACGTGCGCGTGACGGCGAGCGCGTGTCCGACTGTCGCGTCGTTGTCGAAGAGCGCAGACAGCACCAGCTCTTGCCCGGGAACTCGCAACTGCACAACGTGGCCCTTGCCAGACGCGATGATGATGTATTCGCTGCTTCCGATCTTCAGCTCGTGCGTTACCGCGTCGCCCAGGGCCTGCATCGAGCTCGCCATGCCGGCGAATCTCGTGCCGTCCGTCTCGCCGGGCAGACGAGCAACGTCAAAGCCATCGTCGGTGAGCAGAGCGGCATAGGTGAGAGAACTCGACGCGCCCTGCATGTCTGTCAGAAGACTCGACGCGGCCTTGACCACTGCGGGCTTCGTGTGCAGGCCCGGGCTCACGCTGACTCCGTTCTCGACAACATGCCGAACGCTTCTCGCATCTCGATGTTAACAATCAGGGCGAGAAGAACGTTCTCCATCTGATCGCGGTCACGCGGATCGACGGTGAACACCGGGATCACGAGGCCCGGGTTCGTCCGTTCGAGGGCTTCCGAGAACTCGTTAAGGGTCGGGCCGACGACCACGTCGGCACGTGAGATGCCGATCACCACGCCGCCGCGGTCGTAGAGCTCGCGAAACTCGTCCAAGAAGAAGATCATCTCTGCGATGGGATCGGGGTTGTCGGCGTTGACGAGCAGGATCATCCCCTTGGCACGCTTCTTGAGGATGCTCCACATGAAGCTGAACCTCTGCTGCCCCGGGATTCCGTAGAGCCGAACCTTCTCGTCGCCATCGACCAGGATCTCGCCGTAGTCCAGCGCCACCGTCGTCGTCTCTTTGTCGACGATGTGCCGCTCAGAATTGTTCGCCTCGGTTCGAACGACCTCGATCTCGCTCAGACTCTGGATCGCGGTCGTCTTTCCGGCGCCCATCGGCCCGGTGAAGAGGATGACGTGCTCAGCCACGGGTCACCGCCCGAGCCGCGTGCGGAGCCGGCCGAACAAGCTCTGACGCTTGGTGGCTGCCGTCTCAGGGGCCATCGGCACGGCAGGAGCCTCGGCCGAACGGGAGAGAATGCGCATGAGGCTGAGAGCGTTGACGAGCCGCTGAGCCTCGCCAACTTCAACGCCGGAGTATGTAGCCAACTCCGGCGTGCTGACGTAGGCGTTTCCGAGTACGGCGATCATCTTCACCTGCCGCATGTCGTGCGAATGCTGCGTCAGGTTGGGCCAGCGGGTGAGGCGGTAGCGCTCGCCCGATGAGAGCCAGAAGGCGGGTGCGCCGTCGAAGGAGTTGAGACCGATCTGCCAGAGGAGGCCATCAAGATCGTGACCAGGGAGCTCGAACATCGGCGGAGCATCAGGACCGCCCGGGATGGTCTCGAGGCCAGTATGAACGGCGTCGAGTGGGAAGTGCTCGAGCGGGGTCGACCACGAGAAGGCATGCCGCCCGAAATCGATGAGCAACGGACCGTGCATCTCGATGTTCATCTTGAGATTGACCGGCGTTTTCAGCACCATCACGGAACTGATCGCGATCGCCGCCTGAGTCCAACCGACCGTAACGGGAAAGCTGCCAGGCTGCTGCGGAGCCGGCTCACCGGCAACGTAGTTCCCGTCTATCGTCATTGTGCGCACTCTCGCGCCTCACCGAGGAGGCTATAGGCGGATCAGGAGATCCGCTTCGGTTGCCTTGAACCGCGCCATCGCGAGACTCGACTTCGACTTGTCTCCGACGAGATAGGTGAAGATCGACGGGTTGTTCGGGAGCGGATGGATGATCTGCACCTGGCTCGAGAGCGAGATCAGCATGTCATCAATCTTTTCCTTGGTCCCCAGGGCCCTGGTGCTCGCAAGTCGAGCGCGAAGGATCACCGATGCGTTCGCGGCAGCCAGATCCATTTCAACGCCGGATCCCGCCTTGCCAAGTATCATCCCGCTGTCGCTGTCCACGACGGCAACACACAGGGCGCCGTCGAAACTCAGGAGCGTTTCGAGCACGTGTTCGAGGCTCTGGCGGTCGTCGACCAGCTCGGCGGCAATTGCTGGCGCGGTCTCGGCAACGGTCGCGCTTGCGGGCGCCGCCACGGGAGCGGTCGCTTTCGCGGCCGGCGCTGCTGCGGCAGCCTTGGCCGGAGCACCCTTCGCCGGGATGTAATCGTCGAGCTTCGCCGACCAACCCCCGAAGTCGGGCTCGGAGTAGTCCGGGCGCTCGTCTTCCTTCTTGCGACGCAGGGCACGCAGTGGGGACCGTGATTCAACGCTCATGGGACGACTTCCTTGTCTGACTAGCCGGATACTCCATGGTGCCTAGCCAGCCCCGCATGAGAAACCCCCACTTGTGGGCATTTAGGGGGACACGGGCCGTCGTCGGGTACAAACGGCCGCCGCGCTACAGCTCAAGCTGCTGGTCGCACTCTGCGACTTTGTACCGCGCGAGCGCCATGTTCGACTTGTTCTTGTCCATGGCGAGGAACAGGAAGATCGAGGGATTCGCGCTCAACGGGCGAATGATGTCGTACTGCGTGCTCATGGTGATGATGATGTCGTCGATGGCATCCTTCGACCGGAGGTCTCCCAGAGACTTCAGTTGAGCCCGAACCACCTCGGTGTTGGCCGCGGCCGTGATCTCGAGGTCGGAGGCTGATCCGGCATGGCCGAGCACCATTCCGGTGGCGCTGTCCACGAGTGCCGCGGAGCGCGCTCCGGCAAGCTCGACTAGGCCTTCCAATGACTCGGTGACGTTCGACATTTCCGGGATCCTCGCTAGCCGCTTCGATGCAGACACTTCATGCTAGTCATGACGGCGTCACAACACGGTGATGCAGGGCACTGACCTCACGGAGCGTCTCACCTGAGCGCTCAGGTCGCCTCGACGTCGTAGGGGGCCGGACGGGCCTTGCCGAGGCGGCGCTGACGCTTTTCGTACGCAGACTCAACGTAGCGATTCGATGGCGACTCGGCCAGCATCGGCTCGTCGCCAGCAGTGGCGTCTGTGGCCGCGGAGGCGGCCGTCGCTGGATCTTCCAGCAGCGCCTCGCGGATGATGCGGCGAGGGTCGTACTGCCGCGGGTCGAGTTTCTTCCAGTCGACCTCGTCGAAGTCGGGACCCATCTCTTCGCGCATCCGGTCTTTCGCCCCGTCGGCCATCGAACGCAGTCCGCGCACCACTTTGGCGAGTTGGGCCGCGTAGCCGGGCAGCCGGTCGGGTCCGATCAGAAAGACAGCGATCACCGCAATGATGATCAGCTTGTCGAAGGTCAACCCGAAGGACACCCGGCCAGGATACTTGTTCACGCCGAGGGCCGCTCTAGAGTGCAACTGTGGCCGACAAGGAACTGAGCTGGAAGTTTGCGGAGGACTTCGTCGTCGAATCCCCCGCGATCCTGACGGCTCGTCAGCACTCGCTCGAGCTGGGGATCGATCCGGTCTCGGCAGCGACCGGTGCGCAGCTCGCCGTGCTGGCCGCCGCAAGTTCTACCCATTCCATCCTCGAGGTCGGCACAGGGGCTGGAGTGAGCGGCCTGTGGCTGCTGGCCGGGGCTCCGGATGCTGTCCTCACCTCGATCGACATCGAACTCGACCACCAGCAGCATGCCCGCACGGCGTTCGCGGCCGGGGGCGTGCCGGCCAATCGCATCCGGCTCATTACGGGACGAGCGGCCGAGGTGCTGCCCCGCATGAACGACGGCGCGTACGACCTGGTGTTTGTCGACGCCGACGAGGGCTCTGTGCTCGACTACGTTGAGCACGCCCTGCGCATCGCGCGGCGTGGCGGCCTGGTGCTAGTGGCGCACGCGCTGTGGCGCGGCCGCGTTGCCGATCCCGCACGACGCGACGACACAGCGGAAGACTTTCGCGCCCTGCTCACCACGATCGCAGAGTCGACCGCGGTCATCTCAGCGGTGAGTACCGCGGGCGACGGGCTGCTGCAGCTCGTTAAGACTGCCGACTGATCGCGGTTACGCGGCACCGACGACGCCGACCAGGGCGTCGCGCAGCTCGGAGGCTTCGGCATCGTTGACCGACACGACGAGGCGGCCGCCGCCTTCGAGCGGAACCCGCACGATGATCAGGCGACCTTCTTTAACAGCCTCCATCGGTCCGTCACCGGTCCTCGGCTTCATGGCTGCCATGTGGTGTCCCCTTTCGATGGATACATCTCCATTATCCCGCATCCACCGGGGGTCCGGGAACCACGCCCGTTCCACCGGTCACGGCGAGGATCACGGTGGACTCCAGTCGGGGTTGATGACGTACCAGCAGATCGCCATCCAGCCGACCTGGCCCGCGATTCCGAGTGCCACCATCGCGACGCGGTACACCGGCGAACGCGGAATGGTGACTGCACCGAGCGCCGGGGCGAACGGCATGAATAGCCGGAAGGTGCTCGACTGGGGGAAGAACACCGCAAGCAGGTACACCGCATAGCCCACCAACCACAGCCGCAGGTCGACGCCGAGCCGCCGCACAGGAGGCGTGAAGAGCAGGAGCGCGAACAACGCCACCACGATGACCAGCACGATCGGTCCGACGATGTCTGCCGCGGGAAACTGGATCCACCTCAGCCACCACTGCGAGCCCTGCACCCAGGGGGCGAACGGCAGAAGATCCTGATAGCCGATGTACCCCACTCGCCACGAGAGTTCCGTGTCGGTGTAGGCAGACGGCACTCCCGTCCCGATCCACGCCACGAGAGGCCACAGCACGCCCAGGAACGCGCTCGACAGGCCGACGACGATCACGGCGATCCGCTCGCGCCACGGAAACGGATCGCGCTCCCGGGTGACGAAGCGGTGGATGAGGTGCAGTAGCAGCATGACGGCGAAGGCGAGGCCACTCGGGCGGGTCAGCGCCGCGATCCCGATCACCGGAATCATCAAGTAGTAGCGGCGGTCCTGCAACAGCAACAGCGCGAGGAACAGGAAGAACAGCTGCATCGACTCGGCATAACCCACCTGCAGGATCGGCGAGAGCGGCGCCGTGCAGAACAGCGCGACCGCGAACAGCGCCGTCCCGCTCGGAAGCACGCGCGCCATCAGCTTGTACAGCAGCAGCGCCGCGCCGAGCGCGAAGCCTAGCGACACGATGACGCTCGCGTACTCGAAGGGGATCCCAACCAGCAGGAAGCCCCGCACCACAGCCGGATACCCGGGCAGGAACGCCCACGCGTTCTGTGCAACATGGCCATCGGCCCCGATCGGGAGCTGCGACGGGTAGCCGGCGAGCGAAACCGTGCGGTACCACTCAGAGTCCCAGAAGCCGGCGAAGGCGAAGTAGTCGGGCTTCGGGCCCGTCCAGTACGTTGTGCCCTGCAGGTTGGCGAACACCAGCATGATGGCCGTCGTCACGACCCGCGACGCCGCGAAGATCACGACGACCTTCGCCCACCACGTCCCCCAGAGGGCTACGACGCCGTCAGCCACGCCCGCAGGCCCCGCTCGCAGCGCTCGATCTGCGCGACCGGCACTCGCTCATCGTCCGCGTGGGCGAGCAACGGATCGCCGGGTCCGTAGTTGACCGCAGGAATGCCCAGGGCCGCGAAGCGGGCCACATCCGTCCAGCCGTACTTGGGCTTGGCCCCACCGCCGACTGCGGCCATGAAGGCCTGCGCGAGGGGGTCGTGGAGACCCGGGCGGGCGCCCGCGGCGATGTCGGTGATCTCGACCTCGAAGTCCGGGAACAGCGCCCTCACCACGGCTTCTGCCTGCGCCGCATCACGGCTGGGCGCGAACCGGTAGTTGACGCTCACCACGGCCTCATCGGGGATCACGTTGCCCGCGACCCCTCCCCCGATGCCGACCGCGTTCAGGCCTTCGCGGTACACCAGCCCGTCGACCTCGATCGACTCTGGCTCGTAGGCGGCCAGCGTCGCGAGCACCGGAGCGAGGGAGTGGATGGCGTTGTCGCCCATCCAGGAGCGGGCCGAGTGCGCGCGCGTGCCTCGGGTGCGGACGTCGGCGCGCAGGGTGCCGTTGCAGCCGCCCTCGACCTCTCCGCCGGTTGGCTCGCAGAGGATGGCGAAGTCGGCGAGCAGCAGCTCGGGGTGGGTGCGCGCGATCCGGCCGAGCCCGCTCAGGCTGGACTCCACCTCCTCGTGGTCGTAGAAGACCCAGGTGACGTCGACGACCGGCTCGGCGATGGATGCCGCGAGCGCAAGCATCACCGCGCAGCCGCCCTTCATGTCCACCGTGCCTCGCCCCCACAGCACGTCACCGTCCGCCCCGGATTCGACCCGAGAGGGCATGTTTCCGTTGACCGGCACCGTGTCGAGATGGCCGGCAATCACCGCCCTGCTGGCGCGTCCCAGGGCAGTGCGGGCGACAACCGCGTCACCGTCGCGGAGCACCTCGAGGTGCGGCAGGGCGCGCAGGGCGGCCTCCACGGCATCCGCAATGGCACCTTCATTGCCCGACACCGATTCGATGTCGACCAGCCGGCGCGTCAACTCGACGGCGGGCAGCGCGAGGTCGAGCAGGGCGAGCGAGGGCACCGTGACAGCCTACGGTCTGCCGCGCAGATACCCTGAGAGCATGACCGCCGCCTGGGGCCACGGGCTCGCCACCACCGCTACCTCTGGCGCGGGTGCCGGCACGGTGCTCGACACCTGGTTCCCGGCTCCGAGACTCGGCGCGTTGCCGACCGGGCTCGACCCGCACATCGCGCCCGCCGACTTCGAATCCTGGGTGGGCGACGACCCGCGGCGCGAGGTCAGCGTCGACTACCTGAATGTCGTCATCGACACGGATGCCGCGCCGGCATCCACCCCGGACGCCTACCTGCGCCTGCACCTGCTGAGTCACCTGCTGGTGCGGCCGAACACCGTGAATCTCGACGGGATCTTCGCCCACCTGCCGATCGTCGCCTGGACCACCGCCGGCCCGATGCTGCCCGAGGCCTTCGCTCGGCTGCGGCCGGCCTTGCAGCGGGCCGGAATCTCGGTCAACGGCATCGACAAGTTCCCGCGCCTGCTCGACTACGTGGTGCCCGATCGCGTGCGCATCGCCGACGCCTCGCGGGTGCGGCTCGGCGCCCACCTCTCGCCCGGCACGACCGTGATGCACGAGGGCTTCGTCAACTACAACGCTGGCACGCTGGGCGCCTCCATGGTTGAGGGCCGTATCTCGCAGGGCGTTGTGGTGGGCGACGGCGCGGATGTCGGGGGCGGAGCATCCATCATGGGCACGCTCTCGGGCGGCGGCACGCAGCGGGTCGCCATCGGCGAGCGCGCCCTGCTGGGCGCGAACTCGGGCGTGGGAATCTCGATCGGTGACGACTCGGTCGTCGAGGCGGGCCTGTATGTGACTGCGGGCACCAAGGTGACCCTGCTGGTTCCGGATGCCGAGCCCCGCACCGTGAAGGCCCTCGAGTTGAGTGGCGTTGCCGGCCTGCTATTCCGGCGCAACTCCCTCACCGGTGGCGTCGAGGTGCTGCCGCGCTCGGGTGGTGCCGTCCAGCTCAACGCCCAACTTCACGCGTAAGCGCGGCGCCTGTCGGCCGCTGTCTCTGGTGAGTTATGCTCCCCGAAAGCGGGTGCCCGCCGGGGTGCGTCCGAAGGATCAGGAGTTCGGCATGCTGTCGCGTTCACTCGTTCTGATGTTCATCGCCACGGTTGTCGTCGCCACCGTGGCCGGAGGGCTCGTCGGGTGGGCTCTCTCGTCTGCCACCCTTTCGGCAGCCAACGGCACCGTCGGCGCGAAAGGCGACACCGGGGCAACCGGCGCTGACGGCGCGGCTGGTGCCCAGGGCGCCACCGGAGCCGCCGGCGGCGCCGGGGCAACGGGAGCCACCGGCGCGCGGGGTGCACAAGGAATCCCGGGCAATCAAGGCACCGCCGGAACGAACGGAACCAACGGGACTAACGGAACCAACGGAACCAACGCGTCGATCGCCACCTTCAGCTTCACGAGTGCCGGGGGTGTTTTCCCCCAAACTCCTTTCCTCATTCCGGTCGCATCGATGACCGACACCATCCCTGCGGGCCCCGCGCTGGTGGGCTTCAGCATGTCTCTTTCGACGCCGTCACCGTTCTCACCTGTGACGACGTGCGGTCTCTACGATGCGTCGACGCCGACCCCGACTCTCCTGGCGTCCGCCTCAGCCGTGACCCTTTCCCCCAGCGTCTCGACAACCACCGCCGTGACGCAGGTGGTCACCCTGGCGGCGAGCACTATCGTGACGCTCGAATGCTCTACGGTCGGGCTGGGGTTCGACCTGACGGACTACTCGAACCTGTCGATCTACGGGCTCTCCTTCGCGACCAGCTGACCGGCGCTGTCCGGACGGCGCACTCTCACTCGCCAGATGCGTTCCGAGCGCGGCCGAGCTCGTTCAGGTCGTCGCTCAGACTCTGCAATGCGGCGTTGCGGTCCATCAGGCTCAGGGGAGCGTCGCGAGCAGGGTCGTTGAACGATCGCACCCCGCGTGCGACCGACACCGCGAACTCGTCAAGGAAGGCGGTGTGCGCGCGTTCGGCGACCTCGCCTACGAGGTCCGGATCGGTGGCCAGCTCGGCGAGTCGTTCCGCGAGCCCCGACGAGACCTTCGCCCGACGCTTCAGCGTCTTGGCATCCCGCGCCCGAAAATCGCTGGCGTCGTCAGCCGCGCCCGGCTTGTCGGCGACCGTCTCGAGAATCTTGCGGATGCGCTCCGCATCCTTCTCCTTCTCGGCGGCGAGCTTCAGAATCTCGGTCGCGACGCGCTGCCGCAGCCGCTCCGCGTTGTAGTCCTGACCATCGCGCAGCGAGCGGACGATCAGCCGGTTGGTGACCGCGAGACGCACGGCCGCGAGCGCGACGAGCACGCCATCCTCGATCTGCGCCTCGATCTTCGGCGCAGGGGTCGGGATCGGGTCGGTATAGGTACCGACGTTCACTCGCTTTGTCCGACGGAACAGCTTCATCGGCAGCAGACTACGCGCGACGCGGGCGGTCGACGCATGGAATCGAGGCGATCAGCGGCCCGACGGCCAGCGGCGCTCGGGCGGCCCGACGTAGAGCTGCTGCGGGCGGCCGATCTTGGTGGCCGGATCGTCGTTGGCTTCGCGCCACTGGGCGATCCAGCCGGGAAGCCGACCGATCGCGAACAGCACCGTGAACATCCGCGGCGGAAAACCCATCGCCTTGTAGATCACGCCGGTGTAGAAGTCTACGTTCGGGTAGAGCTTGCGCTCCACGAAGTAGTCGTCGGCCAGGGCCGCCTGCTCGAGCTCTTTGGCGATGTCGAGCAGGGGGTCTTTCACCCCGAGGTCGGCGAGCACCTCATCGGCGCTCTCTTTGACCAGCAGGGCGCGAGGGTCGAAGTTCTTGTACACCCGGTGGCCGAAGCCCATCAACCGGATGCCCTCTTCTTTGTTCTTGACCCGCTCGATGAAGCGGCCAACGCTCTCGCCCGAGTCGCGGATCTCGCCGAGCATCGTGAGGACCGCCTCGTTAGCCCCTCCGTGCAGCGGGCCAGACAGCGCCTGGATGCCCGCCGAGATCGACGCGAACATGTTCGCCTCTGTCGAGCCGACCAGTCGCACCGTCGAGGTGGACGCGTTCTGCTCGTGATCCTCGTGCAGGATCAGCAGCCGGTCGAGCGCCTTCACCAGAACGGGGTTGACCTGGTAGATCTCGGCCAGGTTGCCGAAGTTGAGCTTGAGGAAGTTCTCGATGAAGTCCAGCGAGTTGTCTGGGTAGAGAAAGGCCTGGCCGATCGCCTTCTTGTGGGCATAGGCCGCGATCACCGGCAGCTTTGCCAGGAGCCGGATGGTGTTGATCTCGACCATCTCGGGATCGTGCGGGTCGAGTGAATCCTCGTAATAGGTCGAGAGGGCCGAGACAGCGGATGACAGCACCGACATCGGGTGTGCGGTGTGAGGAAGCGCCGAGAAGAACCGCTTGAGGTCTTCGTGCAGGAGCGTGTGGCGGCGCACCTTCTCTTCGAACTCCGCCAGCTCGCTCGCACTCGGCAGTTCGCCGTAGATCAGCAGCCACGCCACCTCGAGATAGGTCGAGTTGCGCGCCAGGTCTTCGATCGGGTAGCCGCGGTACCGCAGGATTCCGGCGTCACCATCGATGTAGGTGATCGAGCTGCGGGTCGAAGCGGTGTTGACGAAGCCCTGATCCAGCGTGGTCAGGCCGGTCTGCTTGGTGAAACTGGCGAAGTCGACCGCGTCTTTGCCGTCGACCGCCGGCAGCACGGCGAACTCGGCCGTCGTCCCCTTGTGGGAGAACGTGACGGTGTCGGGATCGCCGAGGGAGTCGCTCACGGCTACAGCCTATTCGGTGGCTGAGGCTACTGCCGCCCCAGCCAAAGGCAGGGGTCAGGCTTTGGAGAGTTGGCCCAAACGCTCTGCCGCCGCGGCGATCCGCTCGTCGGTTGCCGTGAGGGCGACGCGCACGTGGCGCGCCCCTGCCTCACCGTAAAAGGTGCCGGGGGCGACCAGGATCCCAACGTCAGCAAGCGCCTCAACCGTCGCCCAGGCATCCTCACCGCGGGTTGCCCACAGGTAGAGGCCCGCGCCGCTCTCGTCGATCCGGAAGCCCGCCCCTTCGAGGGCGGCCAGCATGGTGGCGCGGCGCGCGCGGTAGCGCTCCCGCTGCTCGGCGACGTGACGATCATCGCCCAGGGCGGCGATCATGGCGTGTTGCACGGGGGCGGGGGGCATGAGGCCAGCGTGCTTGCGTACCTCGAGCAATTCGTCGATGAGGTCCGAGCAGCCGGCTACAAATCCCGCTCGGTACCCGGCCAAGTTGGATTGCTTGCTCAACGAGTAGACCGAGAGCACCAGGCGCCTGCTGTCGCCGATCACGCGCGCATCCAGGATCGTGGGTGCCGTCTCGACGCCGTTCCAGGTCAGCTCCGCGTAGCACTCGTCGTTGACGATCACGGCATCGAGTTCTCGGGCGCGTGCGACGGCCGCCGTCAGGTATTCGATTGAGTTGACGTGCCCGTCGGGGTTGCCGGGGCTGTTGAGCCAGATCAGCCGGGTCTCGTCCGGCCACTCGGCGGGGTCGTCTGACGCAAACGGCGTGGCTCCGGCCAGGGCAGCGCCTACCGCATAGGTCGGGTACGCGACGGTCGGGTGCACGACGACGTCGCCCTGCCGAAGACCGAGCAGCAGCGGCATCCAGGCGACCAGTTCTTTCGACCCGATCGTTGGCAGCACGTTGGCGACGCCCAGCGTCACGCCGCGCCGCCTGCGATACCAGTCGACGATGGCCTCACGCAGCGCCGGGGAACCGGCCGTTGCGGGATACGCGTGCGCGTCAGTGGCAGCCGCGAGAGCGTCGCGCACCAGTTGCGGCGTCGGGTCGACGGGCGAGCCGACCGAGAGATCGACGATGCCATCCGGATGCTGCCGCGCACGATCCCCGAACGGTTTCAGTGAATCCCACGGAAAGTCGGGTAACTCGAGCGCGCGCCTGGAGGTCACTACTCACCCTGGGGCGGGAGCGCGGCGATCAGGGGATGGTCGCCCGCGATCACACCGACCTTCGCGGCGCCGCCCGGCGAACCGACCTCTGCGAAGAACTCGACGTTGGCCTTGTAGTAGTCGGACCACTTGTTGGGCAGATCGTCTTCGTAGTAGATCGCTTCGACAGGGCACACCGGTTCGCACGCCCCGCAGTCGACACACTCGTCTGGGTGGATGTAGAGCATGCGGTCGCCCTCATAGATGCAGTCGACGGGGCATTCGTCGATGCACGCGCGGTCTTTGAGATCGACGCAGGGGAGGGCGATGACGTAGGTCACGCCTCCATTCTATGCGGAGGTCAGGGCCTCACTCGGCGCCTGCGAGCCGGCAGCAACAGCACGATCAGCGACACAGCGGCCGGGCCGAACGCCCACAGGTAGCCGGTCACTCCGTCGAGCGCGAGGGCCGATCCTCCGGCGCCGGGCAGTGCCATCGCCGCACTCGCGCCGACGACTCCCAGCGCAGCCGCCGCGCCGACGATTCTGCTGCCGAAGATCAGTCGAAAGCCAGCAACCAGCGCCGCGACGATCGCGAGACCGGCGACCAGGCCCCATGGCGCCGCCACCCCGTGAGTGAAGGTCGTGATCACGCCGACCACGATTCCGACCAGAAGCGCGAACACCGAACTCAGGGCGGTCGCTCCGGGCCCAAGGGGCTCGGACAGTGGCTCGATGCTGGACGTGCTCTGCATGGTCTGGCCTCCGGTGGACAAGACTATCTTGGGGAGCTTAGGGTGAGATAACTAAGGCAAGCCTTACCAATATTTGTCACCGCCTCTTTCCGAAAGAACATCGTGCTCGCGAACGCATTGATCGGCCTCCGTGAAGGCCTCGAAGCCGGACTGGTTGTCGGCATCCTGGTCGCCTTCCTCAACAAGCTCGACCGGCGCGACATGCTTCCCAAGCTGTGGATCGGCATCGCCGGGGCCATCGCTCTCTCGCTCGGTGTCGGCGCGCTGCTCACCTTCGGCCCGTACGGTCTCCCCCCGCACGCGGAAGAAGCTCTCGCCGGCAGCCTCTCGATCGCAGCCGTCGGCCTGGTGACGTGGATGATCTTCTGGATGGCGCGGCACGCTCGTCACCTCAGGGGCGAGCTGCAGGGCCAGCTCGCCTCGGCTCTCGTGGGCTCCGCGACCGCGATCGTGGTGCTCGGGATCGTCAGCGTCGGTCGCGAAGGCGTCGAGACCGCCCTGTTCATCTGGGCCAGCATCACCTCGAGCGGGAGCGCGCTCCTGGGGTCGATCGGCGCCCTGCTGGGCATCCTGGCATCCGTCGTGATCTCGTATCTGATCTACCGCGGCTTCGTGCGCATCAACCTGTCGCGCTTCTTCTTCTGGACAGGAATCTTCTTGGTGCTGGTCGCCGCCGGGGTGTTCTCCGCCGGCCTGGGCGATCTGCAACAGGCGGGGATCCTGCCCGACGGGGGCGCCGCATACAACCTGAGCGCGGTCATCCCTTCGTCGAGCTGGTACGGAACACTGCTCGTCGGTGTCTTCCAGTTCAGAGCCCACCCGAGTTGGGTGCAGGTCATCGGCTGGCTGGCATACGCAGCGGTCGTGCTGACGCTGTTCCTCCGGGTCAGCCTCGCCAAGCCGGCAGCACAGAGTCACGAGCCGAGTGAAGCGCCGAACGCGTCGGACGCCCCGATCGGGGCGAGTCTGTCTGAGTGACCCGCCCCGATCGGATGCCGTCAGCCGTTCGAGCTGGTCGCCGTTGTCACGGTGTAGTTGGCGACGAATCCCGTCTTCGCGTCGCTCTTCGTCAACAGGATCTCGATGCTGTACTTGTCGCTCGTGAACACGCCCGTCGCACCGTCGGCGGTCTTGCCGCCGAGCTCTTCCTGCTTGAATCCGGCACCCGTCAACTCGGAGGTGATCTCGTCGATGGCATCGACGCCCGAGACCTTGATGATCACGTTCCATGCCTTGTCTTTGCCGGTGCCCAACGAGAGACCGCTCACCACGTCGCCCTTGATGACGGGGACGTCTGAGGTCGGGAAGTCGCTGGGCAGCTTGCCCGTTCCCGCAGAGCCAACGCCCGGGATGCTGATCCCCCCGCCGCTGTTCGAGCCGGGCAGATGAAGCAGGCTGCAGCCCGAAAGCATCAGCGGAGCGGCAAGGGCGAGCGAGCCCGCCAAAACGACAAGGGGAAGGCGACGACGTCTAGTGCTGGTCATGAGTTCCTCGTTCTCTCGGTGCCGGGTGCGCGCCCAGTGTATGGGGAGCCCGAATGGGTCAGGATGCAGATCTCGCGCACTCTTGCGACGAACGTGGTACCCCCGGAGGTTGACAGCCCCCGGACCGGATCAGTTGGTCTTGGTGACCGTGGTCACGGTGTAGTTCGCCACCCAGCCGGTCTTGTCGTCCGCTTTGGTCACGACCACGAGCACGTCGTACTTCGAGCTCTCAAACGTGCCGGTGCCCCCCTGGGCGTCGCCGGAGTCGGGCTCCTGGCCGACCGTGAAGCCGGCACCGGTCAACTGACTCTTGATCTTTCCGTATGCGTCGGCGCCTGAGACCTTGATGGTCGCGTTCCAGCCCTGGCCGTCCTTCGAATTGGCATTGCCGATCGACGCACCCGTGAGCACATCGCCCGAGGTGACCGGCACCTCCTTTGGCCAACTCGAGGGGAGCTTGCCGGAGCCGAAGCTTCCGACCCCGGGGATGGTGATCCCGTTGCCGCCGTGATGACCGGGAAGAAGGCTGCAGCCCGAAAGCAGCAGTGGGGACGCCACCAGCAGCGACGCGGCGAGGACGATGGTGACGGGACGCAGGGCCCGAGCGTGAATTGTCATGCCGACAGTATCGACCATGCCCCGTAACGGTGGCGTAACGCTTGCGCCAAAATGGCTCAGACGTTGGCGTCTTGACGCTTCAGGCGCGAGGTGCGGCGGGCGCGGGCGCTCTGATCGAGCTCCACCTTGCGGATGCGCACCACCTCGGGCGTGACCTCGACGCACTCGTCCTCGCGGGCGAACTCGAGGCACTCCTCAAGCGTGAGACGCCGCGAGGGGGTCATCCGCTCGAAGTTGTCTGCGGTCGACTGCCGCATGTTGGTGAGCTGCTTCTCTTTGGTGATGTTCACGTCGAGGTCGTCTGCACGCGAGTTCTCGCCCACGATCATGCCCTCGTAGACCTCCTGCGTCGGCTCCACGAAGAACGACATGCGCTCCTGCAGGGCGACCATGGCGAACGGGGTTGCCGCACCGGCGCGGTCGGCGACGATCGAGCCGTTGACGCGAGTGGTGATCGTGCCGGCCCACGGCTCGTAGCCGTGAGAGATCGCATTGGCGATGCCCGCGCCGCGAGTGATGGTCAGGAACTCGGTGCGAAACCCGATGAGACCGCGAGACGGGACGACGAACTCCATGCGCACCCAGCCGGTGCCATGGTTCGTCATGCCCTCCATGCGGCCCTTGCGAGCGGCGAGCAGCTGTGTGATGGCGCCGAGGTACTCCTCGGGGGTGTCAACGGTGAGGTGTTCGAAGGGCTCGTTCACCTTGCCGTCGATCTGCTTCACGACCACCTGCGGCTTGCCGACGGTGAGCTCGAATCCCTCGCGGCGCATGTTCTCGACCAGAATCGCGAGGGCCAACTCGCCGCGACCCTGTACCTCCCAGGCGTCTGGACGCCCGACGTCGACGACCTTCAGCGAGACGTTGCCGACCAGCTCGCGGTCGAGGCGGTCCTTGACCAGGCGTGCCGTGAGCTTGTGGCCCTTGACCTTGCCGACGATGGGCGAGGTGTTGGTGCCGATCGTCATCGAGATCGCGGGTTCGTCGACCGTGATCGCCGGCAGCGGCCGCACGTCTTCGGGGTCGGCGATGGTCTCGCCGATGGTGATCTCCGGGATGCCGGCCACCGCAACGATGTCACCCGCGTGGGCCTCTTCTGCTGGGTAGCGCTCCAGAGCGCGGGTCTTCAGCAGCTCGGTGATGCGCACGTTCGAGTGGGAACCGTCGTGACGCACCCAGGCGACCGTCTGACCCTTGATCAACTTTCCCGAGAAGACTCGGAGCAGCGCGATGCGGCCGAGGAACGGTGAGGCGTCGAGGTTGGTGACCCAGGCCTGCAAGGGGGCCTCGTCGTCGTACGACGGGGCGGGAACGTGCTTCAGGATCGCGTCGAACAGCGGCTCGAGGTCGTCGTTGTCTGGCAGCGTGCCGTTCTCGGGCTTGTTCCAGCTCGCCGCACCGTTGCGGCCGGAGGCGTAGACGACCGGAACGTCGAGCAGAGCGTCGATGTCGAGGTCTGGCACGTCGTCGACCAGGTCACTTGCCAGGCCGAGCAGCAGGTCGTGGCTCTCTTCGACGACCTCGTCGATGCGGGCATCCGGTCGATCGGTCTTGTTCACCAGGAGGATGACCGGCAGCTTCGCCTCGAGCGCCTTGCGCAGCACGAAGCGGGTCTGGGGAAGCGGGCCCTCGCTCGCGTCGACGAGCAGCACGACACCGTCGACCATGCTCAGTCCGCGCTCCACCTCGCCGCCGAAGTCGGCGTGGCCCGGGGTGTCGATCACGTTGATCGTGACCGGGCCGTCGGTCGCGTGGATGCCCTTGTAGGTCACCGCGGTGTTCTTCGCGAGGATCGTGATGCCCTTTTCGCGCTCGAGGTCGTTGCTGTCCATGGCGCGTTCGTCGACGTGCGCGTGCTCGCCGAAGGAGTTCGTCTGCCGAAGCATGGCGTCGACGAGCGTGGTCTTGCCGTGGTCGACGTGGGCGACGATCGCAACATTGCGCAGATCAGAACGGGTGGCCATGGCCATGGAAATACCTCGAAAAAGAAAGGGAGGGGGCCGAAATGTCGGCGGACGATCGGCACGGCGCGCAACAGCGGGCCCGGCCGACCATTCATTCTAGCCGACCGAGACGCGAAACTCCGGTTCAGGGGCTGTTCGAGGCCGGCCCCGATGCAGCGGCCGGTTTCCACGTCCACGCGTTCCAGAACACCGAGCCGGCCAGCGGCGAGCGCGTCACTCCCGTCACTCGGGAGTCGACAGCGGTCAGGGTGGGATACGCGTAGAGCGGCATCCCGTATGCCTGCGACCAGATCCGGGTGTCGAGTCTGGTCAGCAACTCGGTCTGCTTCGCCGCATCGTCTGTCGCCGCGAGTTGTGCGATGAGCGTGTCGGAATCCGGGTCGCTGTAGTGGGTGAAGTTCGTGAGAGCGGCGTCGCTTCGGAAGATGGCGGCCTGAGCGGTTGGCCCGAGCCGGGTGGTGTCCCAGGCGAACAGGGCGGCGTCATAGTTGCCGTCGACGCCCAGCAGGCCTTGCCAGTCGGAGCTCGAGCAGTCCGTCACGACGAAGCCGGCCTGCCCTGCGCTCTGCTGGATGAGCTGGAACTCGGCGACTCGGCGCTGGCTGGAGGGGTCGTACAGGATGCAGACCTCGGGGTTGGCGACGCCCGACTCCGCCAGCAGCCGTCGAGCCGCGTCGAGGTCGGGGGACGCATAGGGCGCGGATCCATTCTTCGCGATCGCCTGGGCGTAGCCCGTGGCGCCGTACCGCATGACGAACGAGTCGAGCTGTTGTGCCTTCTGCTCACCGCCGCCTTCGGCGCTCGACGACGACAACCCGGCGATGATCTGCTGCCGCGGCACGGTGTCGAGAAACGCGCGCCGCAGTCTCGCGTCGGTGAACGTGGAGTGTTTGCCCTGGGAGAATTGGAGGTCGAGATGCTCGTAGCGAGCCTCGCTGCCGGTCGTGACGCTGAGGCCGGGGATCGCCTCCAGCGCCCTGGCGGTCGTCTTCGTCGGCTGCGGTGTCGCGATGTCGACCGCGCCGCTCGCCAGCAGGCGCGCCGTCTCGAGCGGGTCGGGCGAGACCCGCAACGTCAGCTTCTCGAAGCTCGGATGACGGCTCCCGGAATAGCGCGGGTTGGCGGCGAGCACCACCCGGGCTGCCGAGATCTTCTCGACGGAATACGGCCCGCTCGACACCAGCAGTCGGGTGTCGCTCGGGGTGGCAGTGAGGTCATAGGCGTTGTTCCAGGCGCTCGCGAGCGCGTGGAGTCGCGCGACGTCGTGCTTCTGGATCGCATTCAGCACCGCGGCCTTGCCCGCCTGGGCGTCGCCCGTCTTGGTGTGCAGCGCTTGCCGCGCGAGCAGGTGCGCAGGCACTCCGGGCTCAAGCGCAGTACTCCAATCGGGCAGCGCCGAGTCGAAGCTGACGGTCAGCGATCGGCCATCGGCTCCGACCACCGGGGTCGCGCTGGCCCGTTCCAGCCCGGCGCCCACCCTGCCGTCGAAGTAGACGACGTCACGGGGAAAGTCGCCCGTGTAGCGTCCGCTCGCGGCATCCACATACTGAGAATCGTCGAACTTGGGAGTATTCATGGCACCCGAGTTGGCCGCCCAAGCCAGAAGCAGGTCCGTCGCGTCGATCGGCGTGCCGTCTGACCAGTTGACGCCCTGGTTGACGGTGTACTTCACGGTCAGGGGATTTCGACTCAGCAGTTGAGCCGTGCCGAATGAGTCGTCGAGCACGACAGCACCGTGCTGGTCTGTGTAGCCGAACCCCGTCGAGGTGAGCAGAGCCACGTCGGCATTCGTTTCGGAACCCCGGCCGTACGAAGTGTCGGGGTTCGCCGAGGTGAAGGCATCGGTCACCGCCACCGTGACGGCGCTGCCCGCGACCAAGTTGTTCTGCTGGCTGCATCCGGCAAGCGCCGCAACCGCGGTCATGGCCAAGGCCAGCGCGGCGAAGGAGCGGGATCTCACCCCAGCAACCCTAGGCGGCGAACGGTTACCCCGCCCTGCGCTGCAGTCGTCGCTCGCGCTGCTCGCGCGGGTCGGGTACCGGCACTGCCGCGAGCAGTCGCTGCGTATAGGGATCCTTCGGCGAACGCAGGATCTGCTCGCGCGTGCCCTGCTCGACCAGTCGTCCCTTGTTCAGCACGACGATACGGTGCGAGAGAGCGTCGACCACGGCGAGGTCGTGGCTCACGAAGAGGCAGGCGAAGTGCAGTTGCTGCTGCAGGCCCTGCAGAAGCTCCAGGAACCGCGCCTGCACCGACACGTCGAGCGCCGAGGTCGGCTCGTCGGCCACGAGCAGGGCGGGGCTCAGGGCCAGCGCGCGCGCAATGCCGACGCGCTGGCGCTGACCGCCCGAGAGCTCGTGGGGGTAGCGGTTGCGGAACGACCGCGGCAACTCGACGGAGTCGAGCAGCTCCTCGACGCGGTGGTCGAGATCTTTGCCCTTGGCTTCCTTGGCCAAGAACAGCGGTTCGCCGATGCTCTGCCCGATCGGGAAGCGCGGGTTCAGCGACGATCCCGGGTCTTGGAAGACGATGCCGATCTGCTTGCGGATGTCACGGAGTTCTCTGCTGGTGGCGATCGCGAGATCGCTTCCCAGCACCCGCATCGACCCCTCGGCGACCGGAAGCAGGCCGACCGCGGCGCGGCCGATGGTGGTCTTGCCCGATCCGGACTCCCCCACCAACCCGACGATCTCGCCCTGATTGATCTCGAAGGTCACGTTCTCAACGGCGCGGAACGCCGGGATGCGCCCGCGCTTCGGGTACTCGATCGTGACGTCCTCGAGGGCAAGCACCGGCTCGGCGGTTCGGTCGCCGGACGGCGCTTTGACGTCGTGGACCCCGAGGTGCGGAACCGACGCGAGCAACTGCTTCGTGTATGGGTGCTGCGGGTGGTAGTAGATGTCTTCGATCGGACCCCGCTCGACGATGAGCCCGTCTTTCATGACGATGATCTGATCGGCCAGGTCTGCGACGACGCCGAGGTCGTGGGTGATGAGGATGATCGCGCTGTTGAGCCGCGAGCGAAGGTTGCGCATGAGTTCGAGGATCTCGGCCTGAACCGTCACATCGAGCGCCGTTGTCGGCTCGTCGGCGATCAGCAACAGCGGATCGCACGAGATCGCCATGGCAATCATCGCGCGCTGGCGCTGGCCGCCCGAGAGCTGATGCGGGTACTTGTCGAAGGAAACAGGCGGGTCAGGAAGTTCCACCATGCCCAGCAGTTCGATGGCACGCTTCTTGGCTTCGGCCGGGCCCATCGACTCGTGCAGGCGCAGCGACTCTACGATCTGGAATCCGATCGTGTAGACCGGGTTGAGGGCGGTCATCGGCTCTTGGAAGATGACCGCGACCTCCTTGCCCCTGATCTGACGCAGCTTGCCGGGACTCAGCGTGGTGAGTTCACGACCGGTCAGCTTGATGCTGCCGTTCACGCGAGCGTTCGGGGGGAGCAGCCCGAGCAGCGCCATCGAGCTCGAGCTCTTGCCGGAGCCGGACTCGCCAACGATGGCTAGCACTTCGCCGGGGGCGATCGTGTAGTTCATGTCGATCGCTGCCGGATACCAGGTGCCGTCGACCCAGAAGTCCACACCGAGGTCGGTGACTTCGAGGATCGGCGCCTCTGCTGAGACGGCGGATTTCGCCTTGGGGCTCACTGGATTCCCTTTCCGGCCGCGGCGGCGCGCGCGGCGAAGTCTGTCACGATGAGAGGATGAACGGTTCCCCGCCTGTCAGGCTGCCCGAGACCGCGGTGCTGCGACCCACTTCCGGCAAGATCCTGACCGTGGTAATCGGCCTGTTCGCGGCCGTCGGCCTGTTCTCTCTGGTCTATCGCGGTGAGTGGCGCGACGCTCTGGGCTTCACGCCACTCGCGGCCGCCGTTGTGTACTTCTGCTGGCTGCTGTTCTGGTACCCGAGCGTCACCGTCGAACCCTCTGGGGTCCAGGTGCGCAATCCGCTCCGCACCTTCAACGTGAGCTGGCCCGCCATCGTGCGCATCGACACGCGCTACGCGTTGACCCTCTTCACCAAGACCACGAAGAAGATCGTCGCCTGGTCTGCCCCCTCGCCGAGTCGCTACGCCGGCATCAACACCGTGCGCCCCGATTTGAGCGGCTTGAACCCGAACGTCGGTCAGAAGCTGGTCGATGCCGACAACTACGGCGCCATCGCCCCGACGGGTGACGACAGACCAGGCACCGTCAGGCTGGGCGACGTTCCGCGCTCGGAATCCGGACTTGCCGCCCTGCACGTGCGCCGCGCGTGGGCGGAGTTGCGCGATGCCGGCTACCTGGACTCCGGCGTGCTCGACGGCACGGGAGTGGTGGCCCACTGGAACACGGTGGCCCTCGGCGCCGGCGGCATCCTGATCGTGCTGGGATTGCTGGCAGCCACCTTTATCTGAGAGCAAGGTCTGATCTGATCGCACGGCGGTCAAGGTCATGACTTGCCCGCCACGCGAGCCTTGGCGCGTGCCTCGGTCTTGGCCAGGCGCGCCGCGCGGTTGAGCGCGCGCTTCTGGCGCGGGTCGAACGCGTCGCGCAGTCCGTCACCGATGAAGTTGATCGTCAGGGCGATGATCACGATCATCACGCCGGGCCACCAGAACAACCACGGCCGTACCGTGAACGCGGTCTGGAAGTCGAAGATCAGCTTGCCGAGCGAGACGTCGGGCGCCTGCACGCCGAAGCCGAGGAAGCCGATGGCCGCCTCGGTGAGGATGGTTGCCGACATCAACAGGGTCGCATTGACGATCACGACGCCGATCGCATTCGGCAGGATGTGCACGAACATGATCCGCGAGTTGCTCGCCCCCGCGACCCGCGCGGCATCCACGAACTCCTGCTCGCGCAGCACGAGCACGTCGCCCCGCACGAGGCGGGCAAGACCGGTCCAGGATGCCAGGCCGAGCACGATCGCCAGCACGAACGATCCCGAGTTGCCGTATGTGCGGCCCAGAACGGCCGTGAGCACCAGCAGCGGAATGATGATGAAGACGTCGGTAATGCGCATGAGCAAGGCGTCGATGCCTCCGCGGAAGAAGCCGCTGACGGCACCCACCACGATGCCGATGAAGGTCGACACCACTCCGACGACGAAGACGATCATCAGGGACTGCTGAGTTCCGCGCATCACCTGCGCGAAGGTGTCGTGGCCGATTTCGTCTTGCCCGAAGGGGTGCTCGCCCCAGCGGATGCCCGCGCCCCCGAGCCATTCGGGGATCACGCTCAGCGTGGGGCGACCGCCGTCGACGACGCCCCCGATGTGCGTGTACGTGTACTTCCACCATCCAGGGATGTGGAGGCCGAGCGCCTGGATGCCCTCGGAACTGAAGGCGACGATGATCAGGATAAGCAGCAGGACCGCCGACACCATCGCGCCGCGGTGCCGCAGGAAGCGCCGCAGCACGATGCGGCCCTGACTCAGGCCCTCGATCTCTTTCAGCTCGATGGCGTTCTCGTTGCGCTCGCCGATCGCGTCATCGAGAACGGTGTCGTCGCTCAGCGTGTTGCGGTCCGCGTCGCCCTCGCCCTCGTGCAGCGGCGGTTGGGGGCTCAATGGAATGGTCATACTGCCACCCGAATTCGTGGGTCGAGCGCCGTGTAACTCAAGTCGGCGAGAAGGTTGAAGAGCACGGCGACGGAGCCCGTGACGAGAAAGAAGCCCATGATCGGATTAACATCCACGAGATGCAGGGCGTCGTTGAAGAGCTTGCCCATGCCCGACCAGGCGAAGATGATCTCGGTGATGATCGCACCGCCCACCAGACCGCCGAAGTCGAAGGCCACGATGGTAGTGATGGGGATGAGGGCATTCCGGAAGGCGTGGCGCATCACGACCGCCCGCTCGCTCACGCCCTTGGCCCGAGCGGTGCGGATGTAATCCTGGTTGAGCACGTCGAGCAGGCTGGCCCGCGAGTAGCGGCTGTATGCCGCCAGCGAGATCAGCAGCACCGAAGTGGTCGGCAGCAGCAGGTGGGTGAAGTTGTCGAGCCCTTCGATCCAGAAGTTGCTCGTCACGTCGCTCAGGTTCGGAGTCCCCGCACCCACGGTTCCGATCGGACGTCCGTTGATGATGTCGCTGGTGGCGTAGTTGCTCCACGAGCGCATGAAGCGGTCGACCGCGATCAAGAAGGCCACCAGGAAGGCGGTAATCCCGCCGGTGCGAGCCGAGATTCCGCGATCGGTCCCGCCCCAGAGGTAACCGGTGACGACGCCGACGACGACCGCCAGCACTCCGAGGCCGAGCACCGACCAGATGGTCAGGTAGTCGGAGATCGCATTGAACGGATAGTAGATCGCGAGGCCGATCACCACGACGGTGAGCGCGGTGTACAGCGACTTGCGGTTCGCGAGGCCCGCTGTGAGCGCTGCCACCAGGAACGCGAGCCCGATGCCCAGCAGGCCGATGACGACAATGCCGAGGGACGGGTTGTTCAACCAGCCCGTGAGGCTGACGAAGGCGAGCACTGCCGCTGTGGACCCGCCCGCCACCGCGACGGTGATCAGGCGTCTCTTCGCGTCCCCGCCGATGATCCCCTGCCAAATACCGCCGGCGAGCAATGCCAGGAGCAGGATCACCCACCAGGGGATCGATGGTGCCTGGAGGAAGTTGTTGAACCCGATGCCGACGTACTGCTTGAGGATCACCGCCACGAAGAACGAGGGCAGCGAGAAGAACAGGAATGAGAGCGTCGTGACCGTGTAGTCGTACCCGCTGTACTGCCGAAGCGCGGTCGTGATCCCGATCAGAATGCCAAAGATGATCGCCAGCAGGGTCGACGTGATCAGCAGCTGCACGGTGACACCCACCGCCGACGAGAGCAGGTCAGTCACGGCCTGACCACTGCGCGAGCGGCCGAGGTCGAACTGGCCGATAAAGACCTTCAGCACGCCCCCCAGCCAGAGGAAATACCGCAGTGGCGCGGGAATGTCGAGGTTGAGGAGGTGGATCCGCTGCTGGATCAGCTCCTCTTTGTTCCTGGCGGTGCTGGTGCGCAGGTCTTCGAGCGGGTCGCCGGCGTTGGCCGACAACAGGTAGACGACGTAGGACGCTGCCAGCAGCACGAGGACCGATGCGATCAGGCGGCGAGAGAGGAAGGTCAGCATCTGCTCAACCGTTCTGCGGAGGTAGCGCGAGCGTCGTCACTGACGCAAGCACGAGGGTGTGTCACGATCATGGCTTTTCCCAAGAGTTAAAGGCAAGAGCTCGTGGCTCTCGCGCGGACGCCGGGGGCGGTTAGCCCCCGGCGTCCGGTGAGACCCATCAGGGTTGAGTTGCTACTTCTTGCTGACCTTCGTGGTCGAGGTCCAGTCGAAGAAGTTCCAGAACACGCTCGGCGAGAGCGCGTTGTCTGAAACATTCTTGACCTTGTTCGACCAAGCCGTGACCTCCGGGAACTGGAAGATGGTCACGCCGTAGGCGTCCGCCCACAGCTGCTTGTCGACCTGGGCCAGAAGAGCCTGCTGCTTCGAGGCGTCGTATTCCCCGACCAGCTTGTTGAACGCGGCATCCGCGTCCTTGTTGGAGTAACCGTTGAAGTTGTTACCACCGTCGGTCTGGATCTGGGTCTGAGTACCCGTCACCGCCAGCGAGGTGAACTGCCAGGCGAAGAGCACGGCGTCATAGGTTCCGTCGCCGAGCTTCGAACCCCAGGTGTCGTCACCCGCGTCGATCACGTTGAACCCGGCCTGCGCAGCCGAGGCCTGGATCAGCGCGAACTCGCTCGCACGGCGTGTGTTGCTCTTGCCGTACATGAACTTCACACTCGGGCTCGTCACTCCGGCCTGGGCGAGCAGCGCCTTGGCGCCCGCGATGTCGACCTTCGCGTAGTCAGCCGAACCGTTGTTGGCGACCGACTCGGTGTAGCCCGCGGCGCCCGGAAGGAACGTCTGCGAGTCATCGAGCTTGGCGCTGTCCTGGATCGGCTTGATCAGCTTGTCCACGATGTCCTGACGCGGCAGGGTCTTCAGGAACGCCTGACGAACCATGAGGGCCTTGGCAGCGTCGCCGCCATAGGTCGCCGGGTCGAACGGACCACCGTTGTTGAAGGTCAGGTCGATGTGCTCGTAGGTAGCCGTCGGCGTCGTGGTCGAGCTGACACCGGTCGAGGCCTTCAGTGCGGCCACCGTGTCGGCGTTGGCCTGACCCGAGATCACGCTGACCTCACCGTTCTGCAGAGCCTGAACCTGAGCGGTCGGGTCCTGGATGAAGCGGACAGTGATCTGCGACAGCTTGGGCAGCGGGCCCCAGTTGTAGTCCTTGTTCGCCGTCAGAGTGATGTACTGATCCTTGACCAACTTCGTGATCGTGTACGGGCCATCCGAGACGAGCAGCTTCTTGTCGCTCGGCAACGAGGTCATGTCGAAGCCGTGACCCCAGACCTTGGCGAGCTTGACGAGGGCCGCGGTGTCGTTGCCCTGAATCGCCTTGATGAGGGCAGCCTTCGCCTTCGTGGCGTCCTTGACGGCGGGGAAGGCCTCTTCGTAGACGATGTGAGCGGGCATGCCGACCGTGAATGCGGTCTCCCAGTCAACGAAGTCCTTGGAGTAGACGAGGGTCAGCGACTTGTTGTTGTCGGAGATCTTCGGGAGGGCGGTCACCAGGTCGAGTCCACCACCGGCTGCGGCCGACGTGAAGTTCACGTCACCCTTGGGGTCGTTGTACTTGCTGATGTTCGCGGCCCACGCGAGCAAGAGGTCCGCGGCGTCGACGGGGGCGCCATCTGACCACTTCACACCGTCGGCGATCGTGTACTTGATCGTCAGCGGGCTCTTCGACACCACCGTGTACGTGCCGAACTTGGTGTTCTTCACGAGCTTGGGGGTGTTGTCGTAGTAGTTGAAGCTCGACGACGTCATGTAGTTGATGTTGTTGTTGTACGTGGTGTTGCCGTCTGCTGTGCCGCCGTTCGCCCCGGTGAACGCGGAGTTCTCAACCGCGGTGAGAATGGTGCCCTGCTGAATCTCAGAGCCCCCGCCCGCGGCGCAACCGCTCAGTACCAAGGCTCCCGCGGCGATGATGCCGACGAGAGAAACCCGTGTGAGTTTCAATGTTCCTCCTGTGCAAGATGTGACGGCGCGTGGGCATGCCCCCACGCCGCGCTGGATACCTCGACCCTAAAGAGGGGGCCACGGCCTGACAAAACCCTAGGAGCAATCGTTACACGGCGGAAATGTGCGATGCGGATTCTTGCGTGGACGCGGGAGTATTGCACGGAAGCGTCGCAGATTGCCGAAATTGTGCGCGGAATCCTGAACGCTGCATGAATTGCGTCATGGCTCGCGGCGTAACATCGACCTCGTGACGGGCTCCGGATTGTCGAAACCCTCCAGAAGCGGCCTTCTCGTCTTCGACGGCGACTGCGCCTTCTGCAGCACCTGGGTCGAGCGATTGCGCGAAGCCCTTCCCGGGTTTCCGGAAACCACGCCATATCAATGGGCCGACCTCGACACCCTCGGCCTCTCGCTCGACGATGTGCAGCACTACGCCTGGTACCTGACCTCAACCCATCAGTACGCCGGCCACCTGGCGTTCTCCGCGCTGCTGCGCAGCCAGCCACGCATCGCGCTGCGATTTGCGGGGCACCTGATTGCGACACCGCCGTTCTCGTGGGCGGCCGCGCTGGGCTATCGCTTCATCGCCAGATACCGACACCTGCTTCCCGGTGGCACACCGGCATGCGCACTGCCGCGTGACTGAGCGCCGACAACCGGCTCTCGACGCCTCCGCGCGTGGCCGCATCTGGTGGGAGGTCGCTCTCGTGCTCGGGGTGTCGCTCGGGCAGTCCGCGATCTACGCCATCGTCTCGCTTGCCGACAGCCTCACGCGGCCCGCGCCGCTCTCGCACCAGACCGCGACGCTGAACCCGAGTCTGAGCACCCGAGAGGCCTTCGACCTCATCTACCAGCTGCTGGCTCTAGCTTTCGACCTCGTGCCGGTCGCGCTGGTCTGCTACCTGTTGTGGAGCCGCACGCGTCCACATCTGTCGCGACTGGGAATCGACGCGACACGCCCCGTGAGCGACGCAGGGCTCGGGGTGGTGCTGGCGTTGGCGATCGGCATCCCGGGCATTGCGCTGTATCTGGGCAGCAAGGCGCTCAACATCGGTGTCACGGTGGATGCTGCTGGGCTGAACTCGCACTGGTGGACCATCCCGATCCTGCTGCTGTCGGCGTTACGCGCGGGCCTCCAAGAGGAGGTCATCGTGCTCGGCTACCTGTTCGAGCGGCTTCCGCAGCTCGGCTGGGGTCGCTGGCGCATCATCGTGGCAGCGGCGATCTTCCGCGGCAGCTACCACCTGTACCAAGGGTTCGGCGCCTTCGTCGGCAACTTCTTGATGGGGATGCTGTTCGGCTATCTCTACTCGCGAAGCAAGCGCGTGCTCCCCTTCGTGATCGCCCACTTCATCATCGATGGAGCGATCTTCGTGGGGTACCCGTGGGCCGTTGCCACCTTCCCCCAGCTGTTCGGCGTGGCGACCTAGACAGGTCGTGCTGTCAAGCCCCTTGCGCCGCTTATGATGGGCACCATGGGGGCACCTGGAGTCGGGGATCGCGCACCGGAGTTCCGGCTGCCCGGCATCCGGATGGTCGATGGACGCTTCGAACGCGACGACTACTCGTTGTCCGACTACTCGGGGCGTCCCGTGGTGCTCGCGTTCTACCCGCTCGACCAGAGCAAGGTCTGCACCATTCAAATGTGCGCGTATCAGGACGATTTCGAGGGCTTCGAAGAACTCGGTGCTGAGATCTGGGGAATCAGCCTGCAAGGCGTCGAAAGTCATGAGGAGTTCGCCCTCAAGAACGGCCTCACCTTTCCCCTGCTCGCCGATCACCGCGACGGTGTCGGCAGTGCCTATGGGGTGGCCCTCGGCGGAATGCTTCGGCGCGCGATCTTCATCATCGACGGCGAGGGAATCATTCGCTGGAAGCACATCGCGATGATCGGATTCACCTACCGAAAAGCCGTCGAGATCCGCGAGCAGATCCTGCGACTCTTCCCAGCGCCCTCCGGCAGCGCCTTCGCCTTCGCGCCGCCGAGCTAGTTGGCGCGCCGCCGCTTCTGCGGCGCGCGTGCCGATGACCGCGCCGACGCGGTAGCCGCGGTCATCGGGGTTGAGCTCCTACGCGAAGGCCTCGATCGGAGGACATTCGCAGAAGAGGTTGCGGTCGCCGTATGCCTGGTCGACGCGGCGCACCGGCGGCCAGTACTTGCGGTGTTGCAGACCGGGCAGCGGGTAGACCGCCTGCTCGCGGGTGTAGGCGTGGGTCCAGTCGCCGACGATCGCGGAAGCCGCCGTGTGCGGCGCGTGCACGAGCGGGTTGTCGTCGGCCGGCCATGCTCCGGATGCCACGGCATCCGCCTCGGCCTTGATGGCGATCATCGCCTCGACGAACCGGTCGAGTTCGCCCAGGTCTTCGCTCTCGGTCGGCTCAACCATCAGAGTTCCCGCGACCGGGAACGACATCGTGGGCGCGTGGAAGCCGTAGTCGATCAGGCGCTTGGCCACGTCATCCACTGTGATGCCGGTCGCCTCGCGCAACGGACGCAAGTCGAGGATGCACTCGTGCGCGACCAAGCCGTTCTCGCCCGCGTAGAGAACCGGAAAGTGCTCGCGCAGCCTTGCCGCGATGTAGTTGGCCGAGAGCACGGCGGCTCCTGTGGCGCGGCGCAGGCCGTCGGCTCCCATCATGCGCACATACGCCCAACTGATCGGCAGGATCGAGGGCGAGCCGTACGGCGCTGCCGAGACCGGAGCGCCCAGGTGCTCGAACTCGCCTGCCGTTCCGGTCTGCAGATCGAAGGCCGGATGCTGCGTGCTCTGCGCCATCGGATGCCCCGGCAGATACGGCGCAAGGTGGGCCTTCGCGGCGACCGGGCCGACGCCCGGACCGCCCCCGCCGTGCGGGATGCAGAACGTCTTGTGCAAGTTGAGGTGCGAGACGTCGCCGCCGAAGTCGCCAAAGCGCGAGTAGCCCAGCAGGGCGTTCAGGTTGGCGCCGTCGACGTAGACCTGTCCTCCCGCGTCGTGCACGGCGTCGGTGATCGCACGGATCTCGTGCTCGTACACGCCATGAGTGGACGGGTAGGTCACCATGAGAGCGGCGAGATCTGCAGCGTGCTCCGCGACTTTGGCGCGAAGGTCGTCGAGATCTACGTTGCCGAGATCGTCGCACGCGACAACGACGACCTTCATTCCCGCCAGCACGGCGCTCGCGGCGTTCGTGCCGTGCGCGCTCTGCGGGATGAGGCAGACCGTGCGGGCGTCGTCGCCGTTGGCGAGGTGGTAGCCGCGGATCGCGAGGAGGCCCGCGAGCTCGCCCTGGCTGCCCGCGTTCGGCTGGAGGCTCACGGTGTCGTAGCCCGTGACGTCGGCGAGCCAGGTCTCGAGCTGCAGCACGAGCTCGAGGTAGCCCTCGACGTCGTCCGTGGGCGCGAAGGGGTGGATGGC
>JBDSSQ010000022.1:0-216404 GCA_039928695.1 Pseudolysinimonas sp. | reverse complement strand
GAAGCAGGCCGCCCACCGCAAGTTCGCTCGGCGGTAGTGGCTCACCCCAACTGGTGCACCTGGATATGGCCCGCCCTCCCCCATTCGCGGTCTGTTGAGCCCCGCTCGCTTCCGCCTAGCCTCGGAGCCGTGACCGACTCTGCGAGCACCGTGAAGATGATGGCTCTGCGTTTCGCCGGCACCTGCAGCGCCTGCGGACGAGCTCTTGCCGCGGGCAGCCAAGCCGCCTACGACCGCCAGCTCCGAACGGTGACCTGCATCGGATGCCTGCCCGCCGACCTCGATCTGACCACGCCCGGCTCTGGCACCGCGGGCGCCTCGGCGCAGCGCGAGCACGACAAGCGAGCCACCAAGCGCGAGAACCGCATCCGCACCGCCCACCCCAAGCTTGGCGGACTGATGCTGGCGCTCAGCGACGAGCCGGCGAGCACCGCGGCCTGGCAGAAGGGCGCGAATGGCGAAGTGGTTGTCGGCGCCGCCCTCGATCGGCTCACGCCGCAGGGCGTTCAGGTGCTTCACGACCGGCGCATCCCTGGCACGAAAGCGAACATCGACCACATCGCAGTCGGGCCGCGCGGCGTCTTCGTCATCGACGCCAAGAAATATCAGGGCATGGTGCGCCAGCAAGTCGACGGCGTGTTCTGGATGCGCACCGAGAAGCTCATGGTGGGCAGCCGTAACCAGACCAAGCTCGCCGGGGGCTTGCGCTGGCAGCTCGGCCACGTCGAGACCGCACTCGAAGCGACCGGTTTCGCCGGCATCCCTGTTTTCGGGATGCTGTGCTTCGTCGACGGCAACTGGCCGATTCTCTCGACGCGATTCAAGATCGAAGACATCGAGGTGACCTGGCCTAAGGCGGCTGCGAAGCAGGTCGCGTCGCCTGGCACCTTCGGGCTGGAGCGCATGCAAGCGATTCACCGCGCGTTGGCGTTGAGCTTTCCCCCGGCGTAGCCCGCCTCAGCCAACCCCCGTCAGCACCACCACGGCGATCGCCCGATCCGTTCGCTTCTGGTACTCGATGTAGCGACCGCGGTTGCCCGCCATATCGTTGGCGATCCGCCACAGCCGCGGATAGTCCGGGTCGTCGCCCTCCACGGCCCGCGCCGTAGCTCGGAAGCGCCGCGGCCCGACGTTGACCTCAACCTCAGGACGCGCTCGCACATTGTGGTACCACCCCGGCGCCGAGTCGCTGCCCCCTTTCGACGCCACCACCACGTAGCTGTCGCCATCACGCGCGTAGGCGAGCGAGCTCGATCGCGAGGCGCCGCTCTTCGCGCCGATCGTGTGCAAGATGAGCGTCGTGGGCCCGCCCGGGATGCGGTGCCCGATGCGGCCATTCGTGCCCTGGTAGATCCTGTCGTGCAGCTTGAGAATCGGCACGCCGATGAGTCTCTCCAGGAGGGGCATCGCCATGCAGGAAGTGTGGCACAGCAGGCCGTTTCCTCCACAAGCTCAGGGATAGATCCCATTCCGCCGACGGCCGTCAACATTCTGATGACGTAACATGGTCAACATCATGATGACGTCATGCTGAGTTGACGAAGGGAGACACAGTGCCGAAAACCGCGAAGCCCGAAACGAACCACGACCGCGACGACACCGACGACACCGTCGAAGAGTGGCTGGAATCGCTCGACGTCGACACCGTCAACTACAGCGACGGACGTTATCTTCGAGGCATCGGCGCTGCCCTCACCGCCCTCGAGGCGGCAGAGCAGCAGCTCGAAACGGCAATCGCTGAGGCCCGAGCCGCCGGCGATTCCTGGCAGGCGATCGGCGTGGTCCTCGGAACGTCGAAGCAGGCCGCCCACCGCAAGTTCGCTCGGCGGTAGTGGCTCAACCCAGCTGATGCACGTGGATGCCGCTGCTCAACGCAACCCCGGCTGCCATGGGCGTTGAGCCTACGCGCTCGTGGCGGTCGAGCCGGGGCTCCTCAGGTGGGCGAGCACAGCGAGCACTCGCCGGTTCTCATCGGCGGCCGCGGGAAGATCGAGGCGCTGGAAGATGCTCCGAACGTGCGATTCGACCGTCTTGTCGGTGAGAAACAGTCGCGCGCAGATCGCGCTGTTCGAGCGGCCTTCGGCCATCAGCGCGAGCACCTCACGCTCGCGGGGCGTCAAGGCGTTCACGGGGTCACGGGCGCTCTGTGCCGCCAGGATCGCCGAGACCACGTAGGGGTCGATCACCGATCCTCCTGCGGCAACCCGCCGAACGGCGTCGAGCAGTTCGACGTCGTCGGCGACGCGTTCTTTCAGGAGGTAGCCGAGCCCCTCGGGTCGATCGCCCAGCAGTTCGGTGACGTAATGCGCCTCGACATGTTGCGAGAGCACGAGCACAGCCTGCCCAGGACGGGCCCGGCGGATGTCGACGGCCGCGACCAGCCCCTCTGTGGTGTGGGTGGGCGGCATCCTCACGTCGACGACGAGCACGTCCGGGTTGAGACGGGTCACCACGTCCGTGAGGTTGGTGACGTCGGAGACCTCGCCGACGACCTCAATGCCCGCATCGGTCAGAAGCCGAGCGAGTCCGCGCCGAAACAGCACTGCGTCGTCGGCCAGCACCACCCTCACGGTCAGACCGCCGTCACGAGAGGTCCGCCGTTACCAGGGGAAAGCTGGCACGCACCGTCGTTCCGCTGCCATGGGGGCTGTCGACCGTGAGTGTGCCGCCGGTGGCCGCCACGCGGTCGCGGAGGCCGCGCAGCCCCGATCCGCCGGCTTCGTCGGCGCCCCCGTCGCCGTCATCGCCGGCTTCGACCACGAGCTCGCCGCCGACGGTGTCGATCCGCACCCACACGTGCTCGGCGTTCGCGTGTTTCATGATGTTGGCGAGACTCTCCGCGATGACGAAGTAGGCCGCGGCCTCGACCGCGGCCGGCATCCGGTCGGCTGGCAGCGCGCGCATCTCGACCTCGAGAGGGCTCCGATCGACGAGCGCTCGCACGGCGGCGGCCAGCCCGGCGTCGGTCAGGATCGCGGGATGGATGCCCCGCGCCAGGGTGCGCAACTCGTCGATGGCCAGCAGTAGCTCGGCGTTCGCCAGCTCGAGGGTGTGCGAGAGCTCTGGGTCATCGGCATCCGACTGTCTGCGCGCCGTCCTCAGCGCCATCGCGAGCGACAGGAGTCGCTGCTGGGCGCCGTCGTGAAGGTCGCGTTCGACCCGTTTGCGCTCCGCGTCTCCGGCGGTCACCAACCTCGCTCGCGACGCCTGCACCTCGGCCAGCTGGGCAGCCAGTTCGTCGCGCAGCGACTCGTTCTCGAGGATCAGTCCGGCCGTCGCCGCGGCAGCCCGTACGGCCGAGGCATCCAGGCCCGGGTCATGGATCAGGGCGGCATGCACCGTCCCGTCGCTGCCGACGACGGGTTGCGCGGTCGCGAGGGCTGGCGAGTCGGCGGGGATCGCCACTCCCGCCTCGTCGCGCCAGCTTCCGTCGCGGGCCTGCCTCGCGATCCGCAGCCCGGGGTCTTGCAGCACGCGGCCGAGAGCGGACTCCAGGGACTGCGATGGGTGGGCGGTGCGCGCGTCGGCGACGAAGGTGCTGACGGCGGAGGATGCCATCCGTGCCGTCAGAAGTCCGTACACGATGAGCAGCGGCGCCAGCATCTGGGCGATCGCCTGGAGGTCATTGAGAACTCCGAACACCGCGTCGCCGGCCCGTGCGAACGAGGCGATCGATCTGGCTGCGTACGTGAGCGAGACCAGAGCGACCGCGATCCACAGGACGCGCAGATCTCGTCGGCCCACCGGGCTTGACGTGCGCCACCGTTGCCAGAACGCACCCACCGTGCCCGCGACGATCAGGAGGGTGAGCACGTTGTTGGCCATGTCCCAGGCGGAATACGCGCTCGCGGAGGGCCACAGCCAGAGCGACAGAGTGGCGCGGCAGAACTGGTGCGCGCAATCCCAGGTGGAGCGGTCGGTGGTCGCCTCGAGCCCGAACCACGCGAGCAGGCTCCAGAGGTAGCTGAAGGCCACCACCCCTCTGCTGAGACGGGTCGCGATGCGCCCCGCGGGGAAGACGAGGGCGACATGCACCAGCAGCGCCCCTTGCGAGTTCGCCACGACCGTGACGAGCGCCTCGGGCAGCGGGGGCAGAAAGATCGCCCAGAAGTTCGCGAACCACAGGACTCCATAGCTGAGCAGCAGCCAGCCGATCGCGTTCCTGGGGACGACCGCGATCGCGTACATCCCGGCGCCGAGAAACGCGAGGCCCGAGAGGAACTCGAGCAGGTGATTGCCCGGGAAGCCCTGCGTTGTGCTCACCAGTTCGGCGCCGATCGCCCAGCCGAGGCACAACACCGAGCCGATGATCAGCAGAGGAACGCGCGTCGGTCGACCGGCGAGGCCCGGTGATCGCAGGCTCATCGACCTACCAGCCGCTCGAGAGCCAGCCCGCTGAGTTCCGCCTTGGGGAGAAATCCCGCGACCGGCGAGCGGAGCTCGATGCCGAAGTCGGCCAAGTCGCGGCTGGAGGTGAGCACGATGGTCGCGCCGGTGCTCGTGCCGACCTCGGCCGCGACATCCACTCCGGTCATGTCGGGGAGCACCATGTCGAGCAACACGATGTCGGGTCGGAGGTCGCGCGCCAAGCTGATCGCGGACGCTCCGTTCGGGGCCTCGCCGATCACATCGAATCCCTCGTCAGAGAGCACGCGCCGCGCCCACGCTCGAAATGAGTCGTGGTCGTCGACGATCAGCACAGTACGCATGTGTGACGATTCTGGCGCGTGGTGCCACCCGCTGCCACCAGGGTCAACCCTGAGAAAAAGACCCGAGCGGCCCCGGATGCCTCAAGCCCGATCTGACGTCACGCTCGATTCATGAACACGATCGCCGTCTCACCGCAAGCCTTCGCTCCTGCCCCCTCCGTTCGGACGCTTCCGCGGCCCCGGGCCAGCCGTGCCTCGCTGGCCACGTTCTTCGCCGCGCTCGCGATGACCCTTCCGATCCTGTTGTTGCTGGTGGGGGCGGCGCTGGCAGCGCCCTCCAGCCCGATTCCGAGCCCGAGACCCGGCCTCGCGCCCACCGAGCCGAACTCCTCGCACTCGACACATGAGTTGGAGAGAGGTGTGATCTTGAGGATTCGCCTGTCTCACTGAGGAGGAGGCGAGACGGTGAAGGCCTATGCCGTCGAGAACCGCAGCATGACGACCCGATCCGACCGCGGTTTCCCGCCATATCATTGGCGATCCGGTCAGCCCAGCAGCCCATCGCCAGCATGCCGGCCACCGATCTCACCGGCCGCCCCCGGATCTGACCGGCCGCCCCGATCTCACCCGGCCAGCAGATCTTTCACGCCCAAGCTCCTGCTCAGCAACCTCGGCCGCGCGTCGGGATGGCCCGGTGGCGGGATCAGCCAATACTCCGACCGGGCCGGTCCCCGTCGTTCGATCTCCCAGTGATGATCGTGCAGCAGGAGATGGTGGTGCTTGCAGAGCAGCAGGCCGTCCGCCACGTCGGTGCGGCCGCGGTCGCGCGCCCAGTGCTCGATGTGGTGGGCTTCGCACCAGGAGGGTGGACGTTCGCACCCGGTCCAGCGGCATCCACCGTCACGCTCGGCAAGTGCTGTTCGCTGGCGGGAGGTGAAAAGCCGTTGCTCGCGGCCGACATCGAGCGGCTGGCCGTGGTCGTCGAAGACGACGGCAACCGTGCCCTGCGAGCAGGCGAGACGTTCGATGGTCTCGATCGAGACGGGCTGCTGGGTGCGCTGCAGCCGGCCGTGGCCGGTACGGGCGATGAGTTGCCGTTCGGTCACGGTGACCCGGACGGCTGGCGCCCCGCGCCCCAGCAGCTGGGAGGGCTGCACCTCAGCGCCTGCCGTGATCAGCTCGAAGAAGACGTCGGACGCCAGCTGTTCGGTGCTGCGCGAATCGTCGGCGATGGCTTGAGCGCGTTCGGCGTCGGCCACGAATCTGGGCCCGCCCCGCCGAGGCGAGGTCGCCCGGTCGTAGATCTCGCTGACCACCGATCCTTCGATCGGATCGAGTTGCCAGACCACCCGGACGCTTCCGTCGCGCAGGCGCTGCACCCGAAGTTCGCGGGCAGCGTGTGCGGCACGTTCGCGGTCGACGATGCCCACGGCATCCAACTCATCTCGCGCTTCGCGAGCGAGCGCGAACACTTGGTCGGCGTCGAGGGATGCGCACTCCAGCAGCAGCCGAGACGAGGCGACCGCGAGCACCGAGGCCGCCACGTCGTCGGTCGGCATTCCCAGGCCGGAGCGGATGGCATCCGCCGCATCGGTGGACACCCGGCCGGTGACGACCGCCTCGGCCACCGACCCGAGCCACGGATGCGTCTGCGCCAGCCCGCCGACGCGCACCGCGGCCGCTGCCTCGCGCGCGCCCACTCCGGTGGTGGCCTGGATCAGCTTCTGGGGAGTGCGGTGACCGCTCCGCTGCGCCAAACCCTCGTGCCCAAGCTCGGGCGCGGAGCGGCGACTCAACTCGCCGGCAAGCACGGCGGAATGCGCGCGCGCGATCCGTTCGTTCGCGGCAGACGCCGCAATCAGCTCGAGCAACTCCGAGTCGGCGACGCTCGCAAACCCTTTCATCGCGACCCCCTCGAGGGCGCGCTTCGCCCCGGCGAGCTGAAGGGAGAGGGGGACCATGTGTCCATTTTCCCTCATCGAACGCATGTTCGAAAGTACAAGATCTTTTGATTGTGGAGCCTGTGAAGGAATGGACGTCTCCGCGCGAGCGGGTTCGCGTCGGGGCGAAAATGAGGTCATGAAGACTTTCACTCCGCCGCAGACCACTCTCGATGCGTCCGACGTCATCCTGGGCCTGATGCGCATCTCCGAGCTCGACGACGGCGAGATCCGCCCCCTGGTCGCCGCCGCGCGCGACGCCGGCATCAACTACTTCGACCACGCCGACGTCTACGGCGGCGATCACGGATGCGAGCGGCGGTTCGGCGACGCCATCACGTTTTCGTCGGCCGACCGCGAGTCGGTGATCATCCAGTCGAAGGTGGGAATCCGCGATGGCTTCTGGGATTTCTCGAAGGAGCACATCCTCGAGTCGGTCGACGCCTCGCTCGCCGCCCTGCGCGTCGACCACCTCGACGTGCTTCTTCTGCACCGCCCCGACACGCTGATGGAGCCGGATGAGATCGCCGCGGCCTTCGACGTGCTCGCGGCGGCGGGCAAGGTGCGCAACTTCGGCGTCTCGAACCAGACCCCCGGCCAGGTGGAGCTGCTGAAGCGCTCGGTGCGGCAACCGCTGGCCTTCAACCAGGTGCAGCTGAGCATCACGCACGCTCCGATGATTGCTCAGGGCGTGGCGGCCAACATGGGGGGCTTGGACCAGTCGATCGACCGGGACAATGGCATCCTCGACTACGCCCGCCTGCACGACATCACGCTGCAGGCGTGGTCGCCGTTCCAGAAGGGTTTCTTCGACGGCGTCTTCCTCGGCGACCGGGAGAACTTCGCCGAGCTGAACGACGCCCTCGACGAGATCGCGGCCGCCCACGGAGTCACCCCGACCGGCATCGCGGTAGCCTGGATCACTCGGCATCCGGCTCAGATGCAGGTGGTGCTCGGCACGACCAAGCCCGAGCGGGTGGCCGAGTCGGCGGCGGGGTCGGATGTCACGCTCTCGCGCGAGGAGTGGTACCGGCTGTTCACGGCGGCCGGGCACCTGCTGCCGTAGCCGCCGAGCGTCACCCCAGCTGATGCACGTGGATGCTGCTGCTCAACGCAACCCCATTCACCTCGAGGTACAGCGTCCCGTCACTCACTGACACCGTCAGCGCGTTGCGCCGCTCAACCGCCGCAACCACCGCATCCACGAATCCGGGATCGAAGCTCTGCCGCGTGATCTGCTCCAACTGGTGGATCTTCTTTCCCGCCAACGCACCCAGAACCTTCTGCGGATCGCGGTGGGTGTAGATCGTGGTGCGGTCGGCCAGCTTGCTGCCGAAGTGCAGCCGGGCCGCATCGGGGGCGCCCACCTCGATCCACGTGGTCAGCCTGCCGGTGCGATCGCGCACGAGCACCGCCGGCTCGGCTGCCCCGTGAACAGCCGGCGCCGAGATGCCTTCGCTGAACGCGATCCCCTCCACGTATTCGAGGCAGTACGCGAGCACGCGCGTCACCATGTAGGCGTCGGTCTCGGAGGGATGCTGAGCCACGCGCAGGGTGAGCTCTTCGTAGACGCCGCGATCCACGTCGGCGAGCTGCACGGTGAAGTTGTAGATCACTGCGCCGGCTGCCATGGGAGCGAGCCTAGGCGCAGAGTTCGAGGGGCAGTTACGGCGCGGCTCCGCCTCGATTGAGTTTGACGGTCTGCAAGCCGGAGCCGGTCACACTCACCACATATGGCCCTGGTTGTTCCCGGGCCTTGCGGAAGATTGCCCGCTCGTTCTCGATGAGTCGCCCCGCCGCCTGAGCGCCGGTGATCTGGTTGTTGCCCAGCGCGAAGACCCGAGCCTCAGCTTGGATGACGGCGAGCGCCTCAAGCGGACGCCGCGCGATCGCTTTGTCGGCGGTCAAGATCACGTCGCCGAGTTCGGCCGCCTCGGGGATCCACTGGATGTCGGCGAGCTGCTGCGCCGTCACCTCCCCGTATCGGTCCCGCATCGTGACCACCACCCAACCGGCGGCTCTGAGCGCGTTGGGGACGACGTGGTTGCCAAGGCTTCGGTCGACAAAGAACCGGAGCTCGTCCATGGGATCTGGCTACGCCACCGCGAGGGCAAGGTTCGCGACCGTCGCGCGCGGCACGTCGAAGTCGGAGGCCACGTCGTCGATGGTCTCGCCAGCTTCGATGCGATCTCGCAGGTCGCTGACACGAACGCCGTATTCGGTCAAGGTCGGTTGCCCGAAATAGATGCGTGGGTCCACGGTGTAGTTCGCACCATCCGCGCGAGGAATCCGAAGCTGCCCGATGAAACCGTCGCGGTACTCGACCTGTCGCAGGTGCTCGCGAACGATCTCGCCGAATGACGCTTGCCCGTTCCGAACGACGACGAGCCGATCGTCATCGAAGGTGTCGTCTTGGGAACGCAGATCCCACAGAATCTCTGCACCGTCGGTTTTGAGGCGGTCGCTGGCGAGCGCGTGCTCCAGCCCGATCTCGGTGCGCAACTTCTCAAGCGCAGGCCGGATGCGCACCATCGGCACCCCGGCCTGGTTGAAGGCCCGAACGATCCACGCTTCGGCAAGGCCCACGAACGGAACGGTGTAGCCGCGACCTGCGCGCTGGGTCGTCACGAAAGGCCGCTGGGAGTTGCCCGACGCCGTAACGTAGCCGCTTGCCCACCGGCTGAACGTCGACGTGGAGGTGCCGACCAGACCGGCAGCTTCGTGCTGGGTGTACAGCGGGATTTCGAGTAGTTTGTCCACAGCAATCACCCCTTCATCGCGATCAGGCTAGCAACTGCGGCTGACCCAGCCCGGCAAGGCGAACTCGTGTGGAGATCGCGGCTGATCCGCCGCTGTGCAGGGGCCGTGCCCAGGGCTGGCTGCGCTGCAACTCAGCCGATCACCTTCTGCGGATCGCGGTGGGTGTAGATCGTGGTGCGGTCGGCCAGCTTGCTCCCGAAGTGCAGCCGGGCCGCGTCGGGCGCGCCCACCTCGATCCACGTGGTCAGCCTGCCGGTGCGATCGCGCACGAGCACCGCCGGCTCGTCCGTTGACGAGATCCCGTCGCTGAACGCGATCCCCTCCACGTATTCGAGGCAGTACGCGAGCACGCGCGTCACCATGTAGGCGTCGGTCTCGGAGGGATGCTGCGCGACGCGGAGGGTGAGCTCTTCGTAGACGCCGCGATCCACGTCGGCGAGCTGCGCGGTGAAGTTGTAGATCACTGCGCCGGCTGCCATAGCTCTGAGCGTAGGTCGTTGCGCCGGTCGAGCGGCGCGAAGCGCGTGTCGAGACTGGATAGCGTGAGCTTGTGTTCCAACGACGTCGCCTCCCCATTGACGTCACATTCGACGTCAGAACGGATGCCGGCACCGGCGATCCCGACAGCACGAGCGCCACGCTCCGTCTTTACCATCAGCTGCTTTGGAGCAAGGAGCTTCCGATCGGAGGCCATTTCGACCTCGTGACCACGAAGTCGAAAACCTACTTGCACCACAGCTCAACGATCGGCGAGTTCTTTCCCACGAGCGACACGGTCGTCCCCGGTTTCTTCAGCTACAAGCGGATGGCGCACATCGTCGATCAGCTGTCGCAGCGGGAGATCGACCGGTTCCTCGTCGCGAATCACACCATCGGCGCGATGATGATCTTCCCGGGCGATCGTCGCCCGGGCGTCGTCACCATCAACGGCGCTCGTGGATTCAACTCGAATATCGCCGACCGATTCGACTTCACCGTCGAAGCGATTAGAAGGTATTACCTGGGCCTGCCCAGCCCCTTGTCGGACACCATCGCCGCGTACGACGACTTCTTTCGCCTGTTCGTCGACTTTCGCGGCTATGTCGATTTCTTCCTGTTGCAGGACATCGTCTCAACAAGCTACGAATCCGTCCTGCTCTTTACTCCCTTCGAAGACTTCGGCGCCACGCCACCACTTCCGCGCACCGTGGAGGAATGGAGGTCCTATCGAGACCGCGCGCTGGAATTCATCAAGCTTCGCAATCGTCGAATCGACGCATGGGCGCGAGCCAACCTCGCAGAATCGAACTTGTGAAGTCGACGCGATGTCGACGCGCCGGGGGGCGGATCTTTTCGTAGGGCTCGCTCGGCGCTTCCCATCCGCGCCCGCCTTCATCTCCGGGACGGCCTTCACCTCGGCACAAGTCGGTGACCTCCGCGACAGCAATCGAAATCGGCTTGTGGTGCGCTTGTGAGGCAAGGGTCCGGTGCGGACTCAGAAGTGCCAGGATCGTGCAATGAGCATCCTGCCAGCCGACCAAAATCGCCTCCGGATTGCCCGGGATGCGTACGCGCTCATTGAAGGTGAAGTTCGACCCTTCCTCGCAGCAGGCGGTCAATTGTGGTCCAAGGGTTCTCGGGGATACCCGAGGAGGCTCCGTCAAATGCTTGAAGGGCTCGATCGCTCTCACACTGTCACGTTCGCGACACAGGATGCGATGCTCATTGACGTCGGACTGCGGAAAGTTGAGCACGTTGTCCCGATGAAGCGGATTGTGATCGAGATTGTCGCCCCCGATCAGGCCGACCCGCGGTCTAACTCAGTGACCGCCCCAATCGCGGGTGGACCAGCGACTTCTCCTGAAGACCTGATCTCAATCTTCGATCGGCTCCTCGTGAAGTGTTGGGTAACTGGCGACGAGCACGACCGATTGAATCGTGCAGGCCGCAGCTTTCAGTGGGACGCTCCCGACGGAGACGGATGGTCCCGATACAGGCAGGCAGGCGTCACTGCTTACCCGCTCACGGCCAGCGGCGACTTAGACCGCGATCGAGGTGCCGCTTCGCCTGCGATGGACACTCCTCAACGGTGAGGTCTCGTCGCTACTAGCCTGGCGGAACCGCATGTTACGTGATCCAACGTCACCGGCGGATGGATGCCTCGAGCTCGGGCAGGACCCCGTGCACGCGACTCTGCGCCGCAGCTTCGTCGGAGGCGTCGTCGCGATCCCGGGCATCCCACAGCGCTGCCTTCGCCTGGAGGTATTCGAGGTGCACGCGCAGGATCTCGATCTCGAGCTCAACGCGTTCGGCATGCCGCAGCACGATGTCGCGCTGCTCACCCGACGCCGCCCGCCCGACCGCGCGGTTGGCCTGATACCTGCGCGCTTAGTCGATGCCGACTCCCATCGCCCGCAGGCAGGCAGCGCCTGCAGGGCATCCACGTCGCTCTCGCGGTAGCGGCCGTGCCCTTTACTGGTCGAGCCTGTCGAGACCGACACGACCCGCGCGATCAGTCCGACCTGTTCGTACTATCGCAGCGTCGGCTCGCTGAGTCCGGTGGGGCGGGATGTCTCGTGGATGCTGAGCAGCGTCATGCGCTCCAGCACGGCACACTTCAAGCGGTTGAGGTCAAGAGGTGGTGGAGCCGGTCAGTCGATCTCAATCCTCTGTTCTTTCCCCGAAGAGTTTCCGAAGACGCCGTTCAGTCCTCGCCGCCTCCGCATGCCGATCACACATCCACTCGCCGTCGATTATCTCTACGCCTCGGTCGCCGCAAAGACCTTTCAGCCCGCTTCGAGCCTCGCAGGCACGCAGAGCGTCGGGCAACAGGTGTATAGGCGCAAACTTGCTTGATTTCCACCCATCGACTACCCATCCCTCGAAATGGCTAGGGCAATACCAGGTCCAGTGACCTCCGCCCGGTTCGTCAACACTGTCACTGTTCCAATGCCGCACGACCATCACGTCTTCGGCGGGATACCACCGGCTGAGTTCCGCAACCCCGCAAAATGTGCACTGCGACGCCTGCTCGTGGCCCGGGTGGTGGTTGCGATCTTCGAGCTCCAAAAAGGGGACCGGAGTCTCCACTTTCATATCCCAGGAGTGCATCGTTCTCAGACTCCCCGGGTAAGCGCTGTGTCGCCCGCCAGGTTTCGAGCCTGACGCAACAGGTCGGCGTACCCCGCATTCTCGATGCCGTAAATCGGAAGACCCGAGACCGGATCGACACGGAAACTCCAGTCGACGGCGAAGCCCGCCTTCCGACCTTTCCGACCCGACCACGAGAGGATGCCGGGAATGTCTCGAGCCCCCTTCAACCCCAGGCTTGCCACGATCTCCTCTGCCTGAACCATCGATGGCGCAGCGTCCAGCCAGATGCTCCAGATGGCTCGCTCTTTCAGGGTGAGTGATTTCCACCAGTCCGTCGCGGCGGCAAGGGGTGCGCCGTCCGCTATGCCCGCAACGGGGTCGCTCGTCCGTAGCTCTAAACGCTCCGCAACCCCGTCCCGCCAGTCGGCGAACCAGCGGTAAAACTCGGTCTCACGTTCGATTGGAACGAGCACTCTCACTTCAATGGTATCCATGGGAACTCCTAGATATTGAATAAATAGCTAATAGTTATTTATAGCATCTCGAAGTCGATATTGCCAGCAGCGATCTCAATCTGATCGCTCTCGCGACTCGCCCGAGACGTTACGTCTGAGGCTCCGCCCCTCCACTCCCATGCTGACCCCCATCGCCGGTAGGCAGGCCAGCGCCTGCAAAGCGTCCACGTCGCTCTCGCTGTAGCGGCGGTGCCGACTGGACTCGTCGCGCGGGCGCCGGGCAAGTGCTGTAAAGATCGACGCGAAAGGACCGCGCAGCCTGCGGTGGTGGTTCTGACAGCTCAGCTCAGTTCGTGGACATGGATGACGCTACTCAGAGCGGATGCCATGACCCTGAGCGTGTGGTCGGCCGCCTTGTTCAGCCCACCCCTAGCTTGCTTAGATCGTCATGAATCCACTGCGCGACCGCGATCAGCTCTTGGATCGTCAGGTTCTTCACCTTCACATACTGGTAGACGGAATCGGGTGCGAAGTAGTTGAACTCGCTTCGACCTGCTCGAGTGTCTGAATAAGAGCTAGGGAGGGTAAAGAACTCGGGGTGCTCCCTGCTGATGCCTTCCTGCACTTGGCGACCTCGAAGCGATTCGTCTTGATAGATGGCGCTGCGCCGTAGGTCATGTCCTTGCAACTGCCACCCCAGCAGGACTCGAATCCCGTCGATCTCGACGGCCTCGAACGACTCGACAAAGGGTTTCGCGCGAGTCATGCCACTGCCCGCTGGACGGTTCAGACCTGGTACTTCTTTGTTGATCAGCCAGGCCACGCGGGAGGCTCGCGCTTTCTGAAGGGCGGCTAGCATCTGGCCGCTGCTGACGGAATCGAGGAGAGTTTCGGGAAGCCACACGAGCTCTTCGTACGAGCCAACTTCGACTGCTCCGACGAGCTCGGACAGGTCCGAGGCGAGCGAGGCATAGCGACGCATCGTTTCCGTTTCGTAGGAAGTGTCGGGCCCGCTGAGGCTCTCCGAGATGGAACTGGCCAGGTCTCGATAGCTCACAAAGGCCCATCCGTCGAGCTCGAACGGGGGCTTCGAGGGTGCCAGAAGAGCTTTCATCGGCTCTTCAATCCACCGCGACGTTTTCTGCGCGTACTCATCGAGCTGACGAAACGTTGGGATCGAGAAGACCTTGTTTTCTAGCACCAGCGGTCGTCGGCCTGGCCACCGCATGACGAGGTCGAGATTGCCTAGCTCCCTCTGAACCCGACGCTCTTCGGAGCCAATTCCTGGATCGCTCATTGGGCTAAATACCCGATCGGCGGCTTCGGGCAAAGTGTCGAAAAACCACGCCAGTAAGTTGCTATGGAATAGTTCGCGCTGGCCGTACATCAAGCGACCGAGCGGATTCTTCTCGATACTCTGCGCGATCGAGGGGATGTCCGAGTTCATATCGGCACAATGTACTCACTCCGCGTTGGCTACCCTCATGTCGTAGTGCGACGCACGTTCAGCAAAATCGGCCGCGCGTCACACGAACGCATAGTGCAGCCGGTCGGCGTCGGGGGCGCCCACCTCGATCCAGGTGGTCAGCCTGCCGCGGTGAGGTCACGGACGAACAAGGCCGGCTCGTCGGTTGACGAGATGCCGTCGCTGAAGGTGATCCCTTCATGCGGGCACGTCTCCGGTGGTGCTCAATGATCTGCTCCAGCTGGTGGATCTTCTTGCCGGACCACGCTCCGATCACCTTCTGCGGATCGCGGTGGGTGTAGATCGTGGTGCGGTCGGCCAGCTTGCTCCCGAAGTGCAGCCGGGCCGCGTCAGGCGCGCCCACCTCGATCCACGTCGTCAGTCTGCCGGTGCGATCGCGCACGAGCACCGCCGGCTCGTCCGTCGACGAGATGCCTTCGCTGAACGCGATCCCCTCCACGTATTCGAGGCAATACGCGAGCACGCGCGTCACCATGTAGGCGTCGGTCTCGGAGGGATGCTGAGCGACCCGCAGGGTGAGATCTTCGTAGACGCCGCGATCCACGTCGGCGAGCTGCGCGGTGAAGTTGTAGATCACTGCGCCGGCTGCCATAGGTCTGAGCGTAGGTCGTCGCGCTGGTCGGGTGGCGCGAAGGGCGTGTCGAGACCGGATGATGCCGTGCTGCTCGAGCCCGGCCGCATCAAAGCGCGGGCTGCAGCCGAATGTGCAGGCCGGTCCGCCCCGAGAGGGCGAGACGGTGACGGTGGTCGTGGGCGCGAGCATCCGCGGTGCCAAGGGCGCTGAGCTGATGGATGATGCGGAACGCGGGTATCGCGTCGGTCCGGCGGTCTGGGCTGGGCCACCCGTCGCTCGACGAGAGCGCGACCGTTTGGACCAAAGTTCCAGCGAGTGCGTGAGGTGCCGCCCGATCCTCGACCCCGGCGATTGTGAGGAGCGACAAGATCTGATCGCGGGCTACGGTTGCGGCATGAAGCCCATAGCGGACGAAGAGATCCGAAACGTCATCACCTCGGGAACCGGCGACCTTGCGGAGAGGGAAGTGCTCGGGGGCTTCCTTGATCGGATTCGAGATCTGCAGCGCCGTGTTGGCGTGTTGGAGTCTGCAAAGTCGTAGCTCCCGGACTCACGCCTGGGCCCTTCCGGCATGGGAACGATCATTGCAGCGGCAGAAAGGATTGGAGGGATCGACAGTCGCCGTGCGCGACAAGTCGATCCCTCGGGGCGTCTGGGGAGGACGGCAGCGACGTTCTCCTAGCTCCTAGCTCTCGCTCTCATGCACCCAAGGACGCAAGAGAGAGTTACCTCCACATCTAGCGGAGAATCCATCACCCCGGCGGGGGATTGATCCTCACTGCGTGCTTCATTCGCCTACATACTTAGGTGCAGTCTCTGAAGCTCAACGGTTGGAGCGCTTCCTTGCTAGGGAAGAGGTTGCGGGTTCGAATCCCGTCAGGGCGTGCCGAAAGCCCCGGTATGACTCGCCGGGGCTTTTCGTGCGTTCAAGGTGGTCACATCGTCGTGGCTCGGTCGCGACTGTCCGGCAGAGAGCGATAGCCGTTCGGGTGCGACGCGGCCTCACCGAGGCGGCTTCCTCATCAGTCGCTGGTCGGGGACCAGTTGTAGATATCGTCGAAGTCAGGAACTTCTACCTCTTGGCCAAACGAGATGACAACCTCGATCAACTCGGTCGGTTGCAGCTTTTCGAACTCTGCTTGTGGGATCTTTACGTAGCGCCAAGAGGCGGCGGTAAGCGCCGTAGCGTTATCGCACCAGGCTCGAGCCGCGCGGTCCTTATGAGCAACGTCAATATCCTCGCGACCTTTCGTTTCAAGAACAAAATGGTCTCCGTCGGCGTTGACCGCGACAAAATCAGGTTCGTAATAGCGGAGATTGGTGGCGCTGTCCGTGTACTCGATTGTGAATCCGAATCGTTGGGGCAGCTTGGCAAACGACCGCACGTCTGAAGCGTCTTCCAAGAACTTTGCAAACTTGCGCTCGAAATCGTTGTCGGCCGCAACCAGATTGAAGATCGTCTTCGATGCCTCGAAGGTAGGGCGAGAAAAGGGAAATGGATCCGTCGTCGACAGTGGTCGACCTGGGTGCTCTAAGTACGGGACCAGTTCGTCGACGACCAGCTTCCTTAGCGCGGTAGCGAATGTCTTGATTGTCAAATAGGCGGCTACTGGTGTGGAGATCGCGCGAACGACGTCCTTAGACGAGAGGTCAACCTCGTGGCCAAACGCGCGTTGCTCGAGGAAGGCTCGAACTTTTGGCGCGATTGATGCGAACTGCGAGGGGAGCTTTACGTCCTGCGCGATGCGCTTTGCGTAGTAGGAAATAACCTCCTCGGCCGTCTGCGGTTCTGGAATTGTGTATTCCCGCTCGATCAACTTCTCGAGCGTGACGATGTCGGTTCCCTCATAGGAGAAACGTTGCGCCGCCAAGTCATGCGCCTTCATCGGGAGCTTTGGAGTCTTGAAAGCATGAACGTCGATCGATTCAATCTCGTCGGCCAGTGATCGCTTGCGCGCCAAGATGGGGCTTAGTTCTGGAACCAATATGTCGTGCTTCGCCTTGCCAGGGTCCGGAAGAATCGTCGTGATAACCACGGGGTTCTTTGGATCGAACGTCTCCAGTGTGAGATCTTCGTCTCTCTCAAGCTGCTCGAGAAACTTGAGGAAGCCTGGGTTGCCAAGAATGTCAACGCGCTCTACATAGTCGCTCGAACCATCCCAGAACATACGTCGAAGACCTCGGCCGATAGCTGGCTCTGGAAGAATGTTGGACTTTGCTGAGAAGGGCCGCAAACCAACAATCACGGTGACATTTTGGACGTCCCAACCCTCGCGCAACATGAGGACCGAGACAATCGCATTTACGGCGTTCTCGTTCTCGTCTACGCGCCGCGCGACGTCACGCGCCACGTCTAGATCCTTCTTCGATACGTCGCCACTATTGTCCGTATGGATCACCAGGAGCTGGGCTTCCGCATCGCTGTTTGCGCCAAAGTCCGATGGGTATTTGGACTGAAGGTATGTGCCGACGTCATCGGCCTCGGCCGTGCTGTTTAACATGATGAATAGGATCGGCTTCTTGTTGAGCGGAGAGAGCTGGTCGCGGTACTCCCGCCATCTCTCAACTCCAGCGGTCAGATAAGCCTGATAGCGAACGCTTGCGATATCCGAGGGTTGGTCTTTGAGCCCAGACGTGATGCCGCGCATCGGCTGTTTGACGATCTTGTCGATGATGGCCTGCCGGAGGGGATAGTCGGAGACGGTCCAGGTAAACAAGCCTCCCTTCTGGTATCGCGGCGTTGCCGACACATCGACCTGCGCCACGGTCGGGACAGTCGCGGCGATCCGTCGAATAACTTTGCTCCATTCGTTTTCCTCGTCGTGCACGTGGTGGGCTTCGTCATTCAGAACCATCAAGTTCGAGCGGCGGCCAGCGATTCGACCCGCGGTGTCGTGGATCACATTGGACGCCGCCGCAGGTGGCCTGCCAAGGACGTCCGTGATAGCTGATTCCTCGGAGAGTGCAGCCTTGTTTGACAAGGGGTAGAGCTGCTGGATGTTTGTCAAGTAGAGAGCTCCTTGTGAGCTGGCTCTCTCAGGCTCACCAGGCATATAGGAGTCGAAGTCCCAATAGATCTTGAGTTCAGGTGGGATCACCGGATCCAAACGAAAAATGCGACCATTCGAGAAATCTGCACGGAGTCGATCCAGCACGATGAGGTTGGGAGCGATCAACAAGAAGGTCTTTGCGTAGTCGTCCCGGGCTTCTGCCACAGCATTGAAGTATTGCCACGCAATAGCAAGCGCAATTACCTTCGTCTTGCCAGACCCGGTTGCCATTTTTGTGGCATATCGCGCGAAGTCGTCATGCTGGAGTACGTGAAGCCCCGCGATAGTAGTGAATCGTTCAAGTAGATCCCGATGGCGGCGGACCTTTTCAACTTCGTACAGCCAGATGAGGGTTTCTATCGCGGTTCGCTGCGCGGGATAGTAGGCGAACGGCCGGCCATCAGCAAGGCGGTGCTCACGATCGAACCAGTGAGCTAGAAGCAGCCGAGTGGTATCCGAACTCCCCGGGTAGCTAGCCTCTCGCCAAGAACTCACGCCCTCTTGAATCTGCGGTACTAGAGCGGCTATCGCTGCTCCGGGCTTCGCTGCCACTACGGCCCAACCTTCAGGTTCAACATCTTCGTGGAATCATTTCCGAGGATGTCAATGACTTTGACCACCACTGAATAGTCGCCGGCCACATCATAGGCGTGACTCGCCGACAGCTCGATCGAAGAGGAACTTCGGGTTCGATAGGTCTGCCATTCGTTGTGGAAGGCGTCGGCCTTGTTGTCCCAATCGATAGCCCAGTAGTCAATCCACTGTGACCAGTGGCTAACGGCCGCCTGAACATCTACTGGCACGTCGTCGAGGGGAATTATGAAGTTGTCCAGGGTCAAGGTGAGACTCTGGCCTTCTACAGCGGGCGAAAGCTCCAACGCAGCGAGTTCAAAGAACCTGATGTCTCCTTGCTCAACCGCTCGCTTTTCCAATACCTCGCGTGGAATGCGCACTAGTCGGAGTTCGACGCCTGCCTTAAGGGCGTCTTGCCGTGCGATTTCGTTGAGCTCGAAAGCAAAATCCCAACCCAAGACATCCACGATCTTTGCGGATGGTGCTCCTTCCCCAGTACCGATTGCTCGTCGAAACTCGACCAGAATCTGCTGAACGTCGCTCACCGTCACTGGCGAGTCGACGGTGCCAATGTGAACCATGCGGCCCGCTTTGAGCCCGTGGAGCCACGTGTAGCCGTTGATGGGTGTGGCCCTGTAGAGGTCGAGGATGAAGGAGCGGTAGGCGGACACACGTGCCGCGGCGGACTCGCCGAATTCGGCCTCTTGCCAAAGCTGCCGCTCGTATTTTCCAAGGTTCTGCACGGCAAAAGGACGGACGTGTTCGTCGCTGAGCAGTCGCTTTCGAGTCGTGTGGATTGCAAAGCGGCCCAGGTCCGAGGCTATCCAACGGCGTCCCAATTTTTCGGCGACGACGGCAGTTGTCCCACTTCCCGCGAAACAGTCGAGAACTAGGTCCCCCGGCTCCGACAAGGAACTGATTACCCGTTCGAGCAGCGCGTCGGGCTTCTGAGTCGGGTAGCCCACATTCTGAGTCTTGTCCGCCGGCTGAAGCATAGAGATTCTCCAGACGTCGTCGACGGTTCGGTGGGCGCGCTCGTTGTAGATGACATTTCCATCGTCATCTCTTGCGTTCACCATTCGCCCGTCGAGCTTCTTCCTGGCGAGTTGCTTTACGGGACTGTCGCGCAACTCCTCTTGATGATTGAACGTATATGCAGAGTCTTTGTCCTTGGTGTAGAAAAACAAGACGTCATGGGATCGCGGAAACATCCGATTCCGGGTGTCTGGCATCTTGTTGTAGTAATACCAAATGAGCTCGTTCCGAAAGTTCTCTCGACCGAAGACTTCATCGAGAACCATTTTTGCCATGTGACCGACATGCCAATCAAGGTGGACCACGATTTTTCCAGTTGGCTTCAGGAGTTCGTGAAGTTGACTCAGGGTGGCGTAAAACCACGCAAGGTAACCGTCGATACCAGTCCCCCAGGTGTCGCGATACGCCTTCTGTTCGATGAGGCTTGGTTCCTTCGTGAACTGATCCCCCTCAACGCTGATTTTAAACGAGAAGTCGTCCCCCGTGAAAAAGGGTGGATCGATGTAAACGAGGTCGACCTTTTCCGAGAACTCATCGAGAAGGGCCGGCAGGACGTACTTTTTGTCGCCCCAGATCAGGCGATTGCGCCAGTCGGCGGGCTTGTCCGAGGCGAAGAGATCGAACGCTTGCTGGCGCTCAGAACTCGACTCGTTTACGGTCTCGATCGTCTGAAAGGGCAGAGTGACGCGAAGAGGTGGGACCTGATTCCCTGCCTGGTCGTACTTTCCGTCCCATACAAGCTCGACCACGGTCGGATCCCTTCGAAAATATCTCCTGTCCCTTGGATAGGAGTGGGCTGTCCTCACCCTATTGGTGACCGAAGACTCGAGCGGCTTGGAGGGCCACGCAACGTTCGCCGCTTGCCCAAGGCAACAGGATCCTGAATTCAGCCTCAGCGCCGGAAGAGAATGGCGGATTCAAGTCAAATGGCGAAACTCTCGAGCTGAGAAGTAATGATCGCGTCGGTTTCGGGTCAGGTGGTCATTTGGCCGGGGTCGGCTCTTATCGCTAGTCGGCTGCGAACTCGGATCGACCGGTGTAGAGCGTGCGCAGACCTAAAGTGCTCGCGATCGCGTCGAGGAAGTCTTCGTTCGTCAGAAACCATTCGACGCCAACCTCGCGACCTGTCCGCCGAGGATTGTTGTGTCCTGCGGTCCGAAGCAACTCGTGGAAACCGTGCTCAAGCTTCCCCACGTCGCGCCCGTCGGTTGAGTAGACGCGGATGAGAGTGAGCGGCTCCGGCATGTGGGCTCGAGCCTTCGACGTGTGCTCGCGAATTCGCTGAGCGACATTGACCGACTGCCCAACCTTGATCAATGTGTTGCCACGGCTCGGATCGACAGGGCTTTCGAGGTACCAACCGTAGGAGAAGGCATAAATGCCCGACACCCCGTCCAAGCTCGTCAGGGTGCTGGCGGCCTCACGCTCTTCTTCACTTGCTGCCGTGGCTTCGGTAACAGGATCTTCGTCTGCGCCGGCCGCCTCCACCGCAGCACGGTTCGCAAGCAGAAGCTTCATGGCTTCCCCGGAGAGGACAGCGCGGCCACGCAGGATCAAGGACGAGAAGACCCCCATCGTCTGCCTGCGAAAGACCGGCCCGACTACGCCGCGGCCGTCGAGGACGGCATCGATGTGACGGCGGTTGTTGTAGACGAATGCGTAGCTGGCTACGTTCAGCCTGTCGGCGATTTCCTGGGGACTGAGACCGTCCTTGGTGAGCCGATAGACGTCACCGATCCGCCCCTCGTCGCTCTCGAGTAGCTGCTCGATCTCTTGACGGGGGACGAGTTCAGCCTCGGGCTCGAGCGGATCCATAAGGCTGATCGTACTGAGCCCGCATATTGGGCGTCTCTCCTGAGAGGCTTCGCCCGGGTCCACTAGCGCGGGGTGTGGGCTAGTTGGTCGTAGGGCTCCGGTACCTTCGCGACATGAGTCAGATATGGGGAGCGGTAATCGGCACAGTAGGCGTCTTATTGATACCGCTCGTAGCCTGGCTCTCCCGTCGAGCGACTAAGGAGGGGCGTTTGCTCCTCCGAGTGGAGCGACTAGGGAATGCCCATCGGGTAATGCCCGATTCAGAAGAGCGGACCGAGTTTGAGATCCATCTTCGCCGCGCGGTGTCGCAACTCAACGACTGGCTAGATGCCGGTCGGCGCGCTCGGCGGAGGCTGCAAAGGCTTATCTCCGTTACCACCTACGTGGTTGGGGTCCTCTCCGTGTTCATTGCCATTCCGCTCATCGGAGACAAAAACAGTGCTGCCACCGCGGCTGTTGGAATCGGGGTCGGGGCACTCGTCTCCGTCGTGAGCCTGGGAAGTTCATACCTCATCGAGCGCTCGGCTTTGAAGAAGGCAAGACGTTCCGCCGAGGTGCTGCGGCTGGAAGCCCTGAGCAAGGGCGAGGACCCAGCGCGTGTAGCAGCACCCCAGTTGTGAAAGCAGATCGACGACGGTCGCCCCCCTACGCCGTCGAGAACCTCAACATGACCTCCGACTGCAGCTCGACCGCCAGGTGAGCGGGCACACCCGCGGGGTCGAGCACGGCGGTGAGCGCGGCATCCGCCATCGCACCCACGGGCTGGCGCACGGAGGTGAGGCGCAGGGAGCGGGCGATCAGAGTGTCGTCGAAGCCTGAGATGGCGACCTCGCGGCGGCCGGGTTGGATGCCGAGTTCGAGCAGCACTCCGACGGCGACCAGGTCGTTGGCGCAGATGATCGCGTCGGTTTCGGGCCAGGTGGCCATGATTTCGCGGGCGGCGGCGCGTCCAATCTCGGGCGACATCGCCTCCTTGACGATGCGCAGGGGCTGGTCGGCGAAGCCCTCGGCCATCAGCCGGGTGAACGTCGCCTCGCGCTCGACGGAAGTAGGGATGGTGGTCAGCTGCCCGATGAAGGCGAGATGCTGGCGGCGCGATGACTGCAGGTGCGTCACGATGGCGGCGATCGGGGCCGCCTGATCGGCGCGCACCCACGGCAGCGACTCGGCGACGATCCGGTCGAGCTGGATGGTGGGAACCACCCGTGCCGCGTCCTCGATCGTTGCGACGCTGTCGGTGGTGTGCGTGGCGGAGACCAGGATGGCGCCCACCCGACGCTCAATCAGCATCCGGAATGCGTCGCGCTCGATGTCGGCGTCGTTGTTCGTGTTGGCGATCAGAACGCCGATGCCTCGTGCCCGGGCCGCCTGCTCGACGGCCTGCACCAATGTAGGAAAGAAGGGGTTGCCAAGGTCGGGGATGACGAGCCCGATGTCGGCCGCACCCTTGCGCTTCGAGACGCCTTCAAGTGCGTCGCTCATGCTGTGCTGTGTCCTTTCGAACCTGTCCCAGCGTCGCCAGTCTATCGAGAAGCACTCATGACGCCTGAGCCGCGTTCGGGGCGCTGCTAGGTTCTGGCCACCGCCCGCACGCGTGACACCGACAGCATCCGGCCCGCTTCTCGAATCGCGAGGAACACCGCAGCCGCGGCCACGACGCATGCCCAGTCGAGCAGGCCGAGGCGGCCGGTGCCGAAGAAGGTCTCGATGGCCGGCAGGTAGACGATCGCGAGCATGATCGCGATCGCGACCAGGATCGCCAGCCAGAACCAGACGTTCGAGAACTGGTATCTCGTGAAGAAGCCGTGCATGCTGCGCCGCTGGATGATGCTCACCAACTGGCAGACCATGACCGTCACGTAGGTGATCGACATCGCCCGCAGCAGCACATCGGCGGGCACCGCCGACGTGAACGGGTCCACCCCGTTGCGGACGTAGAAGAAGAGGTAGTTCGCCATGCCGAGCAGCCCCATGATGGTGCCGGCGATGAAGATGTCGAGAATGGATCGGGCGTTGAGAATGCGCGACTTCGGGTCGCGAGGCTGCTGCGTCATGGTCTCGCCCTCCTCCGGATCGCGCCCGAGAGCCGCGATCGGAAAGATCTCGCCCAGCAGGTCGATCGCCAAGATCTGCAGCACGTTCAGCGCGAGCGGCACGCCGAACATCGAGGCCAAGCCGAGGCTCACCGAGTTGACGACGAACTCGGCGATGTTCGAGGTGAGGCAGCTGAGCACCCCCTTGCGGATGTTCTGGTAGATCGTGCGTCCCTGGCGCACCGCCCCCACCAGGCTGGCGAAGCTGTCGTCGAGCAGCACCACCTCTGCGGCCTGTTTGGCGACATCCGTGCCGGATGCCCCCATCGCCACCCCGATGTTCGCGTGTCGCAGCGCCGGCGCATCGTTGATCCCGTCACCGGTGACCGCAACCAGATATCCGGATGCCTTGACCAGGTCGACGATGCGCACCTTGTCTTCGGGGGCCACCCGGCTGAACACGGTGCCGCCGCGCTGGGCGTGGGCGAGCACCTCGGCGTCGGAGAGGGTGGCGAGTTCGGCGCACGTGATGATCGTGAGCCCGTGATCTTTGTTCGTGCCGCTGCCGTCACCGAGACCGGCCTGGCGCGCGATGGCGATCGCGGTCAGCGAGAAGTCGCCGGTGACAATGTTGACCTTCACGCCGGCTCCGAGCACGGCGGCCATCGCGGCGGGAACGGCCGACCGGATCGGGTCGATCATCGAGACCATGCCGAGCACGGTCAGGTTCTTCTCGACGATGGCAAGGTCGTCGCTGGCAGCCTCCTTCGCGGTGAGGGTGCGTCGCGCGAAGACGAGGTTACGAAGCGCTCGGCCGGCCTTCTCGTCGTGCAGCGCGAGCAGGTTCTCGCGGTCGGCCGCCGTGATGGCGCGCACGTGCGAGCCGGTGTCGATGTGAGTGGCTCGCTCAAGGATGCTCTCGGGCGCTCCCTTCGAGTAGGCCACGAACGCCCCGCTGCCCTCGCGTCGGATCGAGGTCATCAGTTTGCGGGTGGAATCGAACGGCAGCTCGCCCACCTCTGCAAAGTCGGCAGCAAGTGCGGCGAGGTCGAGCCCGGCCTTGCTGGCCACCACCAGCAGCGCACCCTCTGTCGGATCGCCGAGGATGCGCCAGGTGGCGACATCCCCGGCTGGCGGCACCAGCCGCGCGTTGCTCGCGAGCACGCCGACGGTCAGAAAGTCGTGCAGCCGCTTCGTCGCGGCGCCGGCCTTCACCGCGGGCGCGAACGTGCCGGTCGGCTCGTAGCCGATGCCGGTGACCTGATACGGCACGCCGGCGACCACCAGCTCGGTGACGGTCATCTCGTTCTTGGTGAGCGTGCCGGTCTTGTCTGTGCAGATCACGTGGGTGGCGCCGAGGGTCTCGACCGCGCTGAGTTTCTTGACGAGCACGTTCTGCCGCGCGAGCATCCCGGCCGCCGAGGCGAGCGCGGTGTTCACCTCGGCGGGCAAGCCCTGCGGGATGAGCGCGCAGGCGAACCCGACGGCGAAAAGCAGCGCCACCTTCAGCGGCAGGTCGGACTGCACCGCGATCACGAGCACGACGAGGGTGAGCACGGCAACGCCGTAGGTCACGTACTTGGCGATCTTCGCCATCTCGAGCTGAAGCGGGCTGGGGGTGGGCTTCGCCGACTGACTCAGCTGAGCGATCCTGCCGAGTTCGGTATCGAGGCCGGTGGCCACCACCACGCCGAGCGCCTCGCCCGTGGCGACCGTGGTGGCCGCGTATGCCATGTTGTGCCGCTCGGCCACCGGCACCGCGTGATGGATGACCTTGGAGTACTTGCGAGTCGGGTCGCTTTCGCCGGTCAGCGCGAACTCATTCGTCGAGAACGCGGTGGTCTCGATCAACCGCACATCGGCCGGCACCGAGACGCCCTCGGTGAGGCGCACAATGTCGCCGACCACCAGGGCGCGGGAGTCGATCTCGCCCAGCGCCCGATTGCGATAGGCCTGGCAGGTGGGGGCGACGAGCTTCTCGAGCGCCTCCATCGTCTTCTCGGCGCGGTACTCCTGCAGAAAACCGATCAGGGTGTTGATGGCGACCAGCACCACGAGCACCCCCGCGGTGCCGAAGTCGCCCAGGAACGCGGTGACCGCGGCGCTGGCGAGCAGCAGCACGATCATCCAGTCTTTGAACTGGCGCAGGTAGCGGCGAAGCCCCGACTCTTTCTTCAGCTCGACGATCACGTTGGCGCCGAACGTCGCGCGATGCGCGGTGACCTCGGCGTCGGTCAGCCCGGATGGCGTGGTCTCGAACTGGGCGAGAGTGCGCTCGACGGAAACCAGATAGGCCCCGGTGATTGCTGTTGTGCTTTTCTCCGCGGCGAGCCCGACTGGCTGGGACGCCATGGGGTCAGCCTACGGGGCCGCCCTACGACTCGGGGTCGTCCATGAACTGCCGCAGCTCTTGCGAGCATCGACATGCGATCGCGAACTTCGCAGCCCACTCGATCGCCTCGTCGCGGGTGGGGATCTCGAGCACGGCGAAGCCGCCGTCGAAGACCTTGGTCTGCGGGTAGGTCTCGTCGGTGGTGGTTCCGTCGGCGGCGACCATCAGCGAGGGGACGTCTTCGTCGATTCCGCCGCCGAAGACCCAGACGCCGGCAGCCTTCGCCTCTCGCAGAAGGGCGTGGGCGTCGCGGCCGGCGGCCTCCCACTCGTCGGGGGCGAGGTTCATCGCCGCGCTGGGGAACGAGATCAGGTACTTGGTCATGGGGTCATCATCTCTCACGAACGCAGAAGGACGCCCTCCCCGGAACCCGAACTCGAGGGAGGGCATCTGTCGGCGCAGACCCCCCGTGTTCCACCACCACACGTTGCGCCCATCTACCCGGCCCGATCCCCCCGGATCCGACCTGATGCTGGTTATGGCACCGTTCGAACCGATTACCTAACGTTTGTTATAAAAAACATTTGTGTGTTTTTCAAAACGAGAGTTATAGCAGACACGCGTTATAGTAATGACATGACACGGCAAGTCGACGCGACCAAGAAGCCAGCGCTTCTTGAACAGATCGTCGACTACCTGGTCGACAAGCCGCTGTCGGCGCTCACGTTCCGAGGCCTCGCCACCGCGCTCGGCGTGAGCTCGTTCACCCTCGTCTATCACTTCGGAACTCGGGATGAGCTCGTGCGCGACATCATCGCCGCGATCGCCACCCGACAGCGCGGGTTCGAGACGGTTTTCGATCCGGAGACCGTAACCCTCGAGTCGTACCTCACCGGCCTGCGCCGAACATTCGACCTCACGCTCAAGCCGCGCAACCGCGCCCTGCAGCGGCTCGAATTCGAGGCGCAGATGCTCGAGGCCGTCGCACCCCATCAGGCAATCACGCCCGTCGCGCACGAAGAACTCCGCTCGCAGGCCCGCGACACCCTCGTCGCCCTCGGGCTGCCGGATCAGGATGCTGCGATCGAAGCGCAGCTGCTGATCGACACGTTCTACGGCATCCAGGTCGGGCTGGTCGTCAGCAACAACGTCGATCGAGCCACCGCCGCCTTCGAACGCGCGCTCGAGAACCACCACGCCCAGCTCGACCGGCTCGTCGCGAAGTAGCGCTCGCGGTAGGGGCCGCCGAAGCGGTCGAACAGCGCCGACATCGCGCGTTCGAGCTCTTGGGTGTCGGATGCCGTGAGCAGCAGCGCCTAGCGGACGGGGCGCGCCTTGGGTGAGATGCGACGCATCAACAGGCCTGCGCCGAGCAGCAGCAGGGCCGCGACCACGAATCCCGAAGGATCGACGCCGGTCGCGGCGAGCACCGCCGCAACGTCGAACGTGGCGGCCGTCGCGTTGAACGATGACTCGCCGGCGACGGTCGCCCGCAGGGTGTAGCCACCGACCGGCAGGGCGGCCGTCGGAACGGTCACCGTGCCATTGCCCGTGACCGGGTTGACGGCAATGGTTCCGGTCGCCACAACGGCGCTGGATGAGTCGATGACGTCGATCGTCACCGGATCGCCCGAGTAGTCGCCGTTCGTCGGGTTGCCGTCTTTGAGCGAAACGGCGAAGGTTGCGGTGGCCGTTCCCGGGGTGATCTGCTTCTGGCCCGAGAACGCAAGCCGAACCAGGTGCAACGCGTTGACCGTTGTGGTGCTGTCACGAGGCAGATAGAGCCGCGTGCCATCGGGCGTGATGGATGCGTCGAGCGCTTCGAGGCCGCTCGAGACAGTCGACACCACCGTGTTCGAGGCGACGTCGATCGTGTCGACCTTGCCATTCGCGTACTCACCCACGTAGGCGTACCGACTGTCGGGAGAGAATGCGATCGCCAAAGCGCCAGCCACCGTCTGGGTGGTTGCCGCGCCGCTCGAGACCGTGATCGCGGTCAGGCTGTCGCCCGTGTCGCTGGTCACGTAGACCTTCTGGCCGTCGGGCGAGACCTTCACGCGCTGCGAACCGACACCGGTCACAATGGGGAGGCCGACGATGGCGTTGGTGGCGACATCCACGATGACCGTGTTGCCGGTGTTGTAACTGGCGACGTAGAGCTGCGTTCCGTCGGGGGTGATGTTCAGGGCCAACGGTCCGGTGGCGACGACGACCGGCACGCCTGCGGTGAAGGAGGGGAGGGAATACCCGGTCACGGAACCGCTCTTCACCGCGTACAGGGTGGCTCCGTCAGGCGAAACGACGGCATCGAAGGTTCCGGCGGCGACACTGTTGGACGCAGTCTCGGTGAAGGATGCCAGGTTGACTGTCGAGACCGTGCCGAGGGCGAACTTATCGACGAGATAGAGCTTCGATCCGTCGGGTGAACCGATCATGGCGACCGGGTCCTCACCGACCGTCAGCGCGAGAGTGGCGACGACCAGATTCGTCGAGGTGTCGATCTTCGAGATGGCGTCGCCCGACATGCTGAGCACGTAGACATGCAAGCCGTCGTTCGCCATCACCGACGCCCGTGCACCGGCGGCGACCGTGATCGGGCTGGTTGCTGCGACCGCCCACATCCCGCCCTGGTCGGCCCCACTGATGGTCGGGGCTGCCGTCGCGGGCGACGTGATCGCCACAGCGAGGACACCGGATGCCAACAAAGTCAGCGCGGCGCCCAGAAATGACGAAGAAAACTTACGGTTGTGCACTTATCAAGAGTAGTGGGTCGCGGATCAGCGATGGTCGCAACCCTCTTTCTGCGCGGCCGCCCGGGGGCGGGCGCTACTCAATCAGCGCGGCGAGCGCCAGGTCACCAGCACATGGATCAGCGGCACGATCGACGCGCCCATCAGGGTCCAGCCGAGCCAGGGCACCGTCGGCAGCAGGAACACTCCCGCGAACAGCAGCCCGCCGAACACGATCGCCGAGACCAGCCGGGCTGCTGCCCGTTCCAGCGAGCGCAGGCGGCGGTCGATCTGGGGGGTCTGCACGGCGATCTGGCCGCGGTCGATCTGGGTGACGAGCTCGTCGAGGCGGCGGGGGAGGGCGGCGAGAGTTGTCGCGTACGAGAGCGCCTTCTGCGGCAGTTCGCGCAACGCGCTCAGGCCGCCCGATGACAGGACGTCGCGGGCGAAGGGCTCGACGGCATCCCACATGTTGAAGTCCTTGTCGAGCGCGCTGGTCACCCCCGAGGTGAGCGAGATGGTTCGGATGAGCAGCAGGAAGTTCTCGGGCAGTTGGAACGGCAGCGCCCTGATCGTCTCGCCGAACTGGCGGGCGAATGCCTCGAGCTCGCGCTGGTCGACGCGTTGGAGCTCGGCGATTCCCATGCCGCCGAAGCGGTCGAACAGCGCGGTCATGGCGCGCTCCAGCTCGTCGGTTTCGGCGGCCGAGAGCAGAACGCCGAGCCGTTCGAGCGAGCGGACCAGGCCGCGGCTATCGCGGCCGACGGCGGCGAGGATGAAGTCGCGCAGTCCGGAGCGGAGGGTGTCGCTGATCGACCCCATCATGCCGAAGTCGACGTAGGTGAGGGCGAAGTCACCGTCGGCGCTGGGGGTCACGAAGATGTTGCCGGGGTGCGGGTCGGCGTGGAAGAAGCCGGCGACGAAGATCTGCTGGAACGCCGACCGCGCGAGAGCCATGGCGACCGTGCTCGGGTCGATGCCGGCGGAGGCGAGGGCCTCGACATCCGTGATCTTGATCGCGGTCACGTCAGACAGGGTGAGCACTCGAAGCGAGGTGCGTTCCCACGCGACGATCGGCGCCGACACACCTGGGTCGCCGTCGAAGTCGGCGGCGAAGTGCTCGGCATTCGCGGCCTCGTGCAGATAGTCGATCTCTTCGTGGCTGGTCGCGGCGAACTCCTCGACCAGGGCGGGCGCGTCGACCCGTCGCGCGATGATCCGGATGCGAGCCACCCACTGGCTCACCCGGCGCAACGCCGCCAGGTCGACCGCGATCACCTGGTCGATGCCGGGCCGCTGCACCTTGACCACGACGTCGGCGAAGCCCAGGTCGTCGGCCAGGCCCGGCGTCAGGCGGGCGCGGTGCGCCTGACCGAGGGACGCCGCGGCGATCGGCACCTCGTCGAACGACTCGAAGGCGAGCGCGAGCGGGATGCCGAGCTCGCCCTCGGTCTGCGCGCGGATCCCGGAGAACGGCTCGGCCGCCACCTCGTCTTGCAGTCCCGCGAGTTCGTCGGTGATCTCGGGCGGCAGGATGTCGAGGCGCGACGACATGAACTGGCCGACCTTGATCATCAGCCCGCCCAGGTCGACCGCGAGGGTGTGGAAGCGGCGCGCGAGCCGTCGCAGGCGCGCCGGACGACCGCGCGCGGCCAGGCCGCTGAACCCGATGCGGGGCAGGACGAGCTCGAACCACCAGGCCTGCACGAATGCACGCGCGGCGAATCGCATGATCCGGCGGTAGCGCGCCCGAAACACCCGGCCGGGCGGGCGCGCGGCGGATGCCGTGCCGGGGCCTCCGGCGCTCACTCCTCGGCGAGGATCGCGTAGAGCTTGCGGCGGGCGTCGTCGATGATCGCGACGGCGCGCTCCTGCTGCTCCTTGCTGCCGCTGCTCGCGACCTGGCCGAGCGCCTGGGCCAGCTTGGCGCCCGACTTGGGCAGGGCGACGCGCTCCGGGTCCCAGCCGCGGCGCGACTCGGAGGGATGCGGCGCGGCCGTCAACTCAGCCGCGGCCTCCTTGCCGGCGTCCGTGAGCGCGTACACCTTGCGCTCGCCCTCCTGCGTCGCGGTGGCCAGGCCCTCGTCGACCAGCAGTTGGAGGGTGGGGTACACCGACCCGGGGCTCGGCTTCCAGGTCCCGCCCGAGCGGGCCTCGATCGCCTGGATCAGCTGGTAGCCGTGCATCGGCTCGGCGGCCAGCTCGACCAGGACGGCGGTGCGGATGTCGCCGCGGCCCATCCGGCCGCTCATGCGGCCCATGTGTCCGGCAAAGGCGGGCCCGAAGGCGTCGCGCAGACTGTCGACGGCCTCTCGCAGGTCGAAGCCGTAGGTGGATGACGTGCTCATGACGGTGTCCTCTCGTGCGATCCAGCGATAGCTAACGATACATCGCTAGCGACGCCGCGCGCCGGTGCATCATGGAGTATGCATGACCGACCGCCCCCCGCGCGACGAGACCAAGGTTGCCGAACAGCCCTCACTGACGTTCTCGACCGGACTCATCTACAACGGCCTGCAGGTCGCTCGCCGCGGCGTGCAGCACCACCGTGACAGCCGTCACGCTGGAATCGGTGTGGACGGCCGAGGCCGACCGCTGCCACGCGGCCTGCGCCTGCTCGGTATCGCGCGAACTCATGAGCTGTGCACCGTGATGGCGCCGACCACGCGACCGGAGTCGTCGACCACCGAGGCCCGCGGCAGTCGATGGGCCTCGTCGGCGCTCAGGGCGCCGGACTGGACGAGTAGATGCACAAGACCCTCCTCGGCCGCGATGCGCGAGCCGTCGATCGCCTTGGTCGCCACGACCAGCCCGAGCTCGGGAGCCATCGCCACGTGCATCCCGTCTGCGCCGATCTTGCTCATCACGCGACCACCGGTCAGCTCGACGATCTCGGTGTCGAAGCGCCCGGTGCCCGCGAGGTACCAGGGGTTGGCCGCGATGGCGGAGCGGATGCGGGTGCTCGAGGTCGAATCATCCATCAGTGTCGACCAGCCGCGCGCGATGGCCTCGAGGGTGACGCAGGGGCAGGGGGCACCGCATCCATCGCCGACGATGTCGTCGTCTCCCAGCAACATGCCGCACCGTTCGGCGACGATCGCCAGTGCCGCGCGCTGCACCTCGCCGGTGCGATCGAGGTACTGCGCCGGGTCGGCGCCCAGCTGCGCGCCCATGGCGAGAAAGCCGGCGTGCTTGCCCGAGCAGTTGTGGCGCAGGCGCGTCGGTCTGCCGCCGTGCGCCACGTAGTCGTCGGCGATCGCCCGCGAATAGGGCAGCGATGCCCCGCACTGCAGGTCGGATTCGCTCAAACCCAGCCTGGTCAGCCACGACTCGACGCCGGCGACGTGCCCGTCTTCGCCGTTGTGGCTCGCACAGGCCAGCGTGAGCTCGGGTGCCGTCACCTCGAGCGCGTCGGCGGCGCCCGACTCGACCAGGGCGAGCGCCTGCAGCGGCTTGGCCGTCGACCGCAACGGCAGCCGCCGGTCGATGGTGCCGAACGCCTCGGCGACGCGGCCGCCACCCTCGACGACAACCGCGTTCACCCGCGACTCGAGCTCGACCACGGCGCCGCGCGTCGTCTCGACGGTGAGGGCATCCGGCGACATGCGTTCAGTGTGTCACGGGGCTGGTTTGAGCTCGGCGTTCAACGCTGCTTCGACCCCGGGCAAGTCCTTATCGATGGTCGCGCGGATGATCGCCAGGTCGACATGCGCGTACCCGTGCGCGATCCGGTTTCTGGTCGCCCAGACGTTTGACCACTGGTCGCCGAACACTCGGTCACGAAGCCCCTGGCTCGCTGATGAGAGGGACTCGATCGCGGCTGCGAGGCGAAGGCTCACCGCGTCGCCAACTGTCATGTCATCGAGATCAGAGCGATCGAGGTGTTGATGCAGTATCCGGATGTGGTCCAACGCGTCGCCCACGAGCTCCGTGTCGCTGCGGCTCATAGCGGGACCGCCTCAGTAAGAACCTTGTCTCGGAGGTTGGCGCGGAGGCCCGCGGCCGAGACGACATCGACCTTCGCGCCAACGAGCTTCGAGATCGCGGACTCAAGGCGAGCCAGATCGAGGAGGCTCACGTTGTCGTCGAGGTCGACGAGCAAGTCGACATCGGACTGGGCGGTATCTTCGCCGCGGCTCACGCTGCCGAAGACTCGCACGTTGCGCATGCCTGCCATGGTGGTCGCTCGAAGTATTGCGGCTCTGTTGTGTGCCACAGCTCGACCAAGCGGGGTGCGCCCACGAAAACGCAGGAGTCGAGAGACCTCAGGTTGGCTGCGCCCGATGGCCTGTGAGATCTGGCGCTGGGTCAGGCCAGCAGCCGCTCCCTCTCGGGCTGCGCGAACGAGCATGCTGCGCGACCGCTCGTGCAGTTCATCTGCCGCGCGAGACTGCTCGCGCAGGCGAGCCGTGAGAGTTGAGGTGGTCGTCATATAGCAAATACTATCAAACGGGGAGGAGCGACGGCCCTCGCCCCGAGATACCCGCCCCGAGTACCCTCCAGTCATGACCCACGAGCCGGCGATCCTCGCGAAGATCCGCGAGTCGGTGATCGGTGACGACCAGCTGATGGTCGGGCCGTTCGGGCCACGGCGGGTGACCTACGCCGACTACACGGCGAGCGGTCGGGCGCTCGATTTCATCGAAAACTTCGTGCGCGACGAGGTGCTGCCGCGCTACGCGAACACCCACTCCGAGTCGAGTGGCACCGGTCTGCAGACCACTCGGCTGCGCGAAGATGCGCGGGCCATCATCCATGCTGCGGTACACGGCACGGACGACACGGTCGTGATCTTCGCGGGCAACGGGTCGACGGGCGCGATCAACAAACTGGTCGGGATTCTCGGGCTGCGCATCCCGAGTGCTCTCGACGAGCGATACGGGCTGGCCGCGCAGATCCCGAAGGAGCAGCGGCCGGTCGTGTTCATCGGGCCGTACGAGCACCACAGCAACGAGCTGCCGTGGCGCGAGTCGATCGCCGATGTCGTGACGATCCGCGAGGATGCCGACGGGCATGTCGATCTCGACAGCCTCGCCGCCGAACTCGAGCGCTACGCAGACCGGCCGCTCAAGATCGGGTCGTTCAGCGCCGCGAGCAATGTCACCGGCATCTTGACCGACACGGCGACGATCACCCGGATGCTGCACGAGCACGGCGCGCTCGCCTTCTGGGACTACGCGGCCGCCGGGCCCTACGTCGACATCGACGCGTCGGACGACGACGCCATCTTCCTTTCGCCGCACAAGTTCATCGGCGGCCCGGGCACGCCGGGCGTGCTGGCCGTCAACCGGCGGCTGCTGACCAATGCCGTTCCGGATGAGGTGGGCGGCGGCACTGTCGCCTACGTCAACCCGCTCGAGCACCGGTACCTCACCGACCCGGCTCATCGTGAAGAGGCCGGAACGCCGGCCATCATCGAGTCCATTAGAGCCGGGCTGGTGTTCGCGCTCAAAGACGCGGTCGGGGTCGACACGATCCAGTCGCGCGAGCACGAGTTTCTCGCGCGGGCGATGAGCGAGTGGGGCGCGCATCCCTCGATCCAGATCCTGGGCAGTCCGACCGCCGACCGGCTCTCGATCGTCTCGTTCGTGGTGAAGCGGCCGGGCGGGCGCTACCTGCACCACAACGTCGTCGTGGCGATTCTCAACGACCTGTTCGGCATCCAGGCCCGAGGTGGATGCTCGTGCGCCGGCCCATACGGACACCGCCTGCTCGGCATCGACCTCGACCAATCGCACGCGTTCGAGCGCGAGATCGCGGGTGGATGCGAGGGCATCAAGCCTGGCTGGGTGCGCGTCAGCTTCAACTACTTCATCAGTGACGAGGTCTTCAACTACATCGTGGATGCCGTGTCACTGATCGCCGATCATGGCCACAAACTGCTTCCCCAATACCGATTCTCGCCCGACACCGGGCTGTGGCGCCACGAGCGCGGAGTCGTGGAGCCGCCGCTGCGGCTGGCCCAGTTGTCGTACGGGTCGGACGGGCGGTTGAGCTACCCGCGGCACGCCGACCGCGCGCCGGAGTCGGCGCTGGCCGGGTACCTCGAAGAGGCGCGCGACCTGCTCGACGCGCTGCCCGATCCGGCCGCCGAGGCCGCGGCTGGCGTCGCCCCGCACCTTGCGGATTCTCGACTCAGAGACGAGCGGTTCAGCGACGACTTCGAGCACCTGCGCTGGTTCGATCTGCCGGCCGAGTCGCTCGAGCGCTAGGTGACCTGGAAGTTGTCCGAACCTTTCCTGAGGGGGCGGACCCGGCGAAGTACGGTTTCTGCATGAGTGAAAACAGCTACACCGTCACGGCCACGATCACGGTGCGGATCACGAATCCGACAACCGTGACCGCGATCTCGGCCATGACGGGCGGCGGTTCGGGCGACGAACGGTCCCAACTGCAGGCAGCCATGGATGCGGGCCTGAAGGAGTTGCCCGGCATCGGCCAGCGCTATGGAATCCAGGTGCTCGACTCTCACGCCGACGTCGCTGCGGTCGACGGCGCTGCGGTCGACGGCGCTGCGGCAAGCTGAGCGGGTGGGCTCTCCAGATCAGAAGGGCGCCCCTGCGCGGCAGCAGGGGGCCCAAGAGGAACTGCAGCGCGACGCGACGATCGGCAGCGTCGATCTCACCCGCTGGCCGACCCCTCCCGGGCGGGCCGTCGCCAAGCAAGTCAAGAAGGCCAGTCGTCGGATCGGCACGCGCGCTGCCCTTTTGATCACGCTCGCGCTCGGCGCGATCGTGGCGTTCGCACTGAGTTTCGTGGCGACCGGCGTCTATGACTCCGTAACGGAATCCGATGGCATCGCCGGGTTCGATCAGCCGATCTTGCAGACGGCGATCGAGGCGCGCTCGCCGGCGCTCGACGTGATCGTCACCGGGTACACCGACATCGCCGGACCCATCGGCATGCCGATCATCGCGGTCGCGGCGATCCTCATCCTGTCGCTGCAGCGGCACTCCTGGACTCCCGCCATCTTGATCGCTGCCGCCGGGCTCGGGTCTCTGGCCATGACGATCGCTGGCAAAGACCTCATCGGGCGCGTGCGACCTCCGCTCGCCGAGGCGGTTCCGCCCTACGAGTACTCGGCGTCGTTCCCGAGCGGTCACACCCTGAACGCCGTGGCGGTCGTCGGCACGATCGCCTATCTGCTGATCCTTCGGCAGACCTCGACGCTGGCACGCACCCTCACCATCACCGGCGCTGCGCTGTTCGCTGTCACGATCGGGCTCAGTCGGGTATTTCTCGGCCACCACTGGTTCACCGACGTGGCAGCTGCGTGGCTGCTCGGCGCTGCCTGGCTGGCGCTGGTCATCACGGCACACCGTTTGTACATCACCGCGCGGCGCACGCGCGACCCCGAACAGATTGCAGGTTGACCATGGGCAAGAAGTCGGCAACCGACGCCACACCGTCGAAGAAGGCGTACGAGAAAGAACTGAAGCGACTGCAGACCGAGCTGGTCACGATGCAGCAGTGGGTGATCGAAACCGGCGCGCGGGTCGTCGTGATCTTCGAGGGCCGGGATGCCGCGGGCAAGGGCGGCGCGATCAAGCGCATCGTGCAATACCTCAACCCGCGGTCGGCGCGGGTGGTCGCCCTGCCCACCCCCGGGGATCGCGAGCGCGGGCAGTGGTATTTTCAGCGCTACCTCGAACGTCTTCCCACCACGGGCGAGATCGTGCTGATGGATCGCTCCTGGTACAACCGGGCGGGCGTCGAGCACGTGCTCGGCTATTGCACCCCCGAGCAGTACGAGCGGTTTCTGAAGCAGGTCCCGGTCGTCGAACGGCTGCTGGTCGACGACGGCATCATCCTGCTGAAGTACTGGTTTTCGGTGTCCGACGACGAGCAGCAGCGTCGGTTCAAGTCCCGGCTGAAAGACCCGATGCGGCGCTGGAAGCTCTCGAAGACCGACCTCAAGTCGATCACCGAGTGGGAGGCGTATTCGCGGGCGAAAGACGACATGTTCGCCGTGACCGACATCCCCGAGGCACCGTGGTGGACCGTCGAGAGCGACGACAAGAAGTCGGCACGGCTCAACGTCATCCATCACCTGCTCGGCCAGATTCCCTATGAAGAGGTGAAGCCCGACGCGATCAAGCTGCCGGATCGCCCGAAAGCCGACGACTACGAGCGACCGAGTCGCGAGCTGAACAAGTACGTTCCGGATCACGCAGAGGGCATCGAATGACCGAACGAAAAGCGACCGTCGTCTACAACCCGATCAAGGTGGAGCTCGACGCGCTCAAGCAATCGGTGCGCGACGAGTCGGGCGCTGCCGACTGGCAGGTCGAGTGGTTGCCCACCTCTGAGGAGGATGCCGGCCAGGGTGCCGCGAAGGCGGCACTCGACGGGGGAGCCGAGCTGGTGATCGTGGCCGGCGGAGACGGCACGGTGCGCGCCGTGGCCGAGGTGGTGGCGGGCAGCAAGGTGCCGCTCGCGCTGCTGCCCTCCGGCACCGGTAACCTGCTCGCTCGCAACATGAAGCTGACCTTGAACGATGTGCCGAACTCGCTGAGCACCGCGTTCACCGGCACGGAGCGCGAGATCGACGTCGCCCGGATCGACATCCGGCGTCACGACGACTCGGTCGACAGCCACGTGTTCCTGGTGATGGCGGGCGCGGGCCTCGACGCGCAGATCATGGCCAACACCGACGACGAGTTGAAGAAGAAGGCGGGCTGGCTGGCTTACGCGCAGGCGTTGATCGTGGTGCTGCGCGACAAGAACGTGCTGCGCCTGAACTACAAGCTCGATGACCGTCGCAACCGCAGTGAGCGAGCGAGAGCCCTGATCGTCGGCAACTGCGGTTCGCTGCCCGCCAACATCATGCTGCTGCCGGATGCCGCGGTCGACGACGGGCTTCTCGACCTCATTGTGCTCAAGCCGGAGTCGTTCCGAGGCTGGCTGGCCGTGATCGTCAAGATCTTCTGGGAGAACGGCGTCATCAAGCGCACCCCGCTCGGCAAGCGCATGAAGGAGCTCAATACCGAGTCGGTCGACATGCATCAGGGCGCAGCGCTGGTGGTCAAGCTGAATCGGCCCGAGATCCTGCAACTCGATGGCGATCCGTTCGGCGAGATGGTGGGATGCCGCGTCGCGGTCGATCCCGGCGCACTCGTCGTGAAGGTGCCGGCCTCCTGACGGTCGTCTGACCGGCTACCAGTTCGCCGGATCCGCGCCCAACGACACCGGTTCCGGGCGCTCGACCGTGCTGGTCAGCTCGATCACCGTGTGCTCGCGGCCGGCCCGGAGGATGGACTCCATGATGTCGAGCACGTGGAAGGCGAGTTCGCCCGACGCCCGGTGCGGGCGGCCGGTCTCGATCGCGCGCGCCATGTCGGACAGCCCGACTCCCCGGCCGGCATCCGGGTAGCCCGCCTCGACCGGCACCTCGACGAACGCGGGTTCCCGCCCGATCGCCGCGGTCGCGGTCGCGACAGCCACCGGATCCGAGAACTTGTTCGGATCGGGGACCGCGATCGTCCCGGCCGTCCCGTACACCTCGAACTGCGGCACGCGAGTCGCCCAGACTTCGAAGCTGACGGTCACGGTCGACGTGACGCCGTTCGCGTGCTCGAGCAGAGCGGTCACGTGCGTGTCGACGTCGACCGGCACCGGAGCGCCGGCGTTCGGCCCGGTCGCGACCGTGCGTGCGCGGTCGGATCGGCTGACGGTGCCCGACACCCGCGCCACCGGGCCCAACAGAGTCACCAGGCTGGTCAGGTAGTACGGACCCATGTCGAACAGCGGCCCGCCGCCCGGCTGAAAGTAGAACGCCGGCGCGGGGTGCCAGGTCTCGTGCCCGGGATTCGACCAGTGCACCGACGCTCCAACCGGCGCCCCGATGCGTCCGGAGTCGAGCACGGCCCTGGCCGTCTGGATGCCGGTCCCCAGCACGGAGTCGGGCGCGCAGCCGATCCGGAGCCCGGCCGCCGCCGCGGCGTCGAGCATCGGGCGCGCCTCTGCGGTAGTCAGCGCGAGCGGCTTCTCACCGTAGAGGTGCTTGCCGCCCGCGAGGGCGCGCATCCCGATCTCGGCGTGCGCGGCCGGGATCGTCAGGTTGAGCACGGCGTCGACCCGTGGATCGATCAGCAGCTCGTCGACGCTCAGTGCGACCGTGCCCTGCTCGGCGGCCACGGAGGCGGCCCGCGCGGTGTCGAGGTCGGCGATGGCCGCCAGCCGGATGTTCGGCAGCCGGGCGAACTGGGCGAAGTACTGACCGCTGATGACGCCGACGCCGATCACACCCACGCCCATGACGCGATCGTTCAGCGGGCGGCCCACAGCAGTCCCCTCTCGATGATCTTCTTGACGTTCGGGTCTTCGACGATCTCGAGGCGGTGGCCGGGCGCCGAGACGAAGATCCGGCCCTTGCCCCACTGGCGGGTCCAGATCGCGGGCGCGGTCACCGGGCGGTTCCAGGCATCCCACGGTCGAACCGACTGCGTGGTGGTGGCCAGCACGTCGTTGTACTCGTCGCTCAGCACCCAGTACTGCTCGGTGACCAGCTCGAAGTCGTCGATCCCCTCGGTGATCGGATGGGTTCTGCCGAGTTCGGTGATGTGCACCGTGTACGGGATGTAGTTGTCCTCTTGCCCTCCGGTGCGCTCGGCCGGATCCTTGCCGGCGTGATGCGCGAACTGGCCGCCGATCATGTGCAGATAGTCGACGGAGTCGCGGTACGAGTCTGCGATGCCGCCGTGCCATCCCGCCATGCCCGTGCCGTTCCGCACGGCGCGCTGCAGGCCGGCCAACTCGTCGGGCTCGATCGTGCTCATGGTGTTGATCTGCATGATCAGGTCGACGGTGTCGAGGTAGGCAGCATCCAGATAGCTGCTCGTGCCGTTCTCGACGCGCACCTCGAAACCGTGCTCCTCGAGAAACGGGATGAAGACGGCTGTGGTCTCGACGGGCATGTGGCCGTCCCACCCGCCGCGCACGACGAGCGCTCGCCGAGGGGAGTCGGTGCCAGCTGACATGGCTCCATCCTTCTACGCCGGGAAGTACTCCGGATACTCGGCGCGGATCTGGTCGGAGTCGGCGATGATCTGGTGCGCGTGCCGCCTGATGACGTCCTCGCCGCTCTTCGCGTCCCGGCGCTCGAGCGCCTCGACGATCTGCGTGTGCTCGTCCATCACGGCGCCGCTCGCCATCGCGTGCCGCAGGTGCAGGTGGCGCAGCCGGTCGAGGTGCACCTTCACGCCGCGCACGACGTCCCACACCTCGGCAACCCCGCCCAGAACGAAGACGGCCTGGTGCAGTCTTTCGTCGGTTGCGAAGAATCCGTCGGCGTCGCCGGCGTCGAAGAAAGCGTGGTTGGCGGCCAGGATGTCGCGCAGCTCGCCGAGCTCACGGTCGAAGTCGGCGCCGGGGCGGGTGATGGCCTGTCGGAGCGCACCGGTCTCGAGCGAACTGCGGATGAAGCAGGCGTTCTCGACCTCGCTCATCAGGATCGGCGCGACGCGAGTGCCGACCTGGGGCGTCACCGTCACCAGCCGCTGATCGACGAGGCGGGCGATCGCCTCGCGCACCGGGACGCGACTCACGGCGAGACGGGTCGCCAGGCTCGGCTCTGACAGCTTCGTGCCGGGGGGCAGTTCGAGGCTGCGGATCGCCTCGCTCAGTTCGGTGTAGACCCAGTCCGACATGCGGTTGCCGGGAGGCCGCGCTTCTGACACCTGCACCTCTGGCATCAGGACATCATCGCACCCCTGGCGGACTTGCATACAAGTTTGCGCTGCCCGATACTGGCGCCATGGCAGACACCACTCTCGAGCGCGTCCGATCGAGCGGGATCGTCGCGATCCTGACGGTTCAGGGCGCCGCGACCATCAGCGACGTCGTCGACGCCCTGGTCGCCGGCGGGGTCTCGGCGATCGAAGTCACCCTGCGCACGAGCGCAGGCTGGGAGGCGATCGAACGGTTGGGCTCGCGCTCGGACGTCGTCGTCGGCGCCGGGACCGTTCTGAACGCCGACGACGCCCGGCGCGCTGTCGACCTGGGGGCGACCTTCGTGGTCAGCCCCGGTCTCGACCCATCGGTGGTCGACGCGACGCTGCGGCTGGGGGCCCTCCCGCTGCCCGGAATCGCGACCCCGACCGAGCTGCAGCAGGCTCTGCAACTTGGCCTGAGCACGCTCAAGCTGTTCCCTGCCGAACCCCTCGGCGGCGTCGGCATGCTCAAGGCGCTCGCCGGCCCGTTCGCCGGGGTGAGTTTCGTGCCGAGCGGCGGGGTCACTCCCGCGACGCTGGGAAACTACGTGGCCCAGTCCAATGTCGTCGCTGTGGGATGCAGTTGGCTGGTGACCGCCGAGCTGGTCGCGGCCGGGCGGTTCGGCGAGATCCGGGCCCGGGCGAAGGCGGCGGCCGCGACCGTTGCCGCCGTTCGGGCGCCCCACCAGGCGGCGCGGGACTGACCGGTGGCTGACGCTGCAGCCGACGCTGGCATTCCCTTCGACCTGGTCACCATCGGCGAGGCGATGGCCGTGCTGGCGCCTGGCGCGGGGGTCCGGCTGGCGAATGCCGACACCCTCAGCCTGCGCACGGCGGGGGCCGAGGCGAACGTCGCCAGGACGCTCGCAAACCTGGGCGGTCGCGTCGCCTGGGTCGGAGCACTCGGGGCGGATCCCCTCGGCGACCGCATCGTCCACGACCTTGAGGCGTCGGGCGTCGATGTCTCGCACGTCATCCGCGATGGCTCTGCCCCGACCGGGCTGTATCTGAAAGACACCGACGAGAGCCGCACGACGTCGGCGTTCTACTACCGCAAGAACTCGGCGGCGTCGAAGATGGACGCCACGCTGCTCGCGAATCTCCCGAGCCGCACGGTGCTGCACATCAGCGGGATCACGGCCGCTCTCTCTGACACCGCCCTGGAGTTGATCCGAGCCGCCGTGGTCGGGGTCCATGACGGACTGGTCAGTTTCGACGTGAACCATCGCACCGCTTTGTGGCAGGGCAGGGATGCCGCCACGGTGCTCGCAGAACTTGCCAACGCCGCCGATCTGGTGTTCGTCGGCCTCGACGAAGCCCGCGCACTCTGGGGCACCGAGACTCTGGACAGCATCCGCGAACTGCTGCCGAGACCCGAAACCATCGTCGTCAAAGACGGCGAGGTAGGTGCGACGTCGTTGCTTTCGGGACGCGAGCCCGTCTTCGAGCCGGCCCTGGCAGTCGACGTGATCGAACCGGTGGGCGCGGGAGACGCCTTCGCCGCCGGGTATCTGCACGCCCTCATCCAGAACAGATCGGAGCGCGAACGACTGCAGTCGGGCCACGCGGCCGCGGGTCGAGCCCTGGTCACGACCGACGACGTCGGCGCGGGACTGCCGGTCTGATCAAGCGAACCGGTCGGTCGCCGTGATCAGTGCATCGAGGATGCCGGGCTCGTCGTAGGCGTGGCCCGCGTCATCCACCAGCACGAACTCGGCGGAAGGCAGCGCCTGGTGCAGCTCGTACGCCGTGACGGCGGGGGTGCAGAGGTCGTAGCGGCCCTGAACGATCACGGTCGGGATCTCGGCGAGTCGGCCGGCATCCCGCAACAACTGCGAGGGCTCGAAGAAGCCGTCGTGCATGAAGTAGTGGTTCTCGATCCGGGCGAAGGCCAGCGCGTAGCCGGGCTCGGCGAACGCGGCAATCAGCTCGGGGCGGGGGATGAGGGTGATCGTGGATGCCTCCCAGGTCGACCAGGCGACGGCCGCCGGGCCGTGCACCCGCGGATCGGGGTCGGCGAGCATCCGCGCGTACGCCTCGATGTAGTTGCCGAAGCGCCGCTCGTCGGTCGGCACCTGCGCCTCGAATCCGGCCCAGAAGTCGGGAGCCATGTTGCCGGCCGGCCCCTCGTAGAACCATTCGAGCTCGCTGGGGCGCAGAGTGAAGATCCCGCGCAGCACTAGCTCGCTCACTCGATCGGGGTGGGTCTCGGCGTATGCCAGGGCGAGTGCTGAGCCCCAGGATCCGCCGAACACCTGCCAGCGGTCGATGCTCAAGTGCTCGCGGAGCAGCTCGAGGTCGGCCACCAGGTTCCAGGTCGTATTCGCGCTCAGGTCGGTCGCGTGATCACTCGCACTCGGGATGCTGCGGCCGCAGTTGCGCTGATCGACCAGCACGATGCGGTACCGCTTCGGATCGAAGAGACGGCGGTGGTCGGGTGAGCATCCGGCGCCCGGCCCGCCGTGGAGGAACACCACCGGCTTGCCGGCCGGGTTGCCGCATTCCTCCCAGAAGAGCTGGTCTCTGGTGAGCCCAGCGCCGTCGCCGGCGTCGAGCATGCCGGTGGCGTGGGGTTCGATCGGCGGATAGAGGGTGCGCACCTCTCCATTCTGACGGGGCGAGCTGGCGCCTCAGCCGATCTGACGGTTGCGCGCGGCGAGCACCGAGACGACCAGCTGCGCGACGACCAGCGCGAGGACGACGACGAGCGCGGCGTTCCACGATCCGGTCGCGTCGTGCAGGGCCCCGATCACGAGCGGTCCACTGGCCGCCATCAGGTAGCCGATCGACTGGGCCATCCCGGACAGCTCGGCGGACTGTCGGTGGTCGCCCGCCCGCAGAACGAAGAGCGACAGGGCGAGGGCGATCGAGCATCCGGTGCCCAGGCCGATGACGCACACCCAGATCGTGCTGAGTGCCGGAAAGGCGATCTCTGCGGCCAACCCCAGCCCGATCAGCGCCGCCGTCACGACCGCGATCGGGCGCTGATCGTCGCTTCGGCGGTGGATGGCCGCCGCCGTCAGCAGACTGCCAACGATGCCCGCGGTGTTGAGCAGCAGTTGGTGAAAGCCTGCCGTCGCGGCCGAGATGCCGGTGCTCTGCTCGATCGATGGCAACCAGGTGATCAGGATGAAGTAGACGGTGGACTGCACCCCCATGAAGATCGTGACCTGCCAGCCCAGCGCCGAGGTCCAGGGGGAGCGGTAGGAGCGGGGAACTTGCGCCTCGGCGGTCTCGGACGCCCCGGTCTGCTCCGCCCGTTCTGCGGGTCGCCGCATCCTTGGCGCGAGCACCGCGACGCCCACGACGGCCAACCCGGCCCAGATGCCCAGCGACCAACGCCATCCCTCGTGCGTGACGCCGGCGATCGGCACGGCGATGCCGGCGGCGATGGCGGCGACCGCAGAGAGCACCGCCGCGTAGATCCCGGTGATCTGGCCGACCCGATTCGGATAGTCGCGCTTCACCAGCGAGGGCAGCACGACGTTCATGACGGCGATGGCCATGCCGAGCAAAGCTGTGCCGATCCAGAGGGCTGGGGTCCACGGCAGGGAGCGGGTGACGATGGCCACCGCGAGCACGGCGAGGGCGGCGCCGAGTGCGCCCTCGAGACCGAGGCGCCGCGAGATCCAGGGCGCGACGGGCGAGAAGAGCGCGAAGGCGACGAGGGGGATACTGACCAGCACAGAGGCCGCGGCGCTCGACAACTGCAGGCTCGAGCGGATGTCGTCGAGCACCGGCCCGACCGCCGTGATGCTGGGTCGCAGATTCGCGGCGATCAGCAGGATGCCGAGCAGCAGCATCCACGAAACCCGTCGCGGCGCAGGGACGATCGCGTTCTCGGGCACGGTCCATCGCAGCAGAGAGCGCGACGGCGCGCAAGCTGGCGCACTGCATCAGCCGGGGCCCGCCCGCCAGAATGGACGCATGGCCGACGACATTCTCATCACCGCTTCGCAGCTGGCGGGCACCGCAGTCGGAGAGCCGGTGCCGGGTGGCGGTCCGCTCCGCGTGCTCGATGTGCGCTGGCGGCTCGATCGGCCGGACGGGCGGCCCGACTACCTGGCCGGCCACATCCCGGGCGCCGTGTACGTCGACCTGGATACCCAGCTGGCCAAGCCCGGCGAACCCCGCGACGGGCGGCACCCGCTGCCCCCGGTCGAGGAGCTTCAGAGTCACGCTCGCGGCTGGGGCATCAACTCGGGCGACACCGTTGTCGTCTACGACGACCTCAAGAACATGTCGGCGGCCCGCGCCTGGTGGCTGCTGCGCTACGCAGGAGTGGGCGACGTGCATCTGCTCGACGGTGGGCTTGCTGCCTGGATGGCCGCCGAGCTGCCGCTCGAGACGGGCGAGGCCGCGCTGCGCTCCTCGGGGTCTGTCACCCTGCGCTACGGCGCCTTGCCCGTTGTCTCGATCGACGAGGCCGCCGCCTTCCCCGGCGCCGGCGTGCTGATCGATGCCCGCGCGGGCGAACGCTTTCGCGGCGAGGTCGAGCCGATCGATCCGCGAGCCGGCCACATCCCGGGGGCGCTCAGTGCCCCGACCGCCGGGAACGTGGATGCCGACGGCCGCTTTCTGCCTCCCGCCCGGTTGCGAGCGCGATTCGCCGCACTCGGCATCGAGCCGGGCACCCCCGTCGCGGCCTACTGCGGATCGGGAGTGACGGCGGCGCACGAGGTGGTCGCCCTCGCCCTGGCGGGCTTCGACGCGGCACTGTTCCCGGGTTCGTGGAGCCAGTGGGCGAATGATGCCGAACGGCCGGTGGCGGTCGGGGGAGACTGAGGCCTGTCAGCTACCCGTGCAGCTCCTGGTGCAGGTTCACATAGCTGATCGAGTTGGCCGAGGTGGCGACCAGGCCGAGATTCACCCGCAGCAGCTTCGGCGGCAACTCGGTGCTGGGTGGGGGCGTCTGGTCGGTTCCGAGCGTGAGGCCGAGCCCGCCCAGGGTCGAGCCGGTCAGTGAGTCGAGCCAGACGCTCACGTTGCCCTTCAGCTCCATCCGGTCGGCGCTCGAAACGAGCGCGGGGCCGGTTGCGCGACGCACGTCGAGCAGGAAGCCGGTGATCACCACGTCGTCGGCCTTCAGCTTGATGACCGCGAAGCTCGAGCCGTCGACACGCTTCACCGTGACCAGGCCCAATTGATGGATGCCGCTGATCGAGATCGACGACCCCCCGAGTTGTCCAGCAGGCAGTGTCATCGGGTATGCCGAGTCGTCTGGTCCGATGACAAGTGGAGCGGCGCCAGACGCCCCCGGTACCTTCACCGCGCCGAGCAGCCCTCCCAGGAGCCCCCCGCCAGTACTGGGGCTGGGGCTAGGTGTGGGTGTGGGTGGGGGGCACGTCATCAGGATCGGCACGCAGAGCGCTCCCGGCTCCGCCGCCCGTGCAGCCGCGACCGGTGCCGGCGCTCTGTTGGCCAAGGCGGCCGCCTGAACCGCAGGAGCCTCGGCCGCGCCGACACCGGTCAGTGCGGCAACGAACAGCAGCAGTGCTGCTGCAGCGGTGCCGGGCCTGGTGCCCGATGCGGGTGACGACTCACGCGGCGCCGACTTACGCGGCGCCGACCCGCGAACCGCGGCCTTCGGCGCCCGCGAGAAAGGGGGCGGCGCCGAGGTGGTGTCGTCCGCGTGGGTGCCGGAGCTGGTGACCAGAGCGGTGTATGGGACGAACTCGGCATGCACAACTCCGTCGTGAGCCGACGCCGCAGCAACGGGCACCGCAGCGACCGGCACCGCGCCCTCGTCCGCGGCAGCGCCCGACACCGACTGCGCCGACGGCGTCGAGACAGCTGGCGCCCACGACACCGCGAGGATTCCGCCGACGGCGCTCAGCAGCATCCCGATCAGAAAGCCGCCCAGGTTGACGCCGATGATCGAATAGATCGACAGGGCGAGCCCGATGACTCCGTAGAAGATGCGGTGCTGCGGCATGGTCATGATGAGCGCACCGAGGAGCACGAAGCCGATCGGGATGATCGTGGCTTGAAAACCGGTGACGCCGAGCTGGATGTGCATGTTGCCCAGGTCGAGCTGGGTCGAGAGGAACGTCTCGAACCCGGCGATCATCAGCAGCAGTGCTCCGGCGAAGGGGCGGTCCCGCCGCCATTCGCGGAATTCGGCTGAACGCTTCTTCATCAGAAGCACTCGTCGTCGCCGTTGGTGAGCGCCACGTGCATGCCGTTCAGCTCGAAGACGGCTGCCGTGGTCGACCACGAAACCTGCTGCAGGTCAGTGATCTTGATGCCGGCCGAGTCTTGAGCGAAGTCGCCAGCTGCCCCTTTCGCGGCGGTGTTCACGGTCGACGCGTCGACGCCGATGCGGATGTTGGTGAACGTCGCGTCGCCCTTGAGGTCGGTCATCCCGATCTGCAGGCCTTGCGCGACCACTGGCTTGCCGCCGCCGCCCGCGGTGATCTTGACCCCGACCTTGCCCAGCGGGGTGTCTGAGGTGACCGACTGGCACATGTTGGTCAGCGTCGCGTTGGCGATGTTCGCGATGGCGACCTGGTGAGAGCCGCCTTTGCTGTCTTGGGTGACGCCCGCGTATTGCGAGAAGCCGGTGCCGTCGAGCGCCGACGCGCTGATCTTGAACTGGCTGCCCGAGATCGCGAACGAGACCGGAACGGCTCCCTGCGCGACGCCGCCCAGCACAACGGTTGCGGCGACCGCGACGGGAACCGCGGCGATCAGGATGCGGCCAGCGCGCTTCGCGGTGAACCTACCTTTGGAAGTCGACTGCTTGCCGGTCGATTGCTTTGTCATGAATCCTCCTTGATCCAGACCGTTGCCGTGGGGGCGGAACGGTTGTCCGAGGAGCGTCTGACAGACGTCCCTACCGAAAGAGACTGGGTTTTTCGGGGTTATGACGCGCATTTTCGAACTTTCTTGACAAGCTGTCAATAGGGATTTCGGGGCGTAGTGTGCCCCGCATGGCAGCCGAACGACGCACCCGATTGACGCCGGAGGATCGCAGCGCCCAGCTCATCGCCCTCGGCGTCGCGTCGCTTGCCGACCGTCCGTTGCACTCGTTGAGCATCGAATGGCTGTCGGCAGAGGCCGGCGTCTCGCGCGCGCTGCTGTTTCACTACTTCGGGTCGAAGCAGGGTCTGCACCGCGAGGTAGTGCGCGTGGCGCGTGACAGCATGCTGCGCGCGACCGAGCCGTCGCCAGAACTCGAGCCGCTCGACCGGCTTCGTGACACCCTGACCAGGATCGTGCGGTTCGTGCGCGAGCACCGCGGCACCTTCTACTCCCTGGTGCGCGGCGTCGCGAGCGTTGACCTCGAGGTGCGAGAAGTTGTCGAGCAGGCGCGCATCGAGCAGGCGAATCGAGTGGTCGCGGTGTTCCTGCAACTCGGCATGACCGACACGCCGCTACTGCGCGTCGCCTTGCGGTCGTGGGTGGCATTCGCCGAGGAGGCGCTGGTCGAGAGCGCGGCGGGCGCGGGCCCCGACCCCGTCGGGCTGCAGGACGACGAGTTCGTGGACTTCTTGGTGCGCAGCGCCACTGCCGTTGCGGCGTCCGTCGATTCCGCCTGGAAGAGTTAGGCCGCTACTGCGCGTACGGCGCGTGCAGCCCGTCGCCGGCGTCGTACCGGGCGAGGGCGTCGGCGTCGCGCGCGTCGGTCTGCGCCCGGCGGGCGATGTCGAGCGCGTTCACCGGGTCTGACTCGTTCTGCGCGAGCATCAGCTGGCGCTGCGCCTCGGCGAGCCGGGTGCGGGCATCGGCGCCGACGCCGCCGCGGTGGCCGTCGATGTAGTCGGTGACCGAGGCGATCTGGCTCTTGGCCGAGACCATGGCTCCGCCGAGCGCGGCGCGAGCGCCGTCGAGTCGCCGCTGCTGGTTTTGCGCGGCCGCGACCGCGACGTCGAGCTTGTCGCTCGCGTCCACCAGGGCGTCGAGCTGGGCGGCGGGATCGCGGCGTCCCTTTTTGGCCACGGTCGCGAGCTGGCTCTGCAGGGCTGCGATGGCGTCGTTGACGGCCGCCGCGGAGCCCGGGTCTGGCGGAGCATCCCGCAGCGTCTTGGCCGCCGCGATCGCGCCGGTGGCCTCGGTCACCAGGTCGGCGATGCTCTTCTGGGCAGCAGCGAGTTCGTCGCGGCGGTGGTCGATGGCATCCAGCTGCTGCGTCGCGGCGCTCACCGCGTCTTGCACCGCCTTGAGCTCGTCGGTGACGTTCGGCACCGTGCTCGACGCGAGCGCGGCATCCGTGGCGTCTGCTGCCTTGCGGCCAGCGGCCAGTGCTGCGTCGGCCGCGTCGAGGTTGGCGCCGACCGTGCTGATCGCCGAGTCGATGTAGGTGGTGCGCAGGTCGGCCACGGTGCTCGCGCTCGCGGCGCGACGGGTGGCCAGCGCGGCCAACGAGGAGCGAAGCACCTTCAGCGTGTCGGGGGCGCCCGCCTCTGTGCGGCGCAGATCGTCGAAGGTCGCGGCCATCGCCGTCACCGATGTGCGCGCGCCGTCGGCGAGGGCGCGGATCTGATGAGTCCACTCCGCACGCTGCTGGTCGCTGTCCGGCTCCGAGTCGTCGAGCCGCTGCTGCAAGCGGAAGGCCTTCGTCAGGTCCGCCTTCGCGCTGGCCAGCGTGCTGGCGAAGTCCCGGGTGCGATCTGCTCCGAACTGCGCGACCGCGAAGGCGAGTTCGTCTGCGCCGTCTTTGATCGCGTCATCGGCTTGTACGAGGGCAACGCCGGCGTCGGTGCGGCCGGGAGCCGGCGCAAGCGACTGTCGGCGCGATCGGCGGGCCAGCAGCACGACGCCCACGATCATCAGCACGATGAACGCGGCGACGACAACACCGACCACGATGCCGAGGACGGTCGGCAGGCTCATGGCCAGATTCTATGGCTTGTGGCTATTCGCGAAACCCCCGGTCGCGTCCGGGGATTCCGGGGGACAGCGCCGTAACCTGGCCGCGTGTGGCCTGCCAACCGACGGGATGAGGATCCTGTGACCGACGACGGCACCGCGAGCGCCCAGCGCCCGGTCGCCGTCTCACGCGCGGGCGACGTCGCGGACCCGGTGCGCTCCCAGTGGCGAGCGGAGCTCGCCGCGGTGGGCGGCCGGTCACCCCTGCTGCATTTCTCGGATGCCGCGAGCACCCGGGTCGAGTTGAGCACGACGCATCCTGGCGGCCTTGCGCGCTTCATCACCGGGCAGACCACGCTGCTCTCGCAGCTGATCCGCGACGACGTCGCGCTGCGCGCTGCGCGCCTGGCGGCCGACAACGTGAGCGCCAAGGGCCTCGAACTCGCGACCACCCGGGGGATCGAGTCTGTGCGGCTCGGCATCGGTCTGGCGTCGTGGAGCACGGCAGCCGGTGAGCAGTTCTGCGCGCCGATCCTGCTGCGGCCGCTCGCGATCCGCCGGCACGGGCGCGACTTCGAGCTCAAACTGCGGGGCACGACCGTGCTCAACCCGGCGCTCGCCATCGCGCTCGAGCGGCAGTTCGGGGTGGTGCTCGATCCCGGGGCCTTCGTCGCGTTGAGCGACGCTGACGGCTCGTTCAAGCCGAACGCTGTCATCGACCAGTTGCGCGCGCTGACCCGTCATCTCGACGACTTCTCGGTGCAGCCGCGGCTGGTGGTGTCGTCGTTCGCCGAGGTCGCGCCCCAGCTGGTAGCCGACTCCTTCGACCTGGAGCATCCGGTGCTCGACGCGCTTGCCGGAAACGCCACAGCGCGCTGGAGCCTCGAAGAGGGCTCTGCACCGGTCGAGCCGGTCGATTCGGATCACCGCGACCCCTCGACCGATGTGCTGCTGCTCGACGCGGACTCCGAGCAAGAGTTGGTGATCGCCCAGATCGCCGCCGGCAACTCGCTGGTCGTCAAGACCATGCCCGGCACGGGCGGCACGCAGACCATCGTGAATGCGCTCGGCAGCCTGGTCGGGCAGAACAAGCGGGTGCTTGTCGTGAGCCCTCGGCGTGCGACCCTGCGCGGGATCGCCCAGCGCCTCGCCGACATTGGTCTGGCTGGAGCTGCCGTCGCGCCGTCGTCGCTTCGTCGGGATGTCGTGCGTTCGATCGCGCGCAACGAACGCGCCCACCAGCCCAACCTCAGTGAGGTCGACGAGGCGCTCGTGCGCCTGCGGAGCGTGCTGCTCGCCTACCGCGGCTCTCTTGCCCGGCCAGAACCCGAGTTGGGCGTGTCGGTCGTTGACTGCGTCACCGAGTTGTCGCGACTGGCTCTGTTGCCCGTGCCGCCCACCACCACGGCGCGGCTGGATCGGGCGACCGTTGTCCGAATGGTCGGCGACCGCGCCAGCGTGGCCAAGACCATGCTCGAGGCGGCGCAGCTCGGCGAGTTCCGCTATGGACCCGGCGACTCGGCCTGGTACGGCGCGACCTTTGCAAACGGCGATGAGGCGCAGCGGGCCCATGGCCTCGCCCAGAAGCTGCACCGCGAAGAGATGCCGCGACTGCTCGTTCGCGCCCAGCAGCTGATCGGGTCAACGCGCATGCGCCCCTTCGAGACGATCGGAGAGCTGGGGGTCTACCTCAAGCTGCTCGCCGACATCCGCGACACCCTCGATCGCTTCGTCCCCGCGGTGTTCGACCGCTCGCTCAGCGAGCTCATCGTCGCAACGGCTCCCCGCCGCGAGTCGCCGCAGATGTCGTCGGCGAATCGTCGCCGCCTCAAGAAACTCGCCAAAGAGTACGTGCGCCCCGGGATGCACGTCGGCGACCTGCACGAAGCACTCGGTGCCGTGCAGCGCCAGCGGATCATGTGGCAGCGCTTCGTGGTCGCCGGAGTCGTTCCCGAGGTGCCCGTCGGCATCTCGGACGTCGCAGTCGCCTGGCAGCAGGTCTCGGCCGATCTCGCCGCGCTCGACGGACCGCTTGGTCACGTGACCCGCGAAACTCAGCTCTCAGCCCTTCCGTTGCACGCGCTGAGCGACCTGCTGGCCGATCTTGCGACCGACTCCGACGTGCTGCAGAACCTGCAGGAGCGCAGCGAACTGGTCTCGACGATGCGCAGCCTGCAGCTCGATCCGCTGCTCACCGATCTCGCGGCGCGCCACGTGCCCGAAGAGCAGATCGCCGCGGAACTCGAGTTGGCCTGGTGGCGCTCGGCGCTCGACTCGCTGCTGGCAGGCGACCGAGCACTGCTCGGCGCCAAGACCGACGTGCTCGAACGGCTCGAGGCCGACTTCCGCCTGGTCGACGAGGCGCACGCGGCGGGGAGCGCGCAACTGCTGGCCTGGCAGCTCGCCGAGAACTGGAAGATCGGCCTGGTCGACTGGCCAGACGAAGCCCTCGACCTCAAGCAGTTGCTCGCCGTGGATGGCCTTACCTCGAGTGCTTTGCAGCACTCGGCGCCGCACCTCGCGCGCTCTGTCGCGCCGATCTGGCTCGCCTCGCCATACGAGATCGACGCCGTCTCAGACGCGATGCCATTCGACACCGTGCTTCTGCTCGACGCGGGTGCCACCACAGTCGCCGAGAATGTCGGCGCGATCCGTCGGGCCAAACAGGTCGTCGCGTTCGGCGATCCCGTGACCCAGACGCCGTCGGCCTTCGAGATCGCACTCGCGGATCCGGATGCTGCGACCGACACAGCCGTGGACGTCGATCAGGGTCCGGGCGCGCGCGCCCTCGACGAGCTGCACGCCAGGTCGGCGTTGGCACGCTTGGCCGAATTGCTCCCCAGCCTCAGCCTCACCCGCAGCTACCGCGCGGGCGGAGAGGACCTGGCAGAACTGGTCAACCGCCGCTTCTACGGCGGACGCATCGACTCGCTTCCGTGGGCCGGTTCGTTCCTCGGCCATGGCAGCCTGGTGCTCGACTACGTCAGCGGCGGCACCGGGATGCCAGACCCCGATACCGGTGCCGTCGAGAGCGTCGACGCCGAGGTCGATCGTGTCGTCGAACTGGTGCTCGAGCATGCCGAGGCGCGTCCGCACGAGTCGCTCATGGTAGTGACCGCGAGCAACAAGCACGCGGTGCGGGTCCTGCAAGCGGTGCTTGCGGCGATGTCGACTCGCCCCGAGCTGAGCGAGTTCGTGCTCGGCGACAGCGCAGAGGCCTTCGAGGTGTTGCCCATCGAGCGCGCCGTCGCGCAGAGTCGTGATCGGGTCATCTTCTCGATCGGATACGGCCGCACGCCTCACGGCCGAGTGCTGGCCGACTTCGGTCCGCTCGGTCAGCCCGGTGGCGAGCGCCTGCTCGCGGTCGCGATGACCCGCGCTCGCCGGTCGCTGGTGATCGTGTCGTGCTTCCGCCCCTCGGATGTCGAAGATGGCCGCCTGCAGCACGGTGCCGTGGCGCTGGCCGAGATCCTGGATGAGGTCGCGGCACGACGGGCCGAGCCGCCGCTTCCAGACGACAGCGATCCGATGCTCGTCGACCTGGCGCGACGTTTGACCACCCGCGGACTGCGCACCGCACTCGGCCACCGCGGAAAGCTCGGGCTGGTCGCGGCACACGGAGGCACCTGCATCGTGGTCGACACGGATGCGGTACTGGCCGGGCGTTCGCTGCGCGAGTCGCTTCGGCTGCGTCCCGAGGTGCTGCGGCGCCTGGGTTGGCACTACGCGCGCGTGCACGCGTTCGAGCTGTTCAGCGATCCGGATGCCGTTGCCGACCGGATCGCGCGCCTTGCCGGCCTGCAGGGCGGGGCCATGACGCAAGAGATCCCGATCATTGCCGCGCCCCAGCACGCCTGACCCGGAGTCTGCGGCTGAGCCGCCCGACCCGCCGCGGCGGGTGCGCACTCGTCGCCGGGTGACGACCGAGACGCCGCACGGTGCCGACCCGGCGCCCGCGTCTGAGCCGCCGCGTCACGTGCGCGGAGAGAACGACGACCGGATGCGCGCCGACAAGCCCCCTCACTACTAGCGCGTTCCAGTTCTCACGGACAGTCCGTGAAAACTGGAGTGCGCCGGATGACGACATGTCGCCGGGCCGCAGTCAACGTGGGCGACCGACGGCCACGAGCATCCCGAGTAGGTCTTACGAGCCGGTGCCTTGCTTCGCGAGCAGGTCGCGGATCTCGGCCAGCAGTTCGAGCTCGGTGGGCGCCGCGGGCGCGTCCGCCTCGATAGGTTTGCGCCGCAGCCGGATCCGCCTCGCATAGTTCATGGGCACGATCAGCGCAAAGTAGACGACGATCGCGACCAGCAAGAACTGGATGACCGCCGAGATCACCAGACCCCACGACAGGAACACGGCGGGAGTCGTTCCCTCGGCGGGGCGCAGCTCAACTCCGGCTTTGGCCAGTTCGCCCGCGTTGAAGATCAGCGCGATGAGCGGATTGAAGATGCCAGTGACCAGGCCGTTGACGATCGCCGTGAAGGCGGTGCCGATCACCACCGCAACGGCCAGATCGATGACGTTCCCCCTGAGAACGAACTCCCTGAAACCCTTCAGCATGGTTACTCCTTCGCGCTTGACCGGGCCTTGCTTTCCTTCTTCGCGCCAGCGGCGGGGGCCGCCGAGGCTGGGGTGGCAGAAGTGCTCGGCGAAGAACCCGAGGAATCGGATGACGACGACGAGTCAGACGACGTGCCCCCGCCCTCCGGGGTCGGCTTCGCGCGGCTATCGGTGCGGTAGAACCCCGAACCGTTGAAGCTCACCCCCACCGCGGTGAACAGTTTGCGCAGCTGGCCGCCGCAATTCGGGCAGACGCTGAGGGTGTCATCCGTGAACGCCTGTTGAATATCGAAGGCCTCGCCGCATTCTGTGCAGCGGTACGAATAGGTGGGCATGGGAGCAGAAGGTCCTCAGAACGAAACGATGCCGCCCGGTGTCACGACGCCGTTGACCGGCATGTCGTGACGCTCGCGCGGCACGGAGTCGACGAGTTCGTCGTCGAAGATCACAGCATAGACGGGCGGACATGCTTCCATGCTGCCGAGCGTCTTGTCGAAGTACCCCATGCCCCAGCCCATCCGCATCCCGGTCCGGTCGACCGCGGCCGCAGGCACCAGGATCAAGTCGACGCCGTTGATAGCGATCGGGCCCAACAGCTCCGTGGTCGGAGTGGGCATGCCGAGCGCATCGGTGTCTTCGTCGTCGCCGTCGTACGGTGCCCAGTCGAGCAACCCGTCGTTGCGCGACACCGGGATGAGCACCCGCGTGCCCCGCTCGGCCGTCCACGCCAAGAAGCCACGCGTGTCTGGTTCGTCGGGAGTCGACAGGTACGCGGCCAGATAGTCTGCGCCGAGGTCGCTGACCAGTTGGACCAGGTTTCGAGTGAGCGCTTCGGTGTCGGCGGCCCGCTTCGCGGCGGGGAGCACGCGACGTCGCTCGCGCAGTTCCGCACGCAACGCTCGCTTGCGAGCCTCGACGTCTTCGACCACCCTGTGAGTCTAGGGCGACTGGTCTGAACCACCCGGCGAGCAGCCGATAGCCTCTCAGAATGGCCCTCCTCGTCACCAAAGCCGTCATCCCCGTCGCCGGACTCGGCACCCGATTTCTGCCGGCCACCAAGGCGATGCCGAAAGAGATGCTGCCGGTCGTCGACAAGCCGGCCATCCAGTACGTGGTCGAAGAGGCCGTGGCTGCTGGACTCAGTGACGTGCTGATGGTGACCGGGCGCAACAAGACAGCGCTCGAGAACCATTTCGACCGGGTCGGCGAGCTCGAAGAGATCCTGCGCAGCAAGGGCGAAGACGACAAGCTCGAGAAGGTCAAGTTCGCCACCGACCTCGCCGACGTCCACTATGTGCGCCAGGGCGATCCCAAAGGGCTCGGTCATGCCGTGCTCCGAGCCAAGATGCACGTCGGGCGTGAGCCATTCGCGGTGCTGCTCGGCGACGACATCATCGACTCCCGCGATCCGCTGCTGAGCCGGATGCTCGAAGTCCAGAGCCAGCGCAACACCACAGTCGTCGCGCTCCTCGAGGTCGACCCCTCTGTGGCCCACCTCTACGGCGTTGCCACCGTTGAGCCAACGGATGAGGATGACGTCGTGCGCATCACGGGGCTGGTCGAGAAGCCCGCACCCGGCTCCGCCCCGTCGAACCTGGCCGTCATCGGTCGTTACGTTCTGCGCCCCGAGATCTTCGAGATCCTCGAGACCACACCACCCGGCAAGAACGGAGAGATCCAGCTGACCGATGGGTTGCAAGAACTCGCGACGGGGCCGGAATGGGGCGGCGGCGTGTACGGCGTGGTGTTCAGGGGGCGAAGGTACGACACGGGCGATCGCCTCGACTACCTGAAGGCGATCGTGCAGCTGGCGAGCGATCGCGACGACCTCGGGCCCGAGTTCCGGCCATGGCTCAGGGACTTCGCGGCTACGCTGGCGAACGATGATGAGCATTCCGACGCTTCGTGACGGGTCAGTGACGATCCGCCCGATCCGGCTGCGCGATGCTCGTGCACTCGAGCAGGCATTGATCTCGAACCGGGCGTGGTTGCGCACCTGGGAAGCTACCAACCCACATGGGCCGATCGGCTTCGATGCGCGGGCGAGCATCCGATCGTTGCTCGGCAATTGGCGCTCGGGATTCGGGGTGCCGTTCGCGATCGAATACGAGGGAGAGTTCGCAGGGCAGCTCAACGTCTCGGGGCTCAGCTACGGGTCGTTGTCGTCGGCGTCGATCGGCTACTGGGTGGCAGAGCGCTTCGCCGGTCGCAACATCACGCCGACGGCGGTGGCGCTCGCGACCGACCACAGCCTGTTCTCGATCGGCCTGCACCGCATGGAGATCTGCATCCGGCCCGAGAATGCGCCGTCGCTGCGGGTGGTCGAGAAGCTCGGATTCCGCTACGAGGGGCTTCGGCGGCGCTTCATCCACATCAATGGCGACTGGCGTGACCATTTCTGCTTCGCTCTCACCGCAGAAGAGTTGCCAACCGGCGTGCTGCGCCGGTGGAAAGACGGCCAGGTGCCGGCCGGTGCCGGGTCAGTTCCTGAGGCCGATCGGGAGTTGGCGGCGCGTCCGTTGCGGTTGGGGTAGTTCTTTCCGCTCCCGCGCGGCGACCTCAACTCCTGGTTGAAGGTCCGTAACGTGAACGCATGGATGTCACGGGGGCCGGAACGGCGATCATGATCGCCATCGCTGCGGCTCTGTGGTTCGCCTACCTTCTTCCCACCTGGATGCGCCGACGCGAGTACCTCGACACCGAGCGCACCGCGACACGCCTGCAGCAGACCCTGCGGGTCATGGCTGAAACCGCCGAGCTGCCTGATCAGGTGCGTGTCGAGGTGAGCGCGCGAGATGCGGCGCGCGCCGAGCGCCTCCTGCTTGCCGAACAACGCCGTGCCGACGCGCTAGCCGCGCGAAAGGTGGCGAGCGTGCACGCTGCAACCCCCGCGGTCGGATCAACCGCCAAGCAGCGCCGCCGCCGTGCTCACCGACTCGCCAGTGTGTTCATGGTGTCCGCGACGGTCACCATCGCGGCGCAACTGTGGCTCGTGGCCGCAGGATCGGCAGGTGCGGGCGCGTGGCTCGTGTTCGCCGCCGGATCGGCGCTCGGCGTTGCGGGGCTCACCGTGCGTCGCCGGCTCGATGTACGTAGCGCACGGCCGACGGACGTCGCTGCTCCGCGGGTGGCCGTCACTGCTGGTCGCATCGAGGCCAGGCCCGCGCCACGTTCCTGGACCCCGGTGGCCGTCCCAGCGCCGCTCTACCTGTCGCGCCCCGAGGCGCAGCCGGTGAAGCCCGCGATGGATCTCGCCACCCAATTGCGTGCGGCCGCGCTCGAGTCCGAGCGGGCGATCCGGTCCGCTTACGAGTCTCCTGAGGTGATCCCGATCCGCCCCCAGCGGGCCGCAGCACCCGATCGCACGACCCCGCCGATCGAGTCGCCCGCGATGCGTTCCGCGCCGGCCAGCCGGTGGGCGGCGATGGGCCGGGTCAGCGGAACGGATGCTGCGGCTCCCGACCTCGACGAGGTGCTGCGTCGGCGGCGCAACGCGGGCTGAGAGCTCCACCGTGGGGTGATACCGTGGACAGGTTCACGGGCCCTTGGCGCAGTTGGTAGCGCGCCTCGTTCGCATCGAGGAGGTCAGGAGTTCGAATCTCCTAGGGTCCACCCTTGACAGCTTCTCGTCAGTCAGCCGAGCCGCGCTAGCCTGTCCGCCATGTCAGCTCTGGTGATCTCGACGATCGGCGTGCTGTTCGCCGGCCTGCTCGCCGGCGAGGAATTCATCGTGCGCTACGGCGTGCAGCCCGCCCTGACCTCGCTCGATGATCTGCCACATCTGCGGGCGCGGCAGGCTCTTGTGCGACGGCTGCGGATTGTCGTTCCGGCGCTCATGGCGCCGACGGTCCTGCTGGCGATCGCGGCGCTCGTTGTCGGCGGGACGGCGCCCGGGTTCGCGTTCCGAGTCGCGGGGCTCGCGGCTCTTGTCGCCTTCGTGCTGTTCTCGTTCCTCGGCACGGTGCCGATCAACATCAGGGTCAACGACTGGGATGCCGAGCATCCGCCCGCCGACTGGAAGCGGGTCATCGCACGCTGGCAGTTGATCGACGTGTTCCGCTCTTCGGCGGCCATCCTCGGATTCGGGCTGCTTCTCATCGGACTGGTGCTCCAGGCCTCGTAGCCTCGGGGCGCTCTCCAAGCCCGAAAAATGGCCTTGCCCGTGTTCTCGGCCATGTGACCGTTTCGCATGGTTATGGAATTGTTACCGCCAAATATGTTGCTGAACACCCCAAATGGGGGCATGCTCAGTCAGCCGCCTCTCAAAGCCGAAGGCGGACACCAAGGAGTGTTCTTCTCCTTCACCACCAGAAAGGGAGTGACGTGAAGACTTCTTCATCGATCTCGATCATCGTCGCAGTTGCTGCGTCGGCATTGCTGCTGACGGGCTGCGCTACCAGCGGGGGCGGCGGCGGCAAGACTGCGTCGACTCGTGCCTGCGTCATCCTTCCCGACACGGCGTCCTCGCCGCGTTGGGAGAGCCTCGACCGCCCGGCGCTCCAGAAGGCGTTCACTGACGCCGGCTTCGACGCCGACATCCAGAACGCTCAGGGTGACATCAGCAAGTACGCGACCATTGCCGACCAGGAGCTCACCAAGGGCTGTGGCGTCATGGTGCTGACCGACCTCAACGGTTCTGGTCTTGCTGTGACTCAGAAGGCCCAGAAGCAGGGCATCCCGGTCATCGCCTACGACCGCCCGATCACCGATGGCAACAAGACTGACCCGAAGATGGTCGCCGACTACTACGTGTCGTTCGACAACGAGAAGGTCGGAGCGCTCGAGGGCCAGATGATCGTCGACGGCCTCAAGGCCGCTGGCAAGGACGCCTCGAAGGCAGTCGTCGTGTACATGGGTGGAGACCCGACCGACGGCAACGCGAAGCTGTTCCACGACGGTGCCGTTGGCGTCATGAGCGCGGCGGGCATCAAGCCGGCCGCCGAGCCGACTGGTATCTGGGATGGCGCCAAGTCTGCGACCAACTTCGAGCAGGCACTGACCGGTCTCGGTGGCAAGGTCGACGCAGTGTGGGTCGCTAACGACACCAACGCGGCGGGCGTCATCGGCGTTCTCGACAAGAACGGCCTGAAGGTCCCGGTCTCTGGCCAGGACGCATCGGTTGCCGGTCTGCAGAACGTGCTGCTCGGCAAGCAGACCGGAACGGTCTACAAGCAGGTCAGCCTCGAGGCCAAGGCCGCATCGGATCTCGCGATCCAGCTGCTGAAGAACCAGAAGCCGGCCGCTAACAAGACGCTGTACGGCAAGCCGTTCCAGGCTGTCACCCCGGTGGCTGTCGGCCCCAAGGAGGTCGAGACCGTCGTTACCAATGGTGACGCGAAGGCCTCAGACATCTGCACGGCTGATGTTGCCGCCGCTTGTGCCGCTAACGGCGTCAAGTAGTCACTAGCACCACTGCATGAAAGTGGGGCTCCGCGCCTGAGACGGCGCGGAGCCCCTTCTTCTTCGTCTGTGGCGTAGTGTGTCTGCGCCACCCGTACCACCCCGTGACACTGTCGTTCGGGAGAGAAAGGAACCTCGGCATGGATGTGCCCATCATCGAACTCACTGATGTGAAGAAGAGTTTCGGGCCGGTGAGCGTGCTGAAGGGCGTGAGCCTCAAGGCCTATCCCGGCAAAGTGACCGCCCTAGTCGGCGACAACGGAGCAGGCAAGTCAACCCTGATCAAGGGCCTCGCTGGCGTCCAGCCCTATGACGAGGGAACCGTCAAGTTCAACGGTGAGGTCGTGCACCTCACCAACCCACGTGAGGCGTCGCACCTCGGTATCGAGGTGGTGTACCAAGACCTGGCCCTGTGCGACAACCTCGACATCGTGCAGAACATGTTCCTCGGCCGCGAAGAGACCAAGCTGGGCACCTTCGACGAGGGCGAGATGGAGCGGCAGGCGTCTGAGACGCTGCGGTCGCTCTCGGTGCGCACCGTCAAGTCGGTGCGGCAACGCGTGTCGTCACTGTCCGGTGGACAGCGGCAGACCGTCGCGATCGCGCGCTCCGTTCTCAAGGCGGCCAAGGTGGTCATCCTCGACGAGCCGACCGCTGCGCTGGGAGTCGCGCAGACCGAACAGGTTCTCGCGCTGGTGAAGCGCCTCGCTGAGCAGAACGTGGCTGTCATCATGATCAGCCACAACCTCGTCGACGTCTTCCAAGTCGCCGACTTCATCAACGTGCTGTACCTGGGACAGATGGTCGCCGAAATCAAGACGTCAGACACGACGAGCGATGACGTCGTCGGTTACATCACCGGCAGCAAGACCTATGGAGGAGCCGCGTGAGCGACAGCAGGAAGACCCCCACGAAGACGTCGACCACGGATCCAGACACCACAGCCCTTCCCGCGTCCGGCCTGATCGGCAGCGGTATGGAGGGCGGCCTGCTCGATCAGGCCCGGGCGTACCTCTCTCGGGTGCGCGGCGGCGACATGGGCGTGTTGCCGGCCTTGGGTGGGCTCGTTGTCCTGAGCATCCTCTTCACGGCCCTCAGCCAGTACTTCCTCACCGAGCGCAACATCGCCAACCTGCTGACGCAGGCGGCGCCCGCCGTCCTCTTGGCCATGGGGCTGGTGTTCGTCATCCTGCTCGGCGAGATCGACCTCTCGGCTGGCAGCACATCCGGTGTTGCGATGGCCCTGTTCGTCGTACTCTCCAATCCCAGTGGCGCCAACCTGAACTGGGTTCTGGCCCTGATCATCGCGCTCCTCACGGGCGTGGCGGTGGGTCTCTTCATCGGATTCTTTGTCGCGCGAGTCGGCATTCCGTCATTCGTCGTGACCTTGGGGCTGTTCCTCGGCTTCCAGGGTCTGCAACTGCTCATCATCGGAGCCGGCGGTCTCTACCGAATCACGCAAGACCCGGTGATTGCTATCGAGAACGGCAACCTGCTCGCCTGGCAGGGCTGGGTGATGCTCGCCATCGTCCTCGTGATCTCCTTCGTGACGGCCTTCGTCGATCGGCGTCGCCGCGATCGTGCCGGAGTGCCCAACCGCACATACGCGCTGGTCGTGATCAAGTTGGCCGCCATCCTGGTGGTGGGGTCTGTGTCGGTGTTCTTGCTGAACCAGAACCGCGGTCAGGTGAACTATCTCAACGGCAAGGTCGTCGGAGGAAACATCATCGAGGGCGTGCCCATCGTGGTGCCGTTCCTGTTGGCGATCCTCTGGCTAGGAACCTTCGTGCTCGACCGCACCCGGTACGGCCGCTACCTCTACGCGATCGGTGGCAACGCCGAGGCCGCCCGCCGAGCCGGAGTCAAGGTCGTCGGCATCAAGTGGACGGCGTTCGCGATCTGCTCGACCCTTGCAGTGGTATCCGGTCTGTTCACCGCGTCGAAGATCCAGTCGGTCGATGCCTCCTTCGGAAACAACACGGTGCTGACCGGTGTCGCGGCGGCTGTCGTGGGAGGCGTCAGCCTGTTCGGCGGGCGCGGACGCCTCATGCACGCGGCGGTCGGTGCCCTGGTGATCTCGGTCATCACGAACGGCCTCGGCCTGCTCAACCTGGGTGGCGGTATCAACCTCATCGTCACCGGAGGCGTGCTGATCCTGGCCGCAACGGTTGACGCCGTGTCGCGGGTGCGCAGCGGCGGGTCGTTGATCCGAACCTAGAGCCATCAAAGTCGCGAAAGCCCCGGACTCGAGTGGGAGTCCGGGGCTTTCGTCTGCCTGGCTACCGGGCGGGGCGCCGTCAGCGTCCGACGCGCCCACCGAGCGACGCCAGTGACGCGAGCAGCACCGGCCGTGCCGCGAACCATCCGGCGACCATGAGCACGAGTGATCCCGCGAAGAACGCGAAGCCCACCCAGTTGACGTCATCGCTGCCGCCGTACATGTGGTTCAAGTTGCGCAGCGCCCCGGTGGCAAGCACCAGGGTCACGTGCACCACGATGAACGCCAAGAAGTAGATGAAGATCGGGTAGTGCAGCTTGCGGGCCACCGCTGCGGGGTACACCTTGTCGAACGGCTTCCAGCGCCCGGCGAGGCCCGGCACCATTCGAAGGCCCGTGATCAGAGCCAACGGCGCGGCGATGAACACGGTGACGAAGTAGGTCAGCAACTGCAGGGCGTTGTAGTTGATCCAGCCGTCTTCGGTGGGCCAGTTCAGCGAGGCGTACTTGATGCCGGCCGTGATCGCGTTCGGGAACACGTCCCATCGAGTGGGGATGATCCGCACCCATTGGCCGCTGACGAAGATCAGCACGTAGAACACCAGGCCGTTGAGCACGAACAACACGTCCATGGTGAGGTGGAACCAGAGGTGCAGCGGGATGCGCACCGGCTGCCCCTTCGTCTTGATCAAGCCCGTGTTGTTGCGGGTCCAGTACGCCTCGGCGCGACGGGTGGTGTGCACCTGCCAGCCGGTGCGGATGATGAACAGCAGGAAGAACGCGCTCAGAAAGTGCTGCCACTCCAGCCAGGCAGGAAAGCCAACCGGCGCCCAGGAGGGCAGGGCCGACTGGCCAGGGTAGGTGGTCATGAAGGCTCGGACAGCGGGCAAGGTGCTGATGCCCCGCGCGGCGAGCACGATCAGGGTCGCGCCGACCAGGACGACGGGAACGATCCACACCAGCTTGAACCAGCGGCTGCGGGGTGTCTTCTCGGCCATCAGCCCTTCCGAGCCTTCACCGCGGCAATGAACTGAGGCACAACCGTGAACAGGTCGCCCACGATGCCGAAGTCGGCCACCTCGAAGATCGGAGCGTCGCCGTCTTTGTTGATCGCGACGATGGTCTTAGCCGTCTGCATGCCCGCCTTGTGCTGAATGGCGCCCGAGATCCCGACCGCGATGTAGAGATTCGGTGAGACGGTCACTCCGGTTTGGCCGACCTGGTAGCTCTGCGGGACGTAGCCGGCATCGACCGCGGCGCGAGAGGCGCCAACGGCGGCGCCGAGCACATCGGCCAACTCATCGACCAGGGCGAAGTTCTCGGCCGAGCCGAGTCCGCGGCCGCCCGAGACGACGATCGCTGCTGCCTGCAGGTCGGGTCGGCTCGACGCCTCTGTCGCCTCGTGACGGGCCGTGATCCGGGTGGTTGGTGATGCGTCGCCCGAGATGTCGAGTGCGCTTACGGTGCCGGCCCCAGCGGGCGCAGAGCCCTCGACGGAGTGCTGCCGAAGCGAGATGATCGGGATGCCGCGTCCCGCAGCAGAGGTGACCGTGTACGCGCCGCCGAACGCCTGTTGGGTGACGGTGAGTGCGTTGCCAGCCGAGCTCAACCCGACGGCGTCGCTCAGGTATGCCCCGCCGATCCGGATCGCGAGCCGCGCAGCCGCTTCACGGCTCTCGAGGGAGGTCCCGACCAGTACGGCGCCCACCTCGCCGCCCGCGGCGGCCGCCGCCAGTGCGGCGACCTTGGGGGTGACCAGCAGCGAGTCGGCGTCAGCAACGGTCGCCACGTGAACCGCCGCCGCGCCCAGGGCACCCAACGCAGAGGCGAGAGCTGCGGCATCCGTCGATGTCACGACGACCGCGTTCGGCTCGCCGAGTGCGGCAGCCGCGGCGAGGAGTTCGCCGGCGTTGGCGACCGGCTTCGAGTCGGCGTGCTCGATCAGCACCAGGATCTTGGTCATGTCGGGGCTCCTCAGATCAGTTTCGCCGCGGCGAGGTAGTCGGCAAGCTGGGTGCCAGCGGTTCCGTCGTCGGTGATGACGGTTCCGCCCGCGCGGGCGGGCCTCGGCACCACCTCGAGCACGATCGACCAGGAGTGGTCGGCGCCGGTGTCTGCGGCATCCAGCCCCAGGTCGCCGACGGCGAGGGTCTCGACCGGCTTCTTCTTGGCCGACATGATGCCCTTGAAGCTCGGATAGCGCGCCTCGGCGATCTGCTCGGTCACCGACACCACGGCGGGCAGCGCCGCGGCGACCTCCAGGTAGCCGTCTTCGGTGGTGCGCTCGCCACTCACCTGCGTTCCCGACACCGTGAGCGTGCGCAGGTTGGTCAGTTGTGCCGCGTTCAACCGCTCTGCGAGCATCGCGGGGACGGCGGCCGTGCGTCCGTCCGTCGACTCGTTGCCGGCAATCACCAGGTCGAAACCGCGCGGCGCCAGTGCGGCGGCCAGGGCAGCAGAGGTCTGCACGGCATCCGATCCGACCAGGCCGTCGTCGAGCAGGTGGATCGCGTTGTCTGCTCCCATTGCCAGCGACTTGCGCAGTCCGTCGAGCGCGCTCTTGGGGCCCATGGTCACGACAGTCACCTCGCTGCCCGGATTCGCGGACTGCACCTGCAGCGCGATCTCCACAGCCTTCTCGTTGACCTCGTCGACGACTTCGTCCGAACTGCGGTCGACCCGTTTCGTGGCGGGGTCGATGCGTCGGTCTCCCCAGGTGTCCGGCACTTCTTTCACGAGCACTGCGATCTTCATGGGGTCCTCTTCGTCGAGCGGTTGCGGAGGTGATGCGCGGCTCATCAAGCCTAAGCCGGGTCGCGGGACACAACATTTAGTAGGAAGTCCTCGTAAATACTAGGACTTCCACGTATTCTTGGAAAGACGGCAGAACCGACGCCGCCACCAACGCGCCGCAAGCGCTAGACAACGAGGAACCCGCGATGTTCACCCTCACCCGCGACCAGCAGAGCATGCTCGATGCCGTACGAGACTTCGCCGCGAACGAGCTCGCGCCGAACGCCGCCGAGTGGGACGAAACCAGCCACCTCCCGCTCGAGACCTTGCGGCAGGCCGGCGAGATGGGTCTCGGCGCTATCTGTGTCGATGAACGGTTCGGCGGATCGGGCCTGAGCCGCTCAGACGCGGTGCGACTGTTCGAACAACTGGCCGAGGGCGACACGACGATCGCCGCCTACATCTCGATCCACAACATGGTGGTCGGCATGATCGATCGCCACGGTGATGACCGGCAGCGAGCCGAATGGGTGCCGACGCTGGCCACCATGGAGGCACTGGGCAGCTATTGCCTCACCGAGCCGGGCATGGGCTCGGATGCCGCGGCCCTGCGAACACGTGCTGAGCGGGTCGGCGACCAGTACGTCATCAACGGGGTGAAGCAGTTCATCTCGGGCGCAGGAGCCGCTGCCCTCTACGTCGTGATGGCTCGGACCGCCGAGACCGGCAGCCACGGCATCAGCGCGATCGTCGTACCGGACGGCACGCCGGGCCTGAGCTTCGGGCCGCTCGAGAAGAAGATGGGGTGGCACGCCCAGCCGACTCGTCAGGTGATCTTCGACAACGTGCACGTGCCGGTCTCGAACCGTCTGGGCGCCGAGGGCGATGGCTTCGGTATTGCGATGACCGCTCTCGACGGCGGTCGGCTCAACATCGGCGCATGCTCGCTCGGCGGTGGTCAGGCTGCTCTCGACAAGGCCGTCGCGTATCTGCGTTCGCGCGAGGCGTTCGGCGCCCCGTTGATCCAAAATCAGGCCCTGCTCTTCCAGCTCGCCGACATGGACACCGAGCTCGAAGCTGCACGCACTCTGCTGTGGCGCGCGGCCGATGCGGTCGATCGCAAGGCGGCCGATCGGGTGCGGCTGTGCGCCATGGCCAAGCGGGTCGCCACCGACGCCGGCTTCAACGTGGCCAATGCTGCGCTGCAACTGCACGGCGGCTACGGCTACCTGGCCGACTACGGCATTGAACGGATCGTGCGCGACCTGCGCGTGCACCAGATACTGGAGGGGACGAACGAGATCATGCGGCTCATCGTGGGCCGCGAACTCGCGGGAGCGTGACGGTGGCTGCTCAATCCCCCGAAGTTGTCGAACGGCGCGACGAGGTGCTTGTCCGGCGCGACCGCGCGCTCGGCCGACTGATCCTGAATCGCCCGCGGGCGATCAATGCGCTGAACCACTCGATGGTGCTGACCCTGGCGGCCGCGCTGGCCGAGTGGCAGGCAGACGATTCGGTGAGCACGGTTCTGCTCTCGGGCGCTGGCGAACGCGGACTGTGCGCGGGTGGCGACATCGTGGCGATCTACACGGCGATGCGCGACGGTCGAGATGACGCCCTTCGGTTCTGGGCAGACGAATACCAGTTGGATGCCGCGATCTCCCGCTATCCCAAGCCATACGTCGCCCTGATGGACGGCCTGGTTCTGGGCGGGGGCGTCGGTCTCTCGGCTCACGGCGGAATCCGGGTCGTCACCGAGCGCACCCGCATCGGCATGCCGGAGGTGTCGATCGGCTTCTTTCCCGACGTTGGCGGCACGTACCTGTTGGCGCGAGCGCCCGGCGAACTCGGCACGCATATGGGGCTGACCGGCGGCACGGCATCCGGAGCCGACGCGATTGCTCTCGGGCTCGCCGACCACTTCGTCCCGAGCGATCGGCTCGACGAGTTCGTCACGGCCCTCGAGACGCGAGACGCCAACGACGCGCTCGCCCGGTTCGCGGTCGAGCCGCCCGCCTCCGAGTTGCTCGCGCAGCGCTCCTGGATCGACGAGCCCTATGCCGGCGACGATGCCGAGGCGATCGTCGAGCGATTGGCCGTATCAGGCGAGACCGCGGCGCAGGAGGCCGCCGCGACGATCCGCACCAAGTCGCCGACCTCGGTGGCCCTGACGCTGGCGGCTCTCCGACGGGCGGCAGCGCTGCCCAGCCTGGAGGCGGCGCTCGACCAGGACTTCCGGGTCGCCACCCGCATCAGCCGCGGCGCCGAGGTGATCGAGGGCATCCGGGCTCAGGTCATCGACAAGGACCGCGCGCCGCGGTGGTCGCCCGCGACCCTCGCCGAGGTGACGACCGACGCCATCGAGCAGTACTTCGCGCCCCTCGGCGGTGCTGAACAGACCGACGAACTCGGGCTGGCGCCGGCGCCGGCCTCGATAGGGAGCCCCTCATGACCATCGCATTCCTGGGCCTTGGCAACATGGGCGGGCCGATGGCGGCCAATCTGGTCGCGGCCGGATACCCCGTGCACGGCTTCGACGTCGTGCCGGCCGCCGTCGATCGCGCGCGCGAGCGGGGCGTCACCGTGGCGGCGGACGCCACAACCGCCGTCACCGACGCCGACATCGTCATCACGATGTTTCCGAGCGGCAGGCATGTGCTCGACGCCTACCGCGACGGCCTGCTCGCCGCTGCCCGCCCCGGCACCTTGTTCATCGACAGCTCGACGATCGACGTGGCCGACGCCATCGCGGCGCGCGAGCTGGCCGTCGCGGCGGGCCACCGCGGAATGGACGCCCCGGTCTCGGGCGGAACGATGGGTGCAGAGGCCGGCACCCTGACCTTCATGGTCGGCGCAGACGTCGACGACTTCGCCGCCGCGCAGCCGATCCTCGAGGTCATGGGCGGCCGGGTGGTGCACTGCGGCGGCTCGGGGGCAGGCCAGGCCGCCAAGATCTGCAACAACATGATCCTGGGCGTCTCGATGATCGCGGTCAGCGAGGCCTTCGTGCTCGGCGAGAAGCTGGGGCTGACCAACCAGGCGCTGTTCGATGTCGCGTCCGCGGCATCCGGTCAGTGCTGGGCGCTCACCACCAACTGCCCCGTGCCCGGCCCGGTGCCGGCCAGCCCGGCCAATCGCGACTACCAGCCCGGGTTCGCGGGCGCGCTGATGGCCAAGGATCTCGGCCTGGTGCTCAACGCCCTCGAGCAGACCGGTACGGCAGCCGAGCTCGGCCCGCTGGCCGCGCGGATCTACCAGCGCTTCGCCGACGAGGGCGGTGCTGGCCGAGATTTCTCGGGCATCATCACGGTGATTCGCGAGAACTCAGCGAACCCGGCCCCAGACTCTGCGAAAGTGTCTGGATGAGCACCGAGTATTCGACGATCGCGTATTCGACGATCTTGGTCGAGCAGCGCGGCCGCGTCGGTCTGATCACGCTGAACAGGCCGGAGGCGCTGAACGCGATCAACTCGCAGTTGCTGACAGAGCTCTTGGCTGCGGCGACCGCCTTCGACGCCGACGCCGGTGTGGGGGCGATCGTGATCACCGGATCCGAGCGCGCCTTCGCCGCGGGAGCCGACATCAAAGAGATGGCCGACAAGGGCTACCTCGACATGTATCTCGCCGACGTCTTCGCGATCGGTGATCGGTTGACGGCCATCCGGACTCCGCTGATCGCGGCCATCTCGGGCTACGCGCTCGGGGGCGGCTGCGAGCTGGCGATGATGTGCGACATCCTGATCGCCTCAGATACTGCCAAGTTCGGCCAGCCCGAAATCAAGCTCGGCGTGATCCCCGGCATCGGCGGCTCGCAGCGCCTCACCCGCGCCGTGGGCAAGGCGCTTGCCATGGACCTGATCCTGACCGGGCGCACTATCGACGCGGCCGAGGCGTTACGCGCCGGGTTGGTGGCTCGCGTCGTGCCGGCCGACCGGCTGCTCGATGAGGCGATGGATGCCGCTGCGACGATCGCCGGAATGTCGCTTCCGGTCGCGATGCTGGCGAAAGAGTCGGTGAACGCCGCATTTGAGACCACACTGAGCAGTGGGCTCCGTTTCGAGCGCCGCATTTTCGACTCGCTGTTCGCCACCGACGATCAGAAGGAGGGGATGCGCGCCTTCACCGAGAAGCGCGATCCCCGCTTTACCAACAGCTGAGCCACGAACAGCTGAGTTCACGACACAGCATCACCAGCACGCCCCGGAGGACCCGATGACCGACACCACGACGATTTCTCCGAGCGATGTGCTCGGGAGCCGCACCGACCGCCTGATGTGGATCGGCGGCGAAGAGGTGGAGTCGCTCACCGGCGAGTGGCGCGATGTGAAGAACCCGGCCAAGCGCGAGACGGTCATCGCGCGGGTCCCCGCTGCGGGCACCGTCGATCTCGACCGTGCCGTGAACGCCGCGCATGCGGCATTTCCAGCCTGGCGCTCGCTGCATTTCACCGAGCGCTCTCGCGCGCTCAACAAGATCGCCGACGAGCTCGAGCAACGCACCGAGGAGTTCGCGCGCCTGACCGCCATCGACACCGGCAACGCGATTCGCACTCAGGCCCGGCCAGAGGTCGGCGTGCTGATCTCGCTGTTCCGCTACTTCGCGGGTGTCGCGGGCGAGGTCAAGGGCACGGTGCTGCCGGCTGGCGACAACCAGCTGCAGTACACCCGCCTCGAGCCGCTCGGGGTGGTGGGCTGCATCCTGCCCTGGAACTCGCCGCTCATGATCGCGGGATTCAAGATCCCCGCAGCGTTGGCGGCCGGCAACACCGTCATCATGAAGGCCGCGGATGACGCTCCCCTCACGATCCTGCTGCTGGCCGAGGTCTGCAACAACCACCTGCCCGCCGGCGTAGTTAACGCCCTGACCGGGCGGGGCAGTGTCGTCGGTCAGGCGATGGCCGAGCATCCCGGGATCGACAAGGTCTCGTTCACCGGCTCGACGGAGGTGGGCAAAGGCGTCGCGCGCACGGCCGGCGAGCGCATCGCGCATCTTTCGCTCGAGCTGGGGGGCAAGAACCCGTCGATCGTATTCCCGGATGCGGCGGACGCCGACAACATCGACGCGCTGATCGACGGCCTGCTGCTCAGTTCGCGGTTCGCGCGGCAGGGCCAGAGCTGCACGGCGGGGTCGCGGCTCTTCCTGCACCAGGACATCTACGACGAGGTGCTCGGCAGCCTGAGCGCGCGACTCGGCGCCATGAAGGTGGGCGACCCGCTCGACGAGTCGAACGACATTGGCGCCATCATCAACGCGAGTCAGTTCGACTCGATCGCCGGCTACCTCGACGAGGGTCGGGAGAGTTCGACCATGACCACCGTGCTGGGCGGCGATGTGCCGAGCAGCGGACCGTTGACCGAGGGCTACTTCCACCTGCCGACGGTGTTCGGCGGGGTCAGCAACGACTTCCGCTTGGCTCAGGAAGAGATCTTCGGCCCGGTGCTGGTGGCCATCCCGTGGAACGACGTCGACGATGTCGTTCGCATGGCCAACGACAGCAACTACGGGCTCGCCGCCTACGTGTGGACCCACGATTTGGATGCAGCAGTCACCACGGCCAATCGGATCGAGGCGGGCTGGGTACAGGTCAATCAGGGCGGCGGTCAGGTGGTCGGCCAGAGCTACGGCGGCTACAAGCAGAGCGGCATCGGCCGCGAGGTCTCGCTCGAGGGCATGCTTGCGGGGTTCACGCAGACCAAGCAGATCAACATCCGGCTGAAGGGCTGAGCCGTGCTCGGCGCTGCGCCGCGAGCCTTGCCGCTCGACGGCATCGTCGTGCTCGACCTGACCAGGGCGCTCGCCGGTCCATACGCGACCGCTCTGCTCGCCGACCTCGGGGCGACCATCATCAAGGTCGAGAGCAAGAAGGGCGGAGACAGCACGCGCGCGTGGCCGCCGTTCGAGGGCGCGCACAGCCTGTACTTCGACTCGGTGAACCGCAACAAGTCGTCGATCGCGATCGACTTCTATTCGCCAGAGGGCGCCGCGCTGCTGCGGCGCATGGCCCTTGACGCGGATGTCGTGATCGAGAACTTCAAACCGGGCACCATGACCGAGATGGGCCTCGACCCCGCAGAACTGCGCGCCGAGAAGCCGTCGCTGATCGTGGCGTCGGTGAGCGGATTCGGCTCGAGCGGACCGCTCGCCCAGGCCGCAGGCCTCGACCAGGTCGCGCAGGGCATGTCCGGGCTCATGTCGGTGACCGGCGAGGATGCGGAGCACCCCACCCGCGTCGGCGTGCCGATCGTCGACATCTACGCAGGCGTCTTCACCGCGCTCGGCATCGCCGCTGCGCTGGTCGGGCGCGAGCGCGCGGGTGTGGGCTCCATGATCGAGACCTCGCTGCTCGAGGCCGGGATCGCGGTCTCGGCGTTCCAGGGTCAGCGCTACCTCAGCACGGGCGAGGTGCCGCAACCGCAGGGCAACAACCACCCGGTGCTCGCGCCGTACGGGGTGTTCGCGACCGCCGACATTCCGATCATCATTGCAGCGGGCAACGATCGGCACTTTCAGCAGTTGGCCGAGCTGCTCGGCGAGCCGGGGCTGGCCGACGACCCGGAGTTCGCGACGGGGCGTGCGCGGTCCGGCAATCGGGAGGAGCTCACCGCACGACTCGAACGGCTTCTCGCGGCGCGTCCAGGGCTCGAGTGGGTCGATGAGCTTCGGCGGATCGGTATCCCGGCCGGCCCGATCCTGAACTACCAGCAGGTGTTCAACGATCCACAGGTGAAGCACGTCGACATGGTGAAGCACCTCACTCGGCGCGACGGCAGCGCGCTGCCCCTTCTGCGCGGGCCGATCACCGTCGACGGTGTCGCGCCGAACGTGCACAAGGCGCCGCCAGAGCTCGGTGAAGACACCAGGGCGGTGCTCGACCGCCTTGGCCTCACGAGCAGCCAGATCGACGGCCTGCTGGCCGCGGGCATCGTGACAGAACCGGCCAACTGATGCCCGAACTGCGTGTCGAGGTTGCAGGGCCAGTGGCGACCCTGACCATCGACAACCCCGCTCGGCGCAATGCGCTCACCGGACAGATGTGGGACTCGTTCGCTCCGCTGCTGGCCGAACTGGCCGGCGCCCCCGAGGTCGCGGCGCTCGTTGTGCGAGGGGCCGGCGATGACTTCTCGGCCGGGGCCGACATCCGCGACCTTGATCAGATCCTTCGCGATCCGCTGGCAGGAGACGGCGGGCACGTCACGGCGGGGGAGCGCGCGCTCGCGGCATTTCCCAAGCCCACCATCGCCGCGATCGACGGCTATTGCGTCGGCGGCGGCTGGGAGCTCGCGGGCGCATGCGACATCCGACTGGCCTCCGAGCGATCGACGTTCGGCGTGACGCCTGCGCGGCTGGGCATCCTGTATCCGCTGACCGGGATGACGCGTCTGGTGCAGCTCGCCGGGCCGGCAGCCGCCAAGCACCTCATCCTGAGCGGCGAATTGGTGGATGCCGCGACCGCCGCCCGCTGGGGCATGGTCTCGCGGCTCCTGCCCGTCGCGGGATTCTGGACCGAGATCGACGCGTTCGTCGGGACGCTGGTCACCCGCTCCCGACTCACCCAGCAGGCGAGCAAAGAGCTGATCGACCTGATCGCAGCGCGCGACCCGGCCCTTGCCGACCGGGCTGCCTTCTGGGACGCCGAGGTCGCCGCGAGCGATGAGGCGCGGGTCGGGGCTGCGGCGTTCCTGGCACGCCAGTCACCGCTGTTCCCCTGGCGCGGGATACCGTGACATCGTGACGACACAGGTTTCCGAGCTCTTCGACCCCACCCGGTGGAAGGATGTCGCGGGCTTCGCCGAGTTGGCCGACATCACCTACCACCACGACACCAGTGGACGGATCGCCCGCGTCGCGTTCAATCGGCCAGAGGTGCGCAACGCGTTCCGGCCGCAGACGGTCGATGAGCTGTACCGGGTGCTCGACGACGCGCGCCAGAACGTGCACATCGGCGTCGTGCTGATCACCGGCAACGGGCCGAGCGCCAAAGACGGCGGCTGGGCGTTCTGCTCGGGTGGAGACCAGCGCATCCGTGGTCGTGACGGGTATGAATATGACGACGGGAGTGCCGCGACCGGAAGGCTGCACATCCTCGAGGTGCAGCGCCTGATCCGCACCATGCCCAAGGTCGTCATCGCGGTCGTCCCGGGTTGGGCGGCCGGCGGCGGGCACTCGCTGCACGTGGTCTGCGACCTCACGATCGCCAGCGCCGAGCGCGCGCGCTTCAAGCAGACGGATGCCGACGTCGGCTCGTTCGACGGGGGCTACGGCAGCGCGCTGCTGGCCCGCCAAGTCGGCCAGAAGCTGGCTCGCGAGATCTTCTTCTTGGGCGGAGAGTACGACGCCCAGCGCGCATACGAGATGGGAGCGATCAACGCGGTCGTTCCGCACGCGGATCTCGAAACGACCGCCCTCGACTGGGCGGACACGATCCTCGGCAAGTCGCCGACGTCGATCCGGATGCTCAAGTTCTCGATGAACGCGGTCGACGACGGTCTCGCCGGGCAACAGGTGCTGATGGGAGAGGCTACTCGGCTCGCCTACGGAACGGACGAGGCCGTCGAGGGCCGCGATGCCTTTCTCGAGAAGCGGGCGCCCGACTGGGGTCCGTATCCCTGGCAGTTCTGACGAAGGTTGCCGGAACTCGGCATGTCATCACGCGCCCGCTCCCGTTCTGGTGCCCGTTCTGGAGCACGTGTACAGCGCGAGGGCGTCAAGCACCACATCGGGCGACGGAACGGCAGGACGGCGATACGAAAGCCGCCTGGCGTGACGACCCACCCTGCAAGAACGTTGGCGCGGCGTCGCTACTCGGCGAAGTCGCCGGCGTCGCGCCGAAATCCGCGCAACAGCTCGTTCAGTTGCGTCGCGTCGTCGCGGCTGAACCCGGGTCGCGTGAAGACCGCGCTATTGAGTTCGGCCGTCGCGGCATCCACCCGCTCGCGCCCCGCCTGGGTGATCTCGATCAGTGTGGCGCGGCCGTCTGTCGGATGCGGCACGCGCTTGACGAACTCGGCGGCCTCGAGCCGATCCACGGCGTTGGTGACACTGGTCGGATGCACCTGCAGCCGCGCGCTGGCGAACGCCATCGGCAGCGAGCCGTGCCGCGTGAAGCTCAGCAGCCGCAGCAACTCGAAGCGGGCGAACGACAGGTCGAACGGCTTCAGTGTCGCCTCGATGCGCGCCATCAGGATCTGCTGGGTGCGCATGATCGCGGTAACCGCGGCCATGCCGTCTGCGGCATCCGCCCAGCCGTGCTCCTGCCACAGGCGGTGCGCCTCGGCGATCGGGTCGGAAGGCAGGGGGGTGGGCTCGGCCACGCGCGTTCTCCTTCGGCTCGTCCTGGGTCGGTCGGCTATGGGCGTCATCCTGCCATGCCCGCGGTGAGCAGCGGCGCACGGCCACCGCGAAGCGGATGATGGACCCGTGATCTCCACTGCACTAGCCCGCGAACTGCGCACCGCCGGCCTCGCCTGGACGCCCGCATCCGGTGACAGCTTCCAGATCACGCCGTCGAACGACGCGGCCGCCGACTTCGAGGGTGATGTCTTCACGGTCAGCGACATGACCATCGAGGCGCACCACTACGCGACCGGAACGGTGCTGGGATTTAACGGCACCACCGAGTGGGCGCTCGACTCTGTCGCGCTCGAGGACGCGCTTTGGCTGCCTCGCGAGGATCAGCTGCGCGAGGTGCTGCGCGGAACGTTCCGCTCGCTCGATCGAGCGACGGTCGAGCAGGGCGGCGTCGCCTACACGGTGCAGGTGAGCATCGACGGGGTGGATGTCGCGTTCACGAGCGATGACCCGTCCGAGGCCTACGGCCTCGCGGTGCTGGCACTCATCCGGTCGGTCCGGGAGGCGTAGCCGCAGGAGCGACCGCCGCAGGAGCGACTGCCGCACGCGCGGAGCGCCTCCGTGCCAGGCGCACGATCAGCACGGTGACCACGGCGGCGATCCCGAGGAACACCAGCCAGGGCAACAGGACACCGAGCACGACGAGCGTTCCCGCCCAGAACCCCACGAAGGCGCCCCACCCGGCCCCCAGGCCGCTCCAGAAGTCGGCGGGCTTGACGGGGGGAGCCGCGGCATCCGAGCGCAGGTTCATGGTGATGGTCGACATGCTGATCTGGTCGTTGAGCCCGCGCTGCTGTGCCTCGAGGCTCTCGAGCTCGCCCTGCCGATCGCTGATGGCCGTCTCGATAGCGATCAGGTTGGTCGTGTCGGTGGCAGTCGACTCCAACTGAAGGAGGCGGGTGACCGAAGCGCGCAAGGCGTCGATGCGCGCGCCCAGGTCTTGAGTCTGGGTGGTCACATCGGTGGCATCCACCGACACCTGGTCGGCGCGGCCGAGCTTCTTCAGAGCTGCGAGGGTCGGCGTGAGCTTGGCGGCCGGGATGCGCAGCACCAGCGTCGCGCTGCCCTCGTCGCGGTCGGTTGCGGCGTTCTCGGTGCGACCGTCGACACGGCCGCCTGCCTCCTCGACGATCGAGACAGCCTTGTCGGCCGCGGCGAGAGGCTTCTGGGCGGTCACGGTGAGGGTGCCCGTCACCACGACGGAGCGGTCGACTGTCGCCGAGCCCCCCGACTGGGCCTTGGTACCGGAGCCGTCCGCGGCGCCCGGGGCAACAGCCTCCGACTGGCCGGATACCGTGCCGGAATGAGTTGCCGAGCCACCCGCGCCGGCGGAGCATCCGGCGAGGGACAGTGCGGAGATCAGCAGAACGCTGCCGATCAGCAGGGAGCGCGCGGTGCGTGTCATAGGGACGACGTTAGAGAGAACCGCCGCGCGGCACACCCCAACGTTCATCACGATTCGATCGTCACCGGTCACGATTCGGCCACGCGAGCCAACGGTTGCGGCGCATCCTGGACGCTGGCTGACATTCCCAGCCCGCGCCCCAACCCCGAGTTAGCGTCGAAGGAACAACGAAGGGAGCAACACATGGGATTCATGGATGATGCCAAGGACGTTGCCGAGGAAGCCGGACACAAGCTCGGCGAGGCCGCTCACGACACCAAAGAGCGCGTCGAAGACAAGGCCGATCAGATGAAGGCGGATGCCGACGTCAAGTCGGCCGAAGCGAACCGCGACTCGGTCGAGAAGAAGAACGAACTGAAGGAACAGCTGCGCGACAGCTGACCATCAGCGGCTAGCCTGAACGGCATGGGGCGACTGCGCGGATTCTTCCGGCGGCCGCCCCTTCTGCACGTCGCGATCGACACCGGGCGCGGTCGGCCTGTCATCCTGATTCACGGCATCGCGTCGTCGTCGGTGACCTTCGAGAATGTGGTCCCGCTGATCGAGGGCTCGCATCGGGTGATCGCCATCGACCTGCTCGGATTCGGTGGCTCGCCCGCGCCCGAGGACTCCCGGTACACGATCGAAGATCATGTCGCCTCGCTGTCGCGCACCATCAGGACGTTGCGGCTGCGAGAACCGTTCGTGCTGGTCGGACATTCGATGGGCTCGCTGATCGCCGCTCGCTATGCCGCGTCGCGGCGCGCCCGACTGGGCCGGCTGGTTCTGGTCAGCCCGCCGGTCTACCTGGCTCCGGATGCCATCGGCGGCCGTGCAGACCGTGCAGCGATGGAGCTGTACCTGCGCCTTTACGAATACTTGCGGGGCAACAAGGACTTCACGATCCGAGCGGCGGCCGGCCTTGCCATGCTCTCGCCGATCAAGAACCTGCTGGTGGTCTCGGAAGCCAACTGGCGCCCGTTCGTGCTTTCGCTCCAGAACTCGATCGAGTCGCAGACCTCGGTGAGTGACTTGGCGTCGGTGCGGGTTCCTGTCCAGGTCGTCTACGGGTCTCTCGATCCGTTCCTCGCTCCATCGGGCATGCGCGTGATCGGTCAGCTGCGAGGCGTGACCGCGCACCGTGTCGACGGAGGCGACCACGTCATCCGGCCAAAGATGGCACGAGTTGTGGCCACAGCCATCGGCTGATCGCGGGTTCCCAGCTGTCGCGGGCGCGTCATAGGCTCGTCGACGTGGATCAACGCACCCTCGGCCGCACGGGCCGCACCGTCTCAGTCATCGGCCTCGGCACCTGGCAGCTCGGCGCCGACTGGGGCGACGTCTCAGAAACCGAGGCGCGCGCGGTTCTCGACGCCTCCCAGCAGGCCGGCGTGAGCTTCTTCGACACGGCCGACGTCTACGGCGACGGCCGCAGCGAGACCATCATCGGTGGCTGGCGTTCCGCCCTCTCTGAGGGCGACCGCAGTTCGATCACCGTCGCCACCAAGATGGGCCGCCGCATGGATCAGCTGCCCGAGAACTACTCGGCAGCGAACTTTCGGGCCTGGACGGATCGCTCTCGCGAGAACCTCGGCATGGACACCCTCGACCTGGTGCAGCTGCACTGCCCGCCGACCGCCGTCTACCAGAGCGAGGCGACGTACGACGCGCTCGACGCACTGGTCGAGTCTGGCGCGATCGCGGCATACGGGGTCAGTGTCGAGACGGTCGAGCAGGCGCTGCTGGCGATCGCGCGCCCGCGCGTTGCGAGCGTGCAGATCATCCTGAACGCGTTCCGACTGAAACCGCTCGATGAGGTGCTGCCCGCGGCCCAGGATGCCGGGGTCGCCATCATCGCGCGGGTTCCGCTTGCGAGCGGTCTGCTCAGCGGCCGTTACCGGCACGACACGGCCTTCGCCCCGAACGATCACCGCACATACAACCGGCACGGCGAGTCGTTCGACCAGGGCGAGACCTTCTCGGGTGTCGACTTCGACGAGGGCGTCGAGGCGGCGAAGGAGTTCTCGGCGCTCGCCGAGGGCGCCGGTCTGCCGGCCGCCGAGGCGGCGCTGGCGTGGCTAGCTCAGCTGCCCGGTGTCAGCACGGTGATCCCGGGCGCGCGCAACCCGCAGCAGGCAACGGCGAATGCCGCCGCGGGCTCAGTTCCGCCGCTCGGCGGCGCGTTCACCGCGGCAGTGCGCGAGCTCTACGACCGCCGATTCCGCTCCGCGATCCACGGGAGATGGTGACTCGGTGACGACGGCAGCGGCGAAGGAGCCGCGGCCGCCGCTTGGCCCGGCGTTCGCCAACATCTTCACCGCGAACCTCGTGTCGAGCCTGGGCGACGGCATCGTTCGCACCGCGGTTCCACTGCTCGCCGTGACGCTGACGCGCGACCCGTTTCTCATCTCGGGGATCGCGGCGCTCGCCATGCTGCCATGGCTGCTGTTCGCGATCCCGTCCGGCATCCTGATCGACAAGATCGACCGCCGGGCGGCGATGGCACTTGCCAACACCGTGCGGGCTCTCCTGGGGGCGACACTGCTCATCCTGGTGGCGACGGGCACGCTGACGATCTGGTCGCTCTACGCGGTGACCTTTGTGGCAGGGGTCGCCGAGACCGTCTACGACGGCGCGATCAGGGCGGTGGTGCCCGGCATCGTCGACAAGAGCAACCTGCCGCTCGCCAACGGCCGCATCGAGGCCGGCGAGACGGTCGTGCTGAACTTCCTCTCCGCGCCATTCACCTCTGTGTTGTTCGGCATCTCGGTGCTGATCCCGCTCGGCGTCAATGTCGCGGCCTTCGCCGTCGCGGTCGTGCTTGCCGTTCTGCTCCCGGTCGCGGCATCCGGTCGCCAGTTCAGGGCGGCACCAGTTGCCGGCCCGCCGGTGGCCGGGGCCGACCCGGCAGCCCGTGAACCGTGGTGGCGTCAGTACATCGAGGGGTTCCGCTTCATCACGGCGAACCGGATGCTGGTGACACTCTGGCTGCTGAGCACCCTGACCGGTCTGGCGATCTCGGCCGCGACCGCGAGCTTCGTGCTCTACCTCGTGCAGCGGATCGGATTGCCGCCCTCGCTGTTCGGCGTGTTCCTGCTGAGCGGCGCGGTGGGCGCCATTCTGGGCAGCCTCGTCGTCGATCGCGTGAAACGCCTACTTGGCGCCGGCTTGACCATGGCGATCGGCAACGTCCTGTTCTCGGTGTCGATCTTCGCGATCGGGCTGGCGCCGCAGCTCTGGCTGGCCGCGCTCGGATTCTTCCTCTCGTCTGTGGGGGTGATTCTCTGGAACGTGCTGGTGATGTCTCTCCGGCAGAGCATCATCCCCGGTCGGTTGCTCGGGCGGGTGCATGGCACCTGGCGCACCCTGCTGTGGGGAGCCATGCCGATCGGCTCCCTGCTCGGCGGACTGCTGGGCCGTGTCGACCTCGCCCTGCCATTCCTGGTCGGTGGAGGCGTTGCGACGGTGGCCTCGGTCGTGTTCTTCCGGTTCGTGACCCGGCTGCCCAATCCCGAGGATGTCGACAACGGCGACCGCCCGGAAGAGGCGCTGCCGACGCAGCCCCTCGTGGAGGAATGACCCGGCATCCCCTGCGGTTGCACGTCTATATATATTGACGTGTCAACTACTTAGGAGCGTTTCTCGTGCCCACTCGCCTCATGATCATCGTGGGCAGCGTCCGCCCCGGCCGCATCGGCCTTCCCATCGCCACGTGGGCGCGCGAGCGCGCAGAAGCACACGGCGGTTTCGAGGTCGATTTTGTCGACCTGGCCGAACTGAACCTGCCGTTCATGGATGAACCGAACCACCCGAGCCTGCACCAGTACACCAAGCCGCACACCATTGCGTGGGGTGAGCGGGTGGCCGCCGCCGACGCCTTTCTCTTCGTGACGCCCGAGTACAACCACAGCTACTCGCCGGCGCTCAAGAACGCCTATGACTTTCTCAACAAGGAGTGGTGGCGCAAGCCGCTCGGCTACGTGAGCTACGGCGGGGTCTCGGGGGGAACCCGCGGGGTGGTCGCGCTCGATCAGGTCGTCTCGCCCAACGGCATGATCAAGGTGGGGGCGAACGTCGAGCTGCCGTTCGCCAAGATGCAGCTGGTCGACGGTGTCTTCCAGCCCGACGAGAAGGCATCGGCGATCCTCGAGAAGGAGCTCGGCGAACTGCGCGAGCTGTCAGAGGTGCTCAAGCCGTCACGGCTGAAGGGCTAACGGCTCAGCTGGGCTGCGTGGCCACCGGCTCGGTGTCGGCGAGCGGGCCGGCATCCCGTCCGCGAAGGTCGGGCAGGCGACCGTGGAAGATCACCGGAACCGCGGTTCCGACGACAGCAAAGACCACCGCGATGAGGAAGCCGCCGAGCCCAGCGCCACCCCCGTGCGTGCGGGCGACGTAGTCGATCAGGAAGCCGGCGACGGCCGATCCGGCGGCGGCGCCGATCAACTGACCGGTGCCGACCCAGCCGTACGCCTCTGCGGTGTCGCTGAAGCGCACGCTCGACGAGACGACTCCGAACATCACGGCGAGCGCGGGGGCGATGCACAGCCCGGCGACCACCAGCGCGCCGCTCAAGGTCCAGAACTGGGCGGGCGTGCCCGTCCAAATCAGGATGGCGACAGCGGCAAGCACCGAGCCGACCAACACTACGACCATCCGGCGCGCCAGAGACCACGGGGTGACCGGCAGGTGGCCGAGCAGCAGCCCGCCGATCAGCGAGGCGACGGCCCAGATCGCGAGAACGACCCCCGAGGTCGAGTTGCCCTGACCGAAGGTGGCAACAACGCCGGCCTCTGTCGCGGCGCAGGTGCCCACCAGCAGGAACCCGACGACGGTGGTGAGCAGCACGGGACCCTTGGTCAGCACCGAACCGAGCTTGCGTCTGCTGCGCGGGATGCGCACCCGACCCACCTCGGGCGAGAGCAGGAACCAGAGGCCTCCACCGACCAGGAACACGACAGACACCAGGATGCCGACAACGGTGTTGATCTGGGTCGCCACGAAGGTCACCACGACCGGCCCCGCGATCCAGATGATCTCTTGGGCCGACGCGTCGAGCGAGAACAGCGGGGTGAGCTGGCTCGAGTTGACCATCTTCGGGTAGATGGTTCTCACCGCGGGCTGTACGGGCGGGTAGCTGAGCCCGGCGACCAGCCCGGCGATCATGTAGCCGACCAGCGGCAGCGGCGCCAGCGCCACGGTGAGCAGCGAGAACGTGCAGATGGATGTGGTGAGCAGCAGCACCGGCCGCATGCCCCACTGCCCCATCCAGCGGCTGGTGAGCGGGCCAGAGACGGCCTGCCCGACGCTGGTCGCCGCGAGCACAAGGCCGGCCGCGCCGTATGAGCCGAAGATGTGCTGCATGTGCAGCAGGAATCCGAGCGAGAGCATTCCACCCGGAAAGCGCGCCGTGAGTTGCGCGGCGATGATCCGGGCCACCCCGGGGGTGCGCAGGAGGCTCAGATAGGCGTTCACAACCTAGCCACTCTACCGGCCAGTCGCGCCCACCCGAGGAGTGTCAGAAGGGCCGACTAGGGTGTGGAATCTGTGCAGAACTCCGCGAACTTATCCACATTCTGTGGACGACACGCCCACTACATGTAGTGGTTGCCGCTCGGTCGGTGCCCCGATATATAGTGATGGAACTTCCCGGCCGGGGGATGAGACATCGGTCGTCGAGCGTTGTCTATAAACGGGGTGTCAGCACGTGCAAAAAGGGACAGAAGGAGTGGCCAGGTGACCATCACGGTCGTGAAGCGCAACGGTGAGCGCGAGGCGTATGACGCCAACAAGATCAACATTGCGATCGAGCACGCGAGCCAGGGGCTTGACGAGAACATCACCTGGGTCACGCAGATCGCCAGCGAGTTGGAGCTCACCCTCTTCGACGGCATCACGACCCAGCAGCTCGACGAGGCCGTCATCCAGGTGGCGCTGCAGAACGTCAAAGACGACCCGCAGTTCGACACCGTCGCGGCTCGCCTGCTGCTCAAGACCATTTACAAGGGCGTGCTCGGCGACTACACCACCGCCGACGAACTCAAGACGCTGCACGTCGCGCACTTCCGTGGAGCCGTCGAGCGCGGGGTCGCCGAGACCCTGTTCGACCCGCGGTTCACCGCCCTCTACGACCTCGACCGGCTGGCCGGCGCGCTGGAGCCGTCGCGCGATGAGCTTCTCAAGTACATCTCGGTCGTCACGCTGAACAACCGCTACGGCATCAAGGCGCGCAACGGCGAGCCGCTCGAGGTGCCGCAGTACTTCTGGATGCGCATCGCCATGGGCTTGGCGCTCAACGAGGCAGACCCGACGTCGGTGGCTCTCGGCTTCTACGACAAGATGTCGAAACTCGAGTACATCGCTGCTGGCTCGACCCTGGTCAACGCGGGCACCGCGTATCCGCAGCTGTCCAACTGTTTCGTCATGGAGATGCAAGACGACATCGAGCACATCGCCAAGAGCGTGCGCGATGTCATGTGGCTCACCAAGGGCACGGGCGGCATCGGCCTCAGCGTGACCAAGCTGCGCGCGCAGGGATCGCCGATCCGCTCGAACAACACGACGAGCACCGGGCCGATCCCGTTCATGCACACCATCGACTCTGTGCTGCGCGCCGTGAGCCGCGGCGGCAAGAAGTTCGGCGCCCTCTGCTTCTACATGGAGAACTGGCACATGGACTTCCCGGAGTTCCTCGACCTGCGCCAGAACTCCGGCGACCCATACCGCCGCACCCGCACCGCTAACACGGCGGTCTGGATCAGCGACGAGTTCATGAAGCGCGTGCAGAACGACGACGACTGGTACCTGTTCGACCCGCTCGAGGTCACCGACCTCAACGAGCTCTATGGCAAAGCGTTCTCGGAGCGCTACGCGTTCTACGTCGCCGAGGCCGAGGCCGGCCGGATCAACATGTTCAAGAAGATGGGCGCTCGCGAGCAGTTCACCTCGATCCTGATCTCGCTGCAGACCACCAGCCACCCGTGGCTGACTTGGAAAGACACCATCAACAACCGCGCCCTCAACAACAACACGGGCACGATCCACCTCAGCAACCTGTGCACCGAGATCTGCCTCCCGCAAGACGAAGAGAACATCTCGGTCTGCAACCTGGCCTCGATCAACCTGTCGACCCACCTGGCTGTCGACGCCAACGGCACGCTCGGCTTCGACTGGGCGCGCATCGACGAGAGCTCCCGCAGCGCGGTCCGCCAGCTCGACAACCTGATCGACATCACGGTGTCGTCGGTGCCAGAGGCCGACCACGCCAACCTCAACAACCGCGCCATCGGTCTCGGCGTGATGGGGTTCACCGATGTGGTGGAGCGGCTCGGCCTCAGCTACGAGAGCGACGAGGCCGCCGCCCTGATCGACGAGGTCATGGAGCACGTCTCGTACGCGGCCATCGATGAGTCTGCCGACCTGGCGCGCGAGCGCGGCACATACGCGAACTTCGAGGGCAGCCGCTGGGCGCAGGGGCTGGTGCCCTTCGACTCCATCGCGCTAACCGAGGCCGACCGTGGCCTCCCCATCAAGGTCGACCGCACCACCCGGCTCGACTGGGATGCGCTGCGCGTGAAGGTGAAGGGCGGAATGCGCAACGCGACGCTCATGGCGATCGCGCCAACGGCATCCATCGGCCTGGTCGCCGGCACCACGCCCGGTCTCGACCCGCAGTTCTCGCAGATCTTCAGCCGCGCTACGAGCAACGGCAAGTTCCTCGAGGTGAACCGCAACCTGGTGAACGACCTGCAGAAGCTCGGCATCTGGGGCGACGTCAAGGAGCAGATCCTGCGGTCGCAGGGCGACATCCAGAACATCGACCTGATTCCGGATGACGTGAAGGCGATCTACAAGACCAGCTTCCAGCTGTCGCCATACTCGTTCCTCGAGGTCGCAGCCCGCGCCCAAAAGTGGATCGACCAGTCGATCAGCCGCAACATGTACCTCGAGACGCGCGACCTGGGCGACATGATGGACATCTACTACGCGGCATGGGAGCGGGGCGTGAAGACGACCTACTACCTGCACATGAAGCCGCGTCACACGGCCGAGCAGTCGACCGTGAAGGTGAACAAGTCCGAAGACATCGACGCGAAGGCGGCGGCCGTTGCTGTCGAGGGTGCGAGTGCGAGTTCCGCGCAGACGTCCTCGACGTCTGCGCCTGCGCGTCGCGGGTTCGGGGGGCTGGGCAAGTGAACGGCGCCGCCGACACCATCAACGGCTATGACGTCCCGGTCGACCCCATGGACGACCTCCAGTGCGAGAGCTGCCAGTAGCCACCATGGGAATCTTAGGAACCGGCCTGCAAGACGGCCTCCTGCTCAAGCCGATCAAGTACCAGTGGGCCATGGACCTCTACGACCAGGCGGTCGCCAACACCTGGTTCCCGAACGAGATCCAGCTGGGTGAAGACATCGCCGATTTCAAGAAGATGACCGACGAGGAGCGTCACGCGGTCACCTTCTTGATGAGCTACTTCAACCCGAACGAGCTGCTGGTCAACAAGGCGCTCGCCTTCGGCGTCTATCCCTACGTCAGCGCGGCCGAGTGCAGCCTCTATCTCGCGAAGCAGATGTGGGAAGAGGCCAACCACTGCATGAGCTTCGAGTACGTGCTCGAGACCTTCCCCATCGATCGCAACGAGGCGTACAACGCGCATATCGACATCCCGTCGATGGCGCGCAAAGAGGAGTTCGAGCTGAAGTACATCCGTCGCATGACGGAGCAGACGCTCGACATCACGACGGTCGAGGGCAAGCAGGATTTCGTGCGCAATCTGGTCGCGTACAACGTCATCCTCGAGGGCGTCTGGTTCTATTCGGGCTTCATGGTGGCGTTGTCGTTCCGTCAGCGGAACCTGCTGCGCAACTTCGGCTCACTCATGGACTGGGTGGTGCGCGACGAGAGCCTGCACCTCAAGTTCGGCATCAACCTCATTCTGACCGTGCTCGAAGAGAACCCCGAGTTGCAGACCGAGGAGTTCGCCGCCGAGATCAAGAAGATGATCACGGATGCCGTGGAGATGGAGGAGGCGTACAACCACGACCTGCTCCCGGGCGGCATCCTGGGGCTGAACGCCAACTACATCAACCAGTACGTCAAGTACCTGGCCGACCGCCGCCTCGAGGAGCTCGGCTTCGACGCCGAGTACAAGGTGACCAACCCGGCCAAGTGGATGGCGACGGCCAACGACACCCTGCAGCTGGTCAACTTCTTCGAGTCGACAAACACCTCGTACGAGTCGAACGCCTCGGCGAGCTCGGGTAAGAAGTAGACGCGCCTCTGCACCCTGAAGTCACACGCGGTGGGTGGGTTGTCGACGGCGCGACAGCACGAGCATCGCGATCCCGGTGGCGACCGTGATGCCGCCGGCTTCGAGCGCTGGGTGGATGTCGGTACCCGTCAGCGCGAGCGTGTCCAACACGGCGAAACGGAAGTCAGCGGTGCCAGCCGGTGCGATCCCGTTGTCCGCCGAGATCGTCATCGGGAACGTCCCGGCGATCGTCGGCGTGCCGCTGATCACGCCGGTCGTGCTTTCCAGGCTCAGCCCCGGAGCCAATCCGCCGCTCATGACCACGAAATCGGAATCCGCCGACCCGGACGCCGTGAGCGTGAACGAGAACGGAGTCCCGACAGTCCCGCTCGGAATCACGGTGGAGGTGATCGTCGGACTGGAACTCACGCTGCCGATGGGAGTGGAGCATCCGCTCGGGCGGTTCACTGTCGTGTTGATCAGCGTCACCGCGGCGGTCCTGGCCAGCAGGCGTCCGTTCACCGTGTTGCCGCCATCGGTGGAGATCGACGCGAGTGCCATGACCGTTCCGACCATCGTCGAACCGGTGCCCAATGTCGCCGAACTGCCGACCTCCCAGAAGACGTTGCACGAAGTGACACCGACGCCGCTCAACACCACGCTGCTATTCGAACCGGTGATGAGTGTGCTTGCCGCTTGGAAGACCCACACTGAGTCGGCGGTTCCCACCAGGGTCAGCACTCCGTTGACGCTCAGGGCGCCCCCCGAGTACACCCCAGGCCCGAGAGACTGACCGCCGAGTTCGGTGAAACCGGAACTGGTCGGGGTGAGCGATGCCGCGACGCCGAATGCTGTGGCGGTGTCGGTTTGTGCGCTGGTCGCCACGCTATCGCCCGGATGGAGCGCGCCGCCGCCAGTCAGGTCCCCAGCGAGCAAGCCGATCGAGGTCAACGGCGAGACACCGGCGTCGCCGCTCACCGTCGAGGTTCCGGTGTTGGTGATGGCGCTCCCGGCCAGCACACCGAACGAGGTGGCGTTACCGAGGTCGATCGGACCGTTGATTGTCGTATCGGCTGAGGCGGAGCCGCCGGTCAAGCCGACGACCCCCAGTCCGACGATTGCCGCGGCAATCCCCATCGCCGCGACTGTGACGCCAGTGAAACGTCCGTGATGGGCACCGAATCTCGGAAAGAATGTGAACATGCGAGAGCCCCCCTCTCGTGTGGGGCGGTCTCTGTTCCCAAACTTTTCGTGCAACTCGAAAACGTTCGCTCCACCCGCGTGTCTACACCCAATGAACCGAGCGGTCTACCCCCGCACGGGTACTGTGTTCGTTTTGTGCACCACCCGTTCGGGGGGTGCACAGCGCAGGCGATGCTTACCCGAGGGCCTTGCGAATCCGCTGAGTAGAAACCGTCCCTGCAGTGCCGAGTTGCTGCGCGAAAAGGCTGAGTCGCAGCTCCTCGAGCATCCAACGCACCGGAACGAGCTTCCGCGGAGTCGTCGCGGCGAGCGGCAGGGTGCCGCCCGCCTCGCGGTACAGCTGCGTCGCCTGCTCGACCTCGGTGAGCCCGGCGCGATCGCGTCCCGGGGCGTCGGCGAGTTTGCTCACCCGGTGGACAATTCCCGCGAGATAGACCGGCACGCGCCGCAGTTGCGCGACCCCGGTGATCCGCAGGAATCCCGGATGCAGCAGCGCGTCGAGCTGCGATCGCGCGTCCGCGAGCGGGGCGATAAGGTTCAAGCTCGCGGCGGCCGAGATGGCGCGGTCGGCCTCCCGGGCGGAGCCCAGCACACGGGCCGCGAGGGCGACGGTGGTGAAGAGTCCATCGACCAGCGCCGAGTTGACCTCCGCGCGCAACGCCTCGAAAGCGGCGCGGGTGGTCGGAGCGGGGGCGCTGGTGGCGGCATCCACCAGGCTGTCGATCGTGGCAAGCAGGGCGTCGTCGAAGAGAGCGGCGGTCGAGCGGTACGGGCTGGTGGCGAGTTGCAGCTTCTCGGCGCCGGTGAGGTGTTCCTGCACGTAGCCGAGCGGGTTCGGCACGGTGAGGGCGATGAGGCGGCGGACGCCCAGACGGTGCTCGCGGTCTCGCTCGGCTGCGGTACCGAAGACGCGGATCGCGACACTGGCGCGCTCGTCGACCAGGGCCGGGTAGCCGGTGATGGTGCCGCTGGCGATCCGCGTCTCGAGCTGGGTGGGAAGCGCGTCGAAGTCCCAGGTGGTGAGACCGGAGCGTTCGAGGTCGTTGCTCGGGGCGGTCGCCGCCGTGACCTTCGCGATGCTGGTGCGCGAGCGCTCTGAGAGCGTGCTCTGCAGTGCAAGAAGGTTCTTCGAACTGGCCACGCGGCGCCCGCGCTCGTCCACGGCGGTAAAGGTCATGCGCAGGTGTGGGGCCAGCCGCCCTTCGTCGAAGTCTGCCGCCTCGATCACGGTGTGGGTGATCGCGCGGATGCGCTCGGCAAGGTAGGCCGAAAGCGGGGTTGTTGCCTCTGCATCCACGAGCAGTCGCCGCGCCCAGTCGGCCGCCGGCACGACACTGCGCCGGATCGCCTTCGGCAGGGTCTTCAGCAGCGCGGTCACGAGCTCGTCGCGGAGTCCCGCAACCAGCCAGTCGAAGCCGCGATTCTCGAGGCGCGCCAGCAGCGCCAGGGGGATCTCGAGGGTGACCCCGTCGTCATCGGCGCCGGGCTCGAAACGGTAGCGCAGCGGCATCCGCTGCTCGTCCTGCACCCACTCGCTCGGAAAGGCGCCGGCGTCGAGCTCGGCCTCCGGCTCTTCCTGTTCAAGCAGCTCGGCGCGGGTCATCGTCAGCAAGTCCGGCGCCTCGACCCTGGCCGCCTTCCACCAGACCTCGAAACGCCGCACATCGGTGACGTCGGCAGGAACGCGCCGGTCGTAGAAATCGACGACCGCCTCGTCGTCGATCAGGATGTCGCGGCGCCGGGTCCGCTCCTCCACCTCGGCCAGTTCGTCCCGCAGCCTCGCGTTCGCGCGCACGAAGTCGAACAGCCCGTTCCGCTCGAGGGAATACGGCCACTCCCCGTCGACCATCGCATGCCGGATGAACAGCTCACGGGCCTGCGGCGCATCGATGCGCGCGAGTTGGATCCGCCGCTTCGGCACGATCGGCACGCCATAGAGCGTGACCTTCTCGTCGGCCACCGCGGATCCCTGCCGCTTCTCCCAGCGCGGCTCGCCAAAGCTGCGCTTCACCAGGTCGCCGGCGAGGGCTTCGGCCCAGGCCGGGTCGATCGCCGCGACGGTGCGCGCGAACAGCCGACTGGTCTCGACCAGCTCAGCGGCCATGACGGTGGGGGGCCCCTTGCGGGCCAGCGACGAGCCCGGGAAGATCGCGAACTTCTGGTTCCTTGCGCCGATGTATTCGCGGCTCTTCGGCTCACGCCCCTCGCGCTGCTTCTCCTTCGGGTTGGTCTTCGTGACGCGTTCGTCGCGCAATCCGATGCGCGACAACAGCCCGGCGAGCAGCGACCGGTGGATGCCATCCGGGTCGACCTTCGCATCCCCCGGCTTGATGCCGAGTGAACTGCCTGCCCTGATGAGCTGGCGATACAGGTCCTGCCACTCGCGAATCCGCAGGTAGTTCAGAAACTCGCTCTTGCACAGCCGGCGGAACGCGCTGCTCGACAGCGCCTTCTGCTGCTCTTCGAGGTAGTTCCAGAGCTTCAGCATCCCGAGAAAGTCGCTGGTCGGGTCGGCGAACCTGGCATGCAGTTGGTCGGCATGAGCGCGCTTCTCGAGCGGGCGTTCGCGCACATCCTGGATCGACAGCCCGGCGACGATCGCGGCCACCTCGCGCACCACGCCGTTGCGTTTGGCTTCGACCAGCATGCGCCCGAACCGGGGATCCAGCGGAAGGGCCGCGAGGTCGCGGCCGACCTTGGTGATCCTGGTGTGGCCCGTTGTGCGATCGCGCGAGATGGCGTTCAGTTCGAGCAGCAGGTCCATCCCGTCTTGGATCCCGCGCGAATCCGGGGGTTGCAAGAACGAGAACGCCGCGATGTCACCCAGCCCGATCGAGATCATCTGCAGGATGACCGCGGCCAAGTTGGTCCGCAGGATCTCGGGGTCGGTGAAGGCCGGCCGCTTCTCGAAGTCCTCCTCCGAGTAGAGCCGGATCGCGATCCCGTCGCTGGTGCGCCCCGCCCGGCCCGAGCGCTGGTTGGCGCTCGCCTGGCTGATCGCCTCGATCGGCAGGCGCTGCACCTTGGCCCGCACGCTGTAGCGCGAGATGCGCGCGGTGCCCGCGTCGATCACGTATTTGATCCCGGGCACGGTCAGCGAGGTCTCGGCCACGTTGGTGGCGAGCACCACCCGGCGTCGGATGCCTGCCGCACGTTTGGTCTCGAACACCCGGTGCTGGTCTGCCGAACTCAGCCGCCCGTAGAGCGGCAGCACCTCGGTGCCCGTCTCGGGACCGAAGCGACCGCGAATCGCGTCTTCGGCATCCCGAATCTCGTTCTCGCCGCTGAGGAACACCAGCACGTCGCCCGGCGCCTCCCGCGCCAACTCGTCGAGGGCGTCGACGATGCCGTCCAGGTAGTCGCGGTCGTCGCTGGGCACGTCATCCGGGTCGTCGCTGTCAGCGAGAGCCTCGGCCACGAGCGGCCGGTACCGGATCTCGACCGGGTATGTACGCCCGCTCACCTCGACGATCGGCGCGGGATTGCCGGCAGCATCCGCGAAGTGCCGCGCGAAGCTCTCGGGATCGATCGTCGCGCTCGTGACGATCACCTTGAGATCGGGCCGACGGGGGAGCAGTTGTTTCAGATAGCCCAGTAAGAAGTCGATGGTCAGGCTGCGCTCGTGGGCCTCGTCGAGGATGATCGTGTCGTAGCGCAGCAGCTCGCGGTCGCGGTTCAGTTCGGCGAGCAGCACGCCGTCGGTCATGAGCTTGACGCGGGTGTCGCGGCTCGACCGGTCGTCGAAGCGGACCTGGTAGCCGACGACGGTGCCGAGCTCGACCTGCAGCTCTTCTGAGATGCGCTCGGCGATGCTGCGCGCGGCGATCCGGCGGGGCTGAGTGTGACCGATGCGTTCGCGACCCAGTTCGAGGCAGATCTTGGGCAGCTGCGTTGTCTTGCCCGAGCCGGTGGCGCCCGCCACGATGACGACCTGGTTGTCAGCGATGACGCGCGCGAGCTCGTCCCGCGCCGCGCTGACGGGCAGCTCGGGCGGGTACGAGATCGTGAAGGGAAGGGCCTGGGACATGAGCCCTTCAGGATAATCGCCCGGGGGGTCATAGGCTGAACGGGTGACTTCGACACCAGTTCCCGCACTCACCCTCAATGACGGCCACACCATCCCGCAGCTCGGATTCGGGGTGTTCCGGGTGGAGCCCGCCGAGACCGAACGCATCGTGACCGATGCACTCGAGGTGGGCTACCGCCACATCGACACCGCGTCGTTCTACGGCAACGAGGGCGGAGTGGGCGCCGCGATCGCGAAGTCGGGCATCCCGCGCGACGAGTTGTTCATCACCACCAAGCTCTGGAACTCCGACCAGGGCACGCACTCGGCCCTGGATGCCATCGACCTGAGCCTCGCGAAGCTCGGGCTCGACTCCGTCGATCTGTATTTGATCCACTGGCCCGTACCATCGCGCGACCTGTTCATCGAGACCTGGAAGGCCTTCGAGACGATCCAGGCGCATGGCAAGGCGACCTCAATCGGTGTGTCCAACTTCCGCATCCCTGACCTGGATCGCCTGCTGGCCGAGACCGACGTCGTGCCGGTGCTGAACCAGATCGAGCTGCACCCGCTCTTCACCCAGCTGCCGTTGCGCGAGTATGGCGACGCGCACGGGATCCTGACCGAGTCGTGGGGCCCCCTCGGCCACGCGCAGGTCAACCTGTTCGACGAGGGCCCCATCGCCGCGGCGGCGTCCGCGCACGGGGTGTCGTCGGCTCAGGTCATCCTGCGCTGGCACCTCCAGAACGGGCTGGTCGTGATCCCGAAGTCCAACTCGCGCGAGCGGATGGCGCAGAACTTCGACCTGTTCGGCTTCGAGCTGAGCGCCGACGAGTTGGCGGCGATCAGCGCGCTGAACCGCGATCACCGCTCGGGCGGGCACCCCGACCAGGTCGGGGCCGCCAAGTAACGGCCAGACACTGGCGTCGGCGCGGCGGGGGAGAACTACAGGGCTACGGCCTCGCCGCGCGGCGTCGGCACGAGCAACTCCGACAATCCGGCCGCCGCGAACGCCGCCTCGAGGTCGCAGCGGTTCTCGCTGAAGTGCTCCCAGTCTTCGACGTGCAGGGGGACCACCCGCGGGCTGCCGAGCAGTCGGGCAGCCGCCGCAGCATCCACCGAGGTGAGCGTCAGTGCCGCGTCGAGACCCGGCACGCGCGCCGCACCCGAGAACAGCAGCGCGATGTCGATCGACGGAAACCGCCCGGCGATCTGCTCGACCAGCGGCAGCGAGGCGTTGTCGCCGCTGACATACACGGTCGGCTCGCCCTCTTTCTCGAGCACGAAACCAACCACCGGACCTGCGAACCAGAGCGACCCGGGCGGGCCGTGCAGAGCGGGCACGATGGTGATCGTCGCGTCGCCTATGCGGTGCTGCTCCCAGTCGTCGTAGCCCACCACAGAGCCGCCCCAGAGCTCGGATGCGGCGACGCGATGGCTGAGTGTGAGGGGTCCGCTCGCGATCAGTTCGAGACCCTCCCAGTCGAGGTTGTCTTTGTGACCGTGGTGCGAAAGCAGCACGAGATCGACCGGCCCGAGGTCGGCGCGCGCCACGCCCGGGCCGTGCGTCTTGACCAGCGTCGACTCCTCAGGGTCTTCGTAGACCTGCGGGGCATCGAAGGTCGGATCCGTGACGATGCGAAGCCCACCCCACTCGAGAATCGCGGTAGGCCCACCCACGTAGGTCACGGTCGTCGTCGACATACTCTGACTTTATGACGAACCGGCTGTCGGATGCTGTGAGCCCCTACCTGCGCTCCCACGCCGACAACCCGGTGGACTGGTGGGGGTGGGGCGAGGAGCCCTTCGCCGAGGCCGCTCGCCGCGACGTGCCGGTCTTCGTCAGCATCGGGTACGCCACCTGCCACTGGTGCCACGTGATGGCGCGCGAGAGCTTCAGCGACCCCGAGCTGGCCGGCTACCTCAACGAACACTTCGTGGCGATCAAGGTCGACCGCGAGGAGCACCCCGAGGTGGATGCCGCCTACCTGGCCGCCGCGAGTGCCTTCACCAGCAACCTGGGCTGGCCCCTGTCAATGTTCACCACGCCGACCGGTGCTGCGTTCTTCGCCGGCACCTACTTTCCGCCCCGGCCGGTCGGTGACACGCCCTCGTTCCGGATGGTGCTTGACGCGATCCTCGAAGCATGGGGCGAGCGGCGCGAGGAGGTGGAGGGCGCTGCGGCGGCCGTGCTGGAGGCGCTGGCGCAGAGCCGGGTCGACACGCCATCCTCGTTGCCCACCGCGGCTGAACTCGACGGCGCTGTCGATCGCCTGCTCCGTCTCGAAGACCCCGAGTTCGGCGGTCTGGGTGGTGGCTCGAAGTTTCCGAACGCGCCGCTTCTCTGGTTTCTCGAGCAGCGCGCGGCGGCGGGCAACAGCGCTGCGGCCGACTTCGCCAGCCGCACGCTCGACGTCCTCGCCGAGTCGCCGCTGCGCGATCCCGTCGAGGGCGGCTTCTTCCGCTACGCCGTGAACCGCGACTGGAGCGAACCGCACTACGAGCGGATGTTGAGCGACAACGCGCAACTGCTCACCCGCTTCGGCGAGGGCGACCGACCGGGGCCGGCGACCGGGATCGCGAGTTTTCTGCTGCGGGTGCTGCGGCTGCCATCCGGTGCCTTCGCCTCGGCGCAAGACAGCGAGAGTCCGATCGACGGGGTGCGCAGCGAGGGCGGCTACTACGCGCTGGATGCCGCGGCACGCGCAGACCAGCCTCGCCCAGCTCTCGACGTGAAGGTCCTCACCGGGCTCAACGGGCTCGCGATCGGCGCGCTGGCCAGCGCCGGCAGCCGGATGGGCCGCCCCGACTGGATCGCGGGTGCGCGCGAAGCGGCGGATGCCGTCGTGGCCATGCACCTGCCAGCGGGTGCCGACGGCCCGATCGTGCGAGCATCGCTCGATGGCAGAGTCTCGGATGCCGTCGCCACCCTCGAAGATATCGGCGGCCTGGCCGGTGGCCTGCTCCGCCTCTCGCTCGCGCTCGGTGACGTGAACTACGCGTCCATCGCGAGAACGCTGATCGAGCGCACCCCTACAGCAGACGGTGCCATAGCGGCTCCGGGCGGCAGCGACCCGGTGCTGGTCGGGCACGGACTCGCGGCGGCACCGGATCTGGACGACGGAGCGGCGCCGTCGGGAGCCGCGCTCCTGGCCGACGCCGCCCTGCTGCTCTGGACTCTGAGCGGCGACGACGCCCACCGCCGGATCGCCGAAGACGCGATCGCCCCGGCTCTCGCCACCGCCCTCGACCAACCGAGCGCCTTCGGCGCGGCGCTCGCGATCGCCTCCCGGCTGGTGTCGCCGGTGCGGCAGCTCGTGGTGGTCGCCGACGATCCGGGGGAGCCGATGATCGGGGTCGCCCGCTCGATCGGGCCGGAGTCGACGGCCGTCGTCGCCAGCGCTCAGGCGGCGGCGTTCGCGGCATCCGGATTCGAATTGTTCGCCGGCAGACGCGCGGGTGAGGGCTCGGCTTCTGCGTACTTCTGCGAGCAGTTCGTCTGCGCTTTGCCGGTCACCGACGAACGTGCGCTGTCAGCGCTGCTCGCGCCCTGACCGTTCGGCAGCCTAGGCTCTGCGGCATGGTCCTTCGTCGGTCAGCCCCTCGCTCAGCTCCTCGCTCGGACCGTCACGGGCTTGCGCTTGCTGCCTCCTTGCCTCTGGCCTTCGCTCTCGTCGCCACGCTCAGCGCCTGCACCCCGCTGTCGTTGTTCGCGGGCTGGGGCGGGCCAGCGCCAACGGAGAGCGCGAGCCAGACGCCGGAAGCGGCTCCGACACCGACCCACTCGCCGCGTCCGATCAAGACGCCGAGCGGAACCCCGACCCCCGGCTGCGTCGACCGAGTGATCTCGACCGCGGGCGTGTACCGGATCGACGATTGCGAGAATCTGACCGTCTCGGGAAGCGGCATCAAGGTGACCGCAGCCCAGCTGGGAACCCTCACCATCCGGGGCGACAGCCTGCAGGTTTACGCGGAAAAGGTCGGCGCTCTCGATGTGGAGGGTTCGCTCAACACGGTGCAGGTCAACAACAACATCGACACGATTCTGGTGGTCGGCGACCGCAACATGATCGTCTGCCACGCGTCGGTGTTGACCGTCACCGTGAACGGAAACGACAACACCATCGGCGCAGAGGGCGGGGTCGACGGCGAGGTTCAGAACAACGGCCAGCGCAACCAGATCGGCGCGGAACCCTGAGTCTCCTTGTGCGCCGCTAGCTGAGCCTCAGCGCGCGCCCTTGCGCGAGCTGATCACTCCGGTGTCGAAGCCGAGCAGGTGGAGTCCGCCGTGAAAGCGCGCGTGCTCGATCTTGAGGCAGCGGTCCATGACGACCGTGAGGCCCTTCGATTCACCGTAGATCGCGGCATCCTGATTCCAGATGCCGAGCTGCACCCAGATGGTCTTCGCGCCGATGGCAATCGCCTCGTCGATCACCGACGGGATATCGCTGCCCTTGCGGAACACGTCGACGATGTCGGGAACCACCGGCAGTGACGCCAGGTCGGGGTAGGTCTTCTGGCCCAGGATCTCGTCGACCATCGGGTTGACGAAGAACAGCTCGTAATCGCTCGACTGCTGCAAGTAGGTCGCCACGAAGTAGCTGGACCGCGTTGAGTTCGGCGAGGCGCCCACAATCGCAACGGTCTTCGCGCCCTGCAGAATCTTGAGACGCTCCTTGGCGCTCGGGCCGACCCAGGTGCGCTGCGACTTGAGCAGCTTGGCCAGCGGCGAGTCGGCGGGCAGCTCGCAGGTGAGTCCGTTGGTGAGGGTGACGGTCTCGAGGTCAGCAGTTGCAGTTGCCATGGCCCTATTCTCCCGCCACCGCGCGGCTCAGCGCTTGGTCGAGGTCGTCGAGAATGTCGTCGAGATCCTCGATCCCGACGCTGATACGCACCAAGCCCGGCAGCACACCCCCGGCGAGCAGTTGCTCCTCGCTGAGTTGGGCGTGGGTGGTCGACGCGGGATGGATGACGAGCGTCTTGGCATCCCCGATATTGGCCAGGTGGCTGGCCAGGTTCACACTCTCGATGAAGCGCTGCCCGACTGCTCGACTTGACGCGCTCTTCGTGCCCGCGACCCCAAAGCTGAACACCGAGCCCGGCCCCTTGGGCAGGTACTTGGCGGCCCGCGCGTGATGCGGGTGGCTCGCGAGCCCCGCGTAGTTGACGAACTCGACCCGCTTGTCGGCCTCGAGCCACTCGGCGACCGCCTGAGCGTTGTCGACGTGCGCCTGCATGCGGAACGGGAGCGTCTCGACGCCCTGCGCCAGCAGCCAGGCCGAATGCGGCGCCAGGGTCGGGCCGATGTCGCGCAGTTGCTCGGCGCGCAGCCGGGTCAAGAACGCGTACTCGCCGAAGTTGCCGTGCCAGTTCAGCCCGCCGTAGTGCGCAACCGGCTCGTCGAACAGCGGGAAGTTCTCGTTGGCCCAGTGAAAGCGGCCGGACTCGACGACGACCCCACCGAGCGTGGTGCCGTGGCCGCCCAAGAACTTGGTGGCCGAGTGGATGACGACGTCGGCTCCCCATTCGATCGGCCGGTTCAGGTAGGGCGTTGCCACGGTCGAATCGACGATCAACGGGATGTGGTGGCTGTGCGCCACGGCGGCAAGACCCTCGAGGTCGGCGATCTCGCCAGACGGATTCGCGATCGTCTCGACGAAGATCAGCTTGGTCTTGTCGGTGATCGCTTTCTCGTACTCGGCGGGATCTGACGACTTCACGAAGGTGGTCTCGACCCCGAACCGCCGCAGCGTCACGTCGAGTTGGGTGATGGTGCCGCCGTACAGGCTCGAGCTGGCGACAATGTGATCGCCGGTTCCGGCCAGCGACGCGAAGGTGATGAACTCGGCACCGAGTCCGGATGCGGTGGCGACAGCTCCGATGCCGCCCTCCAGCGAGGCGATCCGCTCCTCGAAGCTCGCGACCGTCGGGTTGGCGAGCCGGCTGTAGATGTTGCCGTACTTCTGCAGGGCGAAGCGGGCGGCGGCATCCGCGGTGTCGTCGAAGACGAACGCGCTGGTCTGGTAGATCGGCAGCGCGCGCGAGCCGGTCACGGCATCCGGGATGTTGCCGGCGTGAATGGCGCGGGTGCGAAACCCGTATTCGCGGTCGGAGCGGTCGGCGCTGCGTTCTGGCATACCTGCCAGGCTAGCGGCGCACTCCGCCCTGTTTCGCCGGGTTACCCGCTACTCCTCTTCGCTGCCGATCGGCACGAGGTGGTCTTCGTCAACGTCGGTGAGCTTGTGCTCCTCGTGTTCCTCATGCCCACGGATGCGGAAGTACAGATAGATGCCGGTCGCAACGATGCCGAAGCCGACCACGATCCCGATCCAGGCCCAGAGTGACGTGCCGAGTTCGGCCCAGTTGCCCTCCCACGGCACCACCGCCACCACGAAGATGACGATCGCGAGCAGGTAGAACGAGCCCCAGATCACCTTGGACTTCTCGTAGAGCTTCTCGCCCTCGAGCAGCTTGATCGGCAGCAGTTCGATAAGCAACCCGACGATCGCCTCTGTAGTGATCGCGACCAGCGTCTCGACCGCGAGTTCGGAGCCGAAGGTGCCGCCCTCCTCCTTCGCGTCGAACAGGCTGAAGGCGAGCCACGCGATGAGAGCGAGCCCGAGCAGAATCGAGCTGCGCAGCATCACGGCGCGCCATGCCTGTTTGGCCAGATGCTTCTCGGCGATGACCAGACCGAGCACGAGGCCGATCAAGAAGCCGGGTGAGAAGTCGAGCAGCCGCGAGATCACGACGCCGACCACGGTCAGGATCAGGCCGAGCGGACGCAGGCTGACCTCGACATCCACCTTCCACCGCCCCTGCATGACGCGGCTCACGATCGCGTTCGTGCCGTAGCTGACGATCGCCAGCGCGATGGCCAGACCAAGGAACAGTCGCAGCGAGGCGAGCGAGAATCCGAACCGCGGATCGGCGAATCCGAACAGCAGAGCCGTCGCGGTGGTCAGCAGCAGCCCCGCCACGAAGGGCGCGCGGTGCAGGAACGCGAGGAGTCGCGCCCACCGACTCGGTGCTTTGCGCCGTTCACCCCGCCGCTTCGTGAACCGCTCGTACTGCTCGGCCAGGGTGGCGTTGAGCAGGTGGCCGGGCAGCACGGCGAAGATCAGCAGCACGAGGCCGATCTCGATGGCTGACGCCACTTTCGCCGGATGCGCGAGCACGTCGGCGATCGAGTGCAGACCGTGCGTCAGGATGTTGCTGTTCGGCCCGTGATGGTCGATCCCCGGTCCCTCTGAACTCCCGAGCGGTGAGGGCGAGTCGCTCGGTGTCGGAGTATCGCCCGCTCCGCTCGAGTCGGACGTCGGCACGACCTTGAGCGGCTGCTGGCTCGGCACCGCGGAGCTTCCTGGGGGAGTCAGCGTCATGACGATCGTGTGGGCGCCGGCCGGGAAGTCGGCGGGAACGGTGACCGGCAGGGTGAAGGTGCCATCGGGCTGCACGACGGCCGAGCCGATCGAGACGGCCTTGGAGTGCAGCTCACCGCTGACGGTGCCGCCCGGCGGCAGGCCGGAGCCCGTCACCGTGAAGGTGTCGCCCGGGTGCACATTGTTCAGGTCGACGCCGGTGATCGTGAAGAACCAGTTCGGGAACGGCGTCGGGCTCGGGGTGACGGTGCTGGTGCCCGTCACGCGGACCTTCGCTGAGACGATGTCACTTCCGGCGGACAAGCCGCCGGTTTGGTGCCCGGGGGACGGGATCGATTCGTTGCCGGCGAGGACGTCTTCGACAAAGGCCTGGAACGTGTGGGTGCCGGCCTTGAGGCTCGTGATGATGCAGCTCCAGGTGCCGGTCGCACCGACGGTCGAACCGTCGCACTGCGGGCTGCTGCCGTCGACGAGCACGTGAACCTGATCGCCCACGGCGTCGACGGTGTCACTGGCGACCGTGCCGCTCAGTACGGCGCGACCGCTGCCACTGGGCGTGACCGACAGGGTCGGAGTACTCGGGACGGTGAAGTACTGGGAGACGTCAGCGTCCGTGGCGCTCTGCATGACGTTGTATTCGTAGTAGCCCGGCGCCAATCCGGAGGCGTCGCAGGTGTTAGTGCCCGGCACGAAACCACCCTCGCCGTAGTCGCACGAAGGCGCACCGCTGAAGCTGCCCCAGGTGTCGTACGACCCGTAGTAGTAGTCGATGGTCTGCCAGAGCCAGTAGTCGGCGTTGGTGCCGTACGAACCCGCTGTCGGGTTCGCGATCAGGTGCCCGCCCGCTGGCCGAGGCTCGAAGGTAACAGAGGGGAAGTAGGTGATCGGTCCGCTGGGCTCCGAGAGGGCGCCGTCGGCGTAGGGGCTCACGTCGCATCCCACCTCGTCGCCATTGCAGTTGCTGCCCGAATCGATCTGGATGGCCCGGTAGCTCGCGTTGACGTCCAGGTCGTTGCCGGTCTCGCAGTACCAGGAGCCGGAGTCGTCTACGGTCGCGGTGCCGCAGGCGACAGTGAAGCTCGGCGGGAACACCGAGAAGTCGCCAGTGACCACCTCGACATCGTCACCTGGGGTGCCGAATCCCTGGAAGTAGAAGCCCTCGGACGCACCCATGTCGGTGAGGGAAGGAGCAGCGGGTACGTAGAAGTAGGTACTGGTTGACGTCGGGTCGAAAGAGTCGTCGCTCCAGCTCTGCGTGACGGTGACCTGCCACAGCCCCGTCCCGCCGACGAAGACCGGCCCGTAGTCATGTGACGCGGAGTCGACCGAGCTGCTCGACAGGGCCGGCTGAGGGGCGTCGATCGGGTCGCCAGAACTGGTGTCGATCTGCTGGTAGGTGATCGAGATCTCGTCGGCACCGTCGGTCAAGGTGACCGTCGGATCGATCGACCGGATGCTGGGGAAGGCCCAGGTGACATCGGGCGTGAAAACGGTGCTGGCGAAGGTCGAGAACATCGGGCGGAATCCGCCGACGCTGCCAGAGGGATCCGAAGAGGGGTTCGAGGTGTCAGACGGCGTGTCCGAGGGAATGCTGGTGTCGCTCGGGCCGGCGCTGTCGGTGGGGGCGGCTGAATCGGAGGGCAACGCGGTTTCGGTGGGGGCGGCCGAATCGGAGGGCAACGCGGTTTCGGTTGGTGTCGCGGCATCCGTGGTCGGAGACGCGGTGTCGGTCGCGGGGGCCGCCGGCGAGGTCGAATCCGACGAGGCGCTCGGGTCGTCGAACGGCGACGCCTCGCTTCGATAGCTCATGCCGAGGGTGGCGCTGAGGGCGATGACGGCGCCGAGGGCAATGGCGGCAAATCCAGGTGCACGCAAGGGGGGCACTCCTGCTGTGAGGGGGGGCAAGCGAAGTGAAAAACGCGGAGAAGCAAGCAACTTTCGGGTACGCACAGGGTATCCCCAGTTAATCGGTGCGGGAAACCCCGGGGTGCAACCTTTAACGCGGCTGTTACGTGGCAAACCGGCTCGCGCTGGTCAGATCCAGCTCGGGAACCAGTAGTGCAGTTGCACGAACCAGTGCGGGATGGGCGCTCCCGTCCACATCGGCAAGAAGAAGAGACTGAGCAGCGCGCAGAGGCCGAGGAAGATCCCCACCACACGGAGGCCGACGACGCGACGCCCCTCGGCATCCTCAGAACGGCCGATCAAGATGTTGAGCACGACGGTCAGCGCCAGAATCAGGTACGGCTCGAACGCGATCGAATAGAACTGAAAGACGGTGCGCGTGGAATAGAACAGCACCCACGGCAGGTAGCCGGCAGCGATCGCCGTGAGGATGAACGCCTCGCGCCAGACACTCGCTCGGCGCCACACTCCCCAGACCACCCGCACCAGCAAGAAGAGCGCTGCCGCCGTGCATGACCACCAGATCAAGGGGTTGGCGATGTCGAGAATCTGGGTCGAGGTGCCGTTGCCGAGGTCGTGGTAGTACATGCTCGTCGGGCGCACCAGGAAGAGCCAGGTCGCCGGGTATGCCTGGTAGGAGTGCGGCGTGTGCAGGTTGATGTTGTAGTTGTAGATCTCGGCCTGAAAGTGGTACCAGCTCTGCAACGGGATCGGCACCCACGACAGCAGGCCGTGCCACTGGTTCACCGCGGCCTCTGCCCAGTGCCGGTCGTAGCCGTTCTTGGTCACGAACCAGCCAGCCCACACCGCCACGTAGCTCGCCGCCGCCAGCGGCACCATGATCAAGAAGGTCGCGGGACCCTGCTTCAGGACGGTGCCCGCCGCCCAGTGCCGAACCCCGGCCCTGCGACGCACGAGCAGGTCGGTGACGAGTGAGTAGACGGCCAGCCCGGCCAGGAAATACACGCCGCTCCACTTGACGCCGCTGGTGAGTCCGAAGCTGAGGGCGGCGAGGATCAGCCACGGCCGCCACCACAGGGCCGGGCCCCAGGAGGTCGAGCGCTCGGCGGCGGTGCGCCGCGACATCCAGTCGTCGAGCCGGCGTTTCGACCATCGCCGATCGAGCAGCACCAGAATCACCCCAGCGAGGGCGAAGAGCGCAACGATCCCGTCGAGCAGAGAGACCCGGCTGAGCACGATCGCGTTGCCATCGATGGCCAGCAGCCCGCCGGCGATGGTGGTCAGCAGGGTCGAGTGGAACAGCATCCACGCGATGACCATGGTCAGAATCACCAGCAGGATGCCGACGATCGCCGTCGAGAAGCGCCACCCGAAACTGCTGCCGCCCCCGAACAGCGCGAGCCCGACGGAGATCACCCACTTGCCGAGCGGTGGATGCGCGAGAAACTCCGCGCTGCTCTGGTAGCCGTTCGGGTCGCCAGCGTTGAATGCCGTGTTCGGATCGGCGCCCCACAGGCCCTCGTAGCCGAGGTGCATGAGGCTCCAGGCGTCTTTCACGTAGTAGGTCTCGTCGAAGACCAACTCGTGTGGATACGCCAAGCCGACCAGCCGCAGCAGCGCGGCGACGATGACCACCGCGAGCGGGGCGCCCCAGCGCCAGACGGCGTGCGCGTAGCGGTGGCGCATGAGCATGTCCCACCAGTCATCGAGGCGGGAGCCCGTCAACTCGATGATCGTCACCGGGGAATCCTATTCGGCGCGGCTCGGTGCGCCGCTCAGGCCGAGTTGTCGATCCTCACCGGTCGAAATGAAGGAGATATTGCTCCGTTGGGAGGGGGATTGCTACAGAATCGGCATCCGGATCCGGTTTCTCCTTCATTTGGACAGGGAGCGACCCGAGAGAATGAGCAGGTGATCATCCTTGCGGCGACCCCGATCGGCAACCTGGGCGACGCGTCGCGGCGACTGGTCGAGGCGCTCGGCAGCGTCGAGGTCATCGCGTCGGAAGACACCCGCACCACGATCCAGTTGCTCAACGCCCTCGGCGTCGAGAATCGGCCGCGGCTGATCGCCCTGCACGAGCACAACGAGGGCGCGAAGGCGGCCGAGATCGTCGAGCTGGCGCGAGGCACCGACGTGCTGGTGCTGAGCGATGCCGGCATGCCGACGGTCAGCGATCCGGGCTACGCGCTGGTCGTCGCGGCGGCCGCGGCGGGGGTCACCGTGACAGCACTGCCGGGTCCGAGCGCCGTGCTCATGGCGCTCGCCGTGAGCGGCCTGCCGACCGACCGATTCGTGTTCGAGGGCTTCTTGCCGCGCAAGGGGCGGTTGGCTGCGTTGCGTGCCCTGGCATCCGAGCCCCGCACCCTCGTCTTCTTCGAGTCTCCGCACCGGATCGGGGATGCCCTGGCCGACCTGGCGACCGCGTTCGGCCCCGATCGGCTCGCCGCGGTGTGCCGCGAGCTGACCAAGTTGCACGAGCAGGTCGCCCGGGGCACCCTCGCGGAGCTCGCCGAGCAGTTCGCCGAGGGGGCGCGGGGCGAGATCGCGCTGGTGGTGGCGGGGGCTCCGCCCGCGTCAGCGTCACTCGACGACGGGGTTGCGCGCGTTCTGCAGCTGGTCGCCGACGGGGTGCGGTTGCGCGAGGCATCCACCGAGGTCGCCGAGGTGACCGGGCTCGGGCGGCGCGAGCTGTACGAGGCGGCGTTGCGGGCGCGGTAGCGCGCCAGTAACATTCGGCGGCGTTCCGTAGAATCGAGCCATGGCATCCGGTGACTCGTTCTACGTCACGACGCCCATCTTCTACGTCAACGACGTGCCCCACATCGGCCACGCGTACACCGAGGTGGCGGCGGACGTGCTCGCGCGCTGGCACCGGCAGGCCGGTGATGACACCTGGCTGCTGACCGGCACGGATGAGCACGGCGAGAAGATCCTGCGCACCGCAACGGCCAACAACACGACTCCGAAGCAGTGGGCAGACCAGCTCGTCGAGAGCGCGTGGAAGCCTCTGCTGCAGACGGTCGACATCGCCAATGACGACTTCATCCGCACGACAGACGAGCGCCACGAGAAGGGCGTGGCCGCCTTCATCCAGCAGCTGCACGACGACGGCCACATCTATGAGGGCGTCTACGAGGGCTACTACTGCGTCGGCTGCGAGGAGTACAAGTCGCGCGACGAGTTGGTCGAGACCGAGACCGGCGACTACGCGGGGCAGCTGGTGTGCGCCATCCACTCACGGCCGGTCGAGATTCTCAAAGAGAAGAACTACTTCTTCAGGATGAGCGACTTTCAGCAGCAGCTGCTCGACCTCTATGAGAGCCAACCCGACTTTGTGCAGCCCGAGAGCGTGCGCAACGAGATCATCCAGTTCGTCAAACAGGGGCTCGAAGATCTATCGATCTCGCGGTCGAGCTTCGACTGGGGCATCAAGGTGCCGTGGGACGACGAGCACGTCATCTACGTCTGGTTCGACGCGCTGCTCAACTACGTGACCGCGGTCGGCTACGGCGATCCGGCTCAGCGCGAGCAGTTCCGCCGACGCTGGCCGGCGACCCACATCGTTGGCAAAGACATCGCGCGTTTTCACGCGGTGATCTGGCCGGCGATGCTGATGGCCGCGGGGCTGCCGGTGCCGAAGCGCGTCTTCGGTCACGGCTGGCTGCTGGTCGGCGGCGAGAAGATGAGCAAGTCGAAGCTGACCGGCATCGCGCCGCAGCAGATCACCGAGGTGTTCGGCTCGGATGCCTTCCGCTTCTACTTCCTGAGCGCCATCGCATTCGGGTCCGACGGTTCGTTCAGCTGGGAAGACCTGTCTGCCCGCTACCAGGCCGAGCTTGCCAACGGGTTCGGAAACCTCGCCTCGCGCGTGGTCGCGATGGTCACGCGCTACTTCGACGGGTCGGTTCCGGCGCCCGGTGACTACCTGGATGCCGACCTCGCCATCCAGCGCACCGTCGCGACCGCTGCGGCCACGGCCGACGCCGCGATCGAGCGGCTGGCGATCCACGAGGCGATCGCCGCCATCTGGACCATCGTCGACGAGCTCAACGGCTACATCACCGAGCAGCAGCCGTGGGTGCTCGCCAAAACAGCGGCCGACGATCCGGCGCAGGCGGCGCGGCTGGGCACCGTGCTCTACACGGCGTCGGAGGGGCTGCGCGCGCTCGCGGTGCTGCTGAGCCCGGTCATCCCGAAGGCCACCGCGACGCTGTGGGATGCCCTGGGCGCGGCTGCTGCACTCGGCCGGTTGACCGCGCAACCGATCCGGGCGGCCGGTGAGTGGGGCCAGTTGCCGGTCGGGAGCACCGTGTCGCCGCTGTCGGGACTATTCCCGCGTATCGAGGAGCCACCGGCATCCATAGTCGGGGCCGCGTGACCCAGCCCTTCCTGCGAGCGCGGGAGTCGGGGTCTGAGGATCCCGAGCGGGACTACCCTCCCCTGCCCGAGCCACTGGACGTGCCGGTGTACGACAACCACACGCACATGGAGATCCAGGACGGCATCGCGCCGCTCGACTATCGTGACCAACTCGACCGAGCATCCAGCGTTGGCGTGCGCGGCGTTGTGCAGGTGGGCACCGACCTCGAGACCTCGAAGTGGAGCGCCGAGATCGCCGCTCGCGAACCGCGCGTGCTCGCGGCAGTGGCGCTGCATCCCAACGAGGCGCCGGCCTTGATGAACGCCGGCTTGCTCGACGAGCATCTTGCTGGCATCGCCGAGCTGGCGACGCGGCCGCGTGTTCGCGCGATCGGCGAGACGGGGCTGGACTTCTTCCGCACCCCGGACGAAGCGGGTCAGCTCGCCCAGATCGCTTCGTTCGAGGCGCACATCGACCTGGCCAAGCAGCGGAACCTTGCGCTGCAGATCCACGACCGGGATGCCCACGAGCTCGTGGTCCAGACGCTGCGGCGGGTGGGTGCCCCCGAGCGCACGGTGTTCCACTGCTTCAGCGGTGATCGCGAGTTCGCCAAGCTGGTCGCCGACTCGGGCTGGTTCCTGTCGTTCGCCGGGACCGTCACCTTCAAGAACGCCCAGCCGCTGCGCGAGGCGCTCGCCGCGGTTCCACGCTCGCGCATCCTGATCGAGACGGATGCTCCGTACCTGACCCCGATGCCCTTCCGAGGTCGCCCGAACTCGGCGTACCTGATCCCGCACACGCTGCGCGCGATGGCCGCCCAGCTCGAAACGGATGCCTCGACGCTGGCCGCGCAGATCGGCTCGAACACCGAGCTGGTCTACGGCCACTGGGATGACGAGCCGGTCGAGCCATCGACGGTGAGTGCCGCCCCGTGACACTCCTGGGGCCGGCCGAAATTCGTGACCTCGCCGAGCAACTTGACCTGCAGCCCACCAAGAAGCTCGGGCAGAACTTCGTCGTCGACGGCAACACGGTGCGGCGCATCGTGCGGGTCGCGGGAGTCGAGGCTGGCGATGAGGTGCTCGAGGTCGGCCCCGGACTCGGCTCGTTGACTCTAGGGCTTCTGGATGCTGGCGCCCGGCTGACCGCCGTCGAGATCGACTCCCGACTCGCAGCCCAGTTGCCGCTGACGGTCGCCGAGCTCGCCCCGGATGCCGTCGACCGCCTCACCGTCATCAGCGCCGACGCGATGAAGGTCACCGATCTGCCCGGTGCCCCGAAACGGCTCGTCGCGAACCTGCCGTACAACGTGTCGGTGCCGGTGCTGCTGCACCTGCTCCAGACCGTGCCGACGCTCGAGAGCGGGCTGGTCATGGTGCAGGCCGAGGTCGGCCAGCGCATCGCTGCGGCGCCCGGGTCGAAGGTCTACGGCTCGCCCAGCGTGAAGGCGGCATGGTACGGCCGCTGGGCGACGGCGGGGCAGGTCAGTCGGCAGGTGTTCTGGCCGGTGCCGAACGTCGACTCGATCCTGGTGTCGTTCACGCGCGGCTCGCTGCCTGGCTCCGAGGATGAGCGTGCCGAGGTGTTCGCGCTCGTGGACGGGGCGTTCGGGCAGCGCCGCAAAATGCTGCGCCAGGCGTTGGCGGAGCAGCTCGGCGGCTCGGCCGCCGCATCCCTGCTCCTGGAATCGGCCGGAGTCGACCCGACCCTGCGCGGTGAGCAGCTGAGCATGCCCGACTTCTTGGCGATCGCCCGGGCGCGCTGACGCACGTTCGTTTCGTCGGTCCCGCATCGAGATGTGGTCGTCGTCGTCGTGCATCGTGGCGCGCACGCTCCCGTTGCGTCGCCCATTCCGGTGCAGCGGTACTCGGCCCCTTCCCTCTCGACAGAACGGGCAACACAACGGGAGCTTGGCGACGCAGGTCCGCTGAGGGGGGCGTCGACGCCCGAAACGGGACGGTAACGCGAGTCGCTTAGGGTGGAGGGATGAACTTCCGGGCGTCTTCCCGCACGGTGCACGTCAAGGCCCCCGGCAAGATCAACGTGTTTCTCAAGGTGGGCGCCCAACTCGACGACGGCTACCACGATGTGGCGATCGCCTACCAAGCGGTGTCGCTGTACGAAGAGGTGCGCGCCTCGGAATCCGACGACTTTCAGGTCACCGTCGGCGGCAGCGTGGAGCTCAGCCGAGTGCCGACCGACGGCGCCAACATCGCCATCAAGGCGGCTCGCCTGCTCGCGGCTAAGACCGGCTACCGGGGCGGGGCATCCCTCGAGATCACCAAGCACGTGCCGGTGACGGGGGGCATGGGCGGCGGATCGGCGGATGCCGCGGCCACCCTCATCGCCTGCGACGCGCTCTGGGGCACCGAGCTGCCGCGCGAAGACATGCTCGAACTCGCCCGCAAGCTGGGAGCCGACGTGCCCTTCGCCCTCACCGGCGGCACCGCCATCGGAACCGGCCGTGGCGACGAGCTGTCGCCCGCCCTCGCGCAGGGCTCGTTCCAGTGGGTGCTCGCGCTCGCCGACTTCGGGCTCTCGACGCCCGAGGTCTACGCCGAACTCGATCGGCACCGCGAGCGGCATGCCCAAGACATCTTTCCGGTCGACCCGCGGCCGTCGGTCGACACCGACGTGTTGCAGGCGCTGCGCGCCGGTGACCCGGTGATGCTGGCGGCTGCCATGCACAACGATCTGCAGGCGGCGGCGTTGCACCTGCAGCCCTCGCTCACCGAGGTGATCGAGCTCGGCGAGCAGAACGGTGCCCTGGCCGGGATCGTGTCGGGCTCCGGCCCAACGGTCGCCTTCCTGGCGGCCGACCTGGATGCGGCACTCGAGCTGCAGGTCGCCCTCTCGGCGGCGCGGCTCAACGTGGTGCGCGCGACGGGACCGGTGCACGGGGCGCGGCTGGTCGGCGACTGAGCTTCAGGCATCGACACTTTGCACCCTTCTCGCGAGTGCATTTTGTGCCCCTGTCGACCTGACAGTTCTGCTCGGGGGGCGGGGCCGTTGCACCGTAGTCACCCCATCCTCGAGCCAGCCGTGTCGTCCGCCATCGGGACGTCACCAGTACGGAAGTGGTTGCTGAACAATTCTTTGGCTATGACGGGGCGACCCCCTAGGCTGACGCCGTGCCGTTCCTGCCTTTGTGTCCCCCGAAGGAGTCCAAATGAAGCTCTCGGTGACTCGATTTGATCGACGCGGCGCGAATCTGGTCAATAGTGCGAGGCGCTGGGCATCGCTCACGCTGAGTATTGCCCTCGTCGCAGTCGGGACACTCGGAATCGTTTCACCTGCTGCGGCGGAGGGTAACGGGCCAGCGGTTTCGGCGACGGGGTACAGCCCCGTCACACCGATTGCGTTGGGAGAGCGAGCCGTCGGCCTGCCTTCAGTGGGCGCCGCCACCAAGACCTCCACCGAGTCTGCAAAGACCCCGGCGATCGAACCTTCGCGCCGCCTGAGTTCGCAATCGAGCGCGGCGAATGTGAGATCGCAGTCCTCGGCCAGCCAGGCCACCGGGTCCGTCAGTGGAACAGTGACAGAGCAATCGACGGGTCTGGCGCTACAGGAACCTCTCGGGTCGGTGGTGCAGCTGATCCCAATCTATGTCGGTCAGGACGGCTCGAGGTCGGTCGGGCGCATTCGAATTTTTGATGGCCTGAGTAACGAGGCCGTCTCTGAGGTGAAGAATGTCGCAAGCCAGGCGTACACGCAGCAGTTGAAGGACAGCGTCGCGTACGCTCAAGAGAACGCGCTCCGCTTCGACCTCTATGTGCGACCAGACACCTACCTCACCGGACCATTGCGTGATGCGATCGGGGAGGGTCTCGTCAACCTGAGGTACATCCCGTGAGCGGAGCCAAGAAGTCGTCCGGAGGCATCACGGCGGCCGAGCTGATGTCTCAGCTGGCGGCTGACCCCGAGTATCAGCTGAAGGCGCGCGCGGACGAGGCCAATCGACAGGTCCGCATGCAACAGCTGCGCCGCGCCGAGCAACCGATCGTGAAGGAGTTGCGTGCAGCGGGCTACGAGGTGAACTCAGTCTGGGACCTCGCGAATACCTCGGGCCCCTACCCGAACGCTTTGCCAGTTCTGCTCAAGCATCTGCAACTCGGCGGCTACCCAGACCGAGTCATGGAAGGCCTTGCACGGGCGCTGGCAGTGAAGCCCTCGGTGGAGATCTGGGGCACGCTTCGGCAGCTGTACCTGACCGCGCAGGGGCCGGGTGAGGAGGAGGGACTGGCCGCTGCACTCGCCGCGTCTGCCACCGCCGATCAGCTCGACGCGTTGATCGCTCTATTGGGCGAAGTGAGCCGGGGCAGAACCCGAATCCATTTCCTGCGTCCGATCAAGCGAGTCGGTGGCAAGCGTGGCCTCGACGTGCTCAAGTCTCTTCAGGACGATCCGTTGTTCGGAAAGGAAGCGGGCGCTTTGCTGAAGCGCCGTGTCCGTTGAGACCGGTATGGGCTTCGAGCGCGGCGATGGTCTTGCCAGCTTCATAGGCATCGGTCAGATCGGCGATTTGCTCGTCCGTAAGGGCACCACGGCCGATGTTGTTACGCCAGAGAATGCTCAGCGGCGCCGTCTTCGAGACATCAAACTCGTCGAGGAACTGGGCGGTCTCGCCGGCTTCGTGGCGGCGCATGATCTCGTCGCGACGTCCGCCGTCGAGTCGACAGTCGCGGCCACACCCAAGGTGGGGGAAAGCGATGTTGGGCTATCGCTGGACACTAGACGAAACCTACTGACCCTCCACGGCCGACTTGGAGTCGGTCTCGGTGAACTAACTGCCCTTTGCATTCCGATGGGGACTCCCGCCGCCAGATCACTTGTAGCACCAATGATCAGTACGACTGGGGCTGCGTGAAGAACCCGGTCGGGTCGTACTTCTTCTTGATCGCGCGCAGCCTCGGCAGGTTGTCGCCGTAGTAGGCGGTTTCGGGATCGCTGAGCGAGCCGTCCGCGTAGTTGACGTAGGCGTGGTCGCCCCAGTGCGGCGTCATGGCGGCGCGGAATCCGCGCACGTACGCGTCGATCGGAGCCGGATCCCGGCCGTCGTCGAAGGTCCCGGTGTATTGCACGGTGTAGAGCGCCGCGCGGTGCGGGAACGCGGTGGCGTCGGGGGCGAGGTTCGCGACGGCGCCGCCGAGGGCATCCATCGAGATGCCGCCCTCCCGGATGCCCTCGACCGACTGTGCGGCCTGCACCTGGGCGAGCAGGTCGGCGATCCCGGCGCTGTCGAGAGCGGTGTATCCGATGCTCGAGGTGCCAGAGCTCGATTCGCGGACCAACTTGCCGCCCGGACCTGTTGTGCATTCGGCGATGGCGAGGCCGTGGCATCCCGCGTAGTCCATCATCGCGTCGTGATAGCTGCGGGTGACCGAGCCATGCGAGGTGGGCGCGGGCAGGCCGGCCAGCAGCGGGGCCAGTTGCGCGCCGAGCTGAGATGCGGGGCCGGTCCAGGTGCCCGAGACACTGAGGCTCGGCCCGGAGGGATGCTTCGCGAGCCCGCCAAGCAGCTTCAGTGTCGACCAGTTGCGCTGGTCGGACGCATGGACCCAGTTCTGCCAGTTGGCGATCAGCGCGGGGGCTGCCGCGAGCGGGAAGTGGTAGGTCCACTCGGTGACCGTCGGTGCCGCCTGCGTCGCGAACGTCAGTGACGTGACAACGCCCAGGATGCCGCCGCCCCCGCCGCGAGACGCCCAGAACAGCTGGGGGTCGTCGTCAGTGTTCGCGGTGTGCACTGCGCCATCCGCCGTCACCACCTGGAGCTCGGTGAGCTGGTCGCACGCCAGCCCGAACGACCGAACGAGCACGCCGACTCCGCCGCCGAGAGTCAGGCCGGTGACGCCCACCGTCGCGCACGAGCCGCCTGCGATCGCGCGACCGGCGCGCCCGACGGTGTCATAGACCTGGGCGAGGGATGCCCCTGCGCCAACCGTGACGGTGGAGCCGTCCGCACTGAGCGCGACGGTGTCGAGCGCTGCCGTGCTGATGACGAATGACGCAGCGACACCGCTCCCGGCCGCGCCGCCCGCCGACCAGCCCGCGTAGTTGTGTCCGCCCGCCCGCAGCGCGACGGGCAGTCGGTACTTCGTCGCGAAGGCGAGCGCCGCCGTCACGTCGGTCGCGTTCGCCACCTGGAGTATCGCCAGCGGTTCTGCCGCGTCGAACCGTGGATTCTCGGTGAGCTTCGCGCTCGCGAACGCGGCGTCAGAGGGCATGAGCAACGTGCCGGCGACGTGCTTCGCGAGATCGGGCCAGTCAGGCGGGCCAACGGGAGTCAGGCTCGACGGCGGCGCCGTGGGATGCGCAGTCGGCACGCAGCCGACGAGCAACAGCATCCCGGCCGCGCCCGCTGCCCCGCCGAGGAATACCCGTCGACCCAGCTCGGTCATGACTCGAAGGCTAGCGACCGTAGGCTCGAACCATGGCACACCTGCTCGGCGCGGAGAACATCTCGCTCGAGTATCCGACCAAGGTCGTCTTCGAGAACGTCACCGCCGGCATCAACGAGGGCAACCGGATCGGCGTGGTCGGCCGCAACGGCGACGGCAAGTCGAGCCTGCTGCGGCTGCTGGCCGGGCGGCTGGAGCCCGACTCGGGCCGGGTCACCCGTCGAGGCGGCGTGACGCTCGGGATGCTCGACCAGTCCGACGAGCTGGCCACCGGACTCACGGTCTCAGAGACCGTTGTCGGCGACCGCCCGGAGCACGAGTGGGCGGGCGACGCGCGTGCGCGCGATGTGATCGCGGGGTTGGTCGGCGACATCCCCTGGACTGCCCTGGTCGATGACCTGAGCGGCGGCCAGCGCCGGCGGGTCGCGCTCGCCGCGCTGCTGACCCACGACTGGGACGTGGTCTTTCTCGACGAACCCACCAACCACCTCGACGTCGAGGGCGTTGCCTGGCTCGCTCAGCACCTGAAGAAGCGTTGGCCGGCCAACCAGGGCGGGCTCGTGGTCGTCACCCACGACCGGTGGTTTCTCGACGAGGTCTCGACCGACACCTGGGAGGTGCACGACGCGACCATCGAACCCTTCGAGGGCGGATACGCGGCCTACATCCTCCAGCGGGTCGAACGCGATCGCATGGCAGCGGCCAGCGAGTCGAAGCGGCAGAACCTGCTGCGCAAAGAGCTGGCCTGGCTGCGGCGCGGGGCTCCTGCCCGGTCGACCAAGCCGAAATTCAGGATGGATGCCGCTGCCGCACTGATCGACGACGTGCCACCCATCCGCGACTCGGTCTCGCTCGCGCGGCTGGCCGTGAATCGGCTCGGCAAGGACGTCGTCGATCTGCTCGACGCCTCCGTGACCTACAGCGTGGTGGAGCCAGACGGCGGCCTCGGCTTGCTACCGGTGCTGCACGCCATCGAATGGCGCATCGCGCCGGGGGAGCGCACCGGAATCCTCGGGGTGAACGGGGCGGGCAAGTCGACCCTACTGGGGCTGGTGGCGGGCACGGTCAAGCCGACCACCGGGGTGGTGAAGCGCGGCAAGACCGTGAAGCTGGCGATCCTCGATCAGAGGCTCGACGAGCTCAACGACATCGCCAACGATCGGGTGAGCGCCGTGATCGCGCGGCAGCGTTCGTCGTATGTCAGCGGCGGGGTCGAGTTGAGCCCTGGCCAGTTGCTCGAGCGGCTCGGCTTCTCCGCAGCGCAGTTGTCGATCCCGGTGAAGGATCTCAGCGGCGGCCAGAAGCGCCGCCTTCAGCTGCTGCTCATCCTGCTCGATGAGCCGAACGTGCTGATTCTCGACGAGCCGACCAACGACCTCGACACCGACATGCTTGCCGCCATGGAAGACCTGCTGGACTCGTGGCCGGGCACCCTGCTCGTTGTCTCCCACGACCGGTATCTGCTCGAGCGCGTGACCGACCAGCAGTACGCCGTGCTCGACGGGAGGCTGCGGCACCTGCCGGGCGGGGTGGAGGAGTACCTGAAGATTCGCGCCCACCAGACCGCCTCAAGCCGACAACCGACGGCCGGGACGGCCGTCGGCGCTGGCGCCGCGAGCGAGGCCAGAAATGACCTCGCTCCTGGAGCGGGGCGCGCGCTCAGTGGTGCGGCGAAGAGGGATGCTGAAAAGGAACTCGCCGCCGCGAACCGCCGCCTCGCCAAGTACACAGACCAGATCGCGGCGAAGCACGCCGAGTTCGCCGCCCACGACCAGAACGACTACATCGGGCTGGGCAAACTGCAGACGGAGCTGGCAACCCTCGAGGGCGACGCCGCGACGCTCGAGGAACGCTGGCTCGAGTTGAGCGCGCTGCTCGAGTAGCCCCTTGGCGTCCACCGCCGAGGCGTCGCTATCGGCTGCCTGGGGCTGGGGCTGACGGCAGTTCATGACGCCTCGAGGAGCGCGCAGGCCGTGGCACGTATATCAGTGTTGCGTTATATAACACGACGCTGATACCGTCGAGTCATGGAAGCCCTCGACGCGCTCGGTGATCCGGTGCGGCGCCGCATGGTGCAGTTGCTCGCGCACGGCGAGAGCACGGCGGGCGAGTTGGCTCGCGCGGTGGGCGACGAGTTCTCGATCAGTCAGCCAGCGGCATCCCGGCACCTGCGTGTGCTGCGGGAGGCCGAGCTGGTCACCAGCGAAGTGGATGGCGCGCGGCGCATCTACCGTCTGCAGCGAGCTCCGTTCGATGAGCTCGATGACTGGCTGCGTGAGGTGCGGGCGTTCTGGAACGGGCGGCTCGACGCCCTCGAGACCGAGGTGGCCCGGGGTCTCCGGTCGCGTCGAATCACGGACGACAAGGAGAGCAACTGATGGAGCGCTGGGCCGAACTCACCGCTGATGGGCCGCGTCGCGTCGTGACGCTGGAGCGCGAGTTCCGCACCGACCCCGCCGATCTGTGGCAGGCGATCACCGACCCCGAGCGCGCCGGCCGGTGGCTGGCCTCGCTCACCGTCCAGGGGGATGACGTCACGCTTGGCTTCGACGGCGGCTCGTCTCGCTCGGGCAAGATCCTCGAGTGCGATGCACCGCGGCGGTTGCGCGTTGTGCTGCAGCCCGACACCGCAGACCAGTCGTTCCTCGGCGTGACTCTCGAAGCGACCAACGCCGGAACGAAGCTCGTCATGCAGCAAGACGGGCTCTCGCCGATCTGGGCCGCGCTCTATGCCGCCGGTTGGCAGCACCACGCCGAGCGCCTGGATGCTGCGATAGGAGGCTCGGCCACCGAGACCCCGATGCCCGCGCTGGTGCCGACATATCGCGAGGCCGAAGCCGCGTCGGTAGCCGGCTGGGTCACCCGCACCGACGACGGCGCGCAGGTGGAACTCGAGCGCGTGATCGCCGCCCCGCGTGCTGAGGTGTGGGACGCCATGACCAACCCGGCGCGGATCGGCAGCTGGTGGTGGCCGGTGGTCGAGTGGCCGGATGATCCCGCCCGAGTTCGCACGCTGAGGGCTGGCGACCGTTTCGCTCTTGGCGACGCGAATATGCCGCAGCCGCAACGCTTCGAGGTCGCGGATCTCGACGACGAGCGCGAACTGACCCTGCGCTGGGCGGGCACCGATGCTGAGCTCGTGCTCGCACTCAGCGACCATCCCGGCGGCACGATGCTGAGGCTGCGGCAGTCGCCCACTCCCGACCGGATGGCCGGCGGCACGCTGCGCACCAGTGCCGATTACGGGGCTGGCTGGCACTCGATCGTCGACGCGTTGGTCGGCTACCTGGGCGGCATTCCCCTGCCGGATGGCGACGCGATGTGGCAGGCGGCGTACGTGGTCTACGCGGTCAGAGACTTTCGCATGCGATGAGGTCGTTGTCCTGGTCGAGTCGCGCGATATCGCCGTAGTAGGGGTAGTAGTAGTCGAACCACGCCTGCGCTGCCGCGTGGTTGGGGAAGTCGCTGCAGTTCTTTGTGTCACCGGGGTTAGACGGAGGTGCTGGCGCTGAGCAGTCGCGGTGGACGACTGTGCTGTAGATGTACGCCCCGTTGTATCTGAGATAGACGTACGAGGTGGTGTCCTCGGCGGGTGTTGGGCCAGCGAAGCTGGCAGTCGTGTGAGCTGGCACGTTGACTGTTGTGCCCGGTGCCGCTCCGAGCTGAATGGTCACGGCGACGGCAAACAGGTTCGGATTGGTGATTGATGCGGTCAGAGTTGGTGACGGTGAGCACGTGAACGAGAGACTGCCCGTTGGCGGCGCCAAACACGGCTGCAGATCTGCGACCGCTTGAGTGACTGACGCAGGCCCACCGAACAGAACGACCTGCGGGGATCCGAACGCGCGAATGTCAGCCAGGATCGACTGAGGGATGCAATCTGTTCGTACGACGTACAGCGGGCCGGTGTCGCGGCCGGCGAGTGCGGCGCCGGCGAGGGCATCGGGGAAGTTGAAACCGGTGGCCAGGTAGACGGTGTTGGCGGTCGTGTAGGTCTCGTGGTTGATCGCTTCGGACGCTTCGAATCGGTCTTCACCGGAGAGCCGTTGAGACCCGCCGGGAAGGTTAAGAGCAGTCACTGCTGTCTCGATGCCGCTGGACACGGAACCGGGACCTCCCGCGATCACGACGTTGTCGGGGTGGAGCAGTGTTATCTCGTCGCGTGTTGCTTGATCGAGCGAGTTCGACGTCCCGTAGACGAGAAGGACGGCGGCATCGTGCGAGCCGGCGTCGGCGCTAGCGGACAGCGCGTCGGGGAAGTTCGTACCTGTTGCCAAGTACACGCGTGAAACGCCGGTGGTTCCGAACGCATAGGCGTTCACGTTGCGCGACGCCTCGTACCGATCGGCACCGCCAATGCGAACCACGTTCTCGGGGGCGGTGACGTATGTCGTGAGTTCGTCGAACACGCCAGCGCTGACCGAGCCTTCACCACCGACCACAACGATCTTCAGGGGCTTCAGGCGAGAGAGTTCCGCCGCAACTGAGGGCGGGATCGACGTCGGGGTGACCAGCAGCATCGGCCCGCCTTCGGACGCGGCTGCCGGCGCAGCGCTCAAAGAATCCGGGTAGTCCGTCCCCTTCGCCACGTAGACGACAGGCACGTCGGGTTTGAACTGTTGAGAAATCTGGACGGCGACGTCGTACCTGTCATCGCCCGTATAGCGGATCGGAACGCCAGCCGCGGTCGGTGGCGCGATCTTCACTTCGGGGAGAGCGACGATCGTGTCCCCGCAGCCGCCCGTGCCCAGGACCTCGTTCAGCTTCGAGTTTTCGGCAGTGTCGATCGTGAGCGACCACCGGTACTTCACCAGCATCCAATCCGTGACGTATTGACACGCGGCCGCCGCCGCCGGCGGCATCCAATGCGCAGGGTCGTCGTCGCTCTTCGACTCATTCACACTCGACGTCACAGCTTGCAGCGCATAGCCGATGCCGATGTCGTTGGCATACGCACTCCGCTGCGCAGAGTTCCACGACGACGCACCTGAAGCCCACGCTTCGCCAAGGGGCACCAGGTGATCGATTTGAACATCCGACGCATCCGTCCAGACCTTGTCGTCGTACCACGAGTGCCACTCCCCCGTCGCCACGGTGCAGCCCCCTGCGGTCGTGAACGTCACGGGGACATCCGTCTGAGCTTTGAGCACGTCGGCGCGAGTGTCGCACCCGTCACCCGTCTGATAGATCCACCCGGATCCGAACTTGCTGTGCACATAGCCAACCGGGTTCGCGCTGGCAACGCTGAGAGATGCCAAAAGCTCATTGGCCGTCTCTGTCAGAGGGTCAGCAGTCGCGGTCAAAGGAATTGACACCAGCGCGGATACGACGAGGGACAAGACGATCAAGGGTGCAAGGATGCGCATGAAAACCCTTCGGGTGGCGAGCCGGGCTCACGCTAGTCGCAACTTCGCCCCTCTACTAGCACCCCGTCGGGGGGCCCCGTCCCGACAACGGAACCGCCCACGCAACTAGACCGACGAAGCGCCCGCATGACTAGATCCCGCCGCCGCCGCCTCCGCCGCCTCCGCCGCCCGACGAACCGCCACCACCCGAGCCGCCGCTCGACGAGAAGCCCGACGAACTCGACGACGAGGTGGTGGAAGCCGACACCGTGCTGAACGCGGCGATCCCCGTGCTGAAGGCCGCGACGTTGAAGCCGTCCATGCTGCCGGAGTACCAGTCGGGTGAGGTGGTGCCGTAGTACTTGGCGAGCTCGGCCGACCACTCCTTCTCGAGTCCGAACAGCACGGCGTACGGCAGTAGCTTCTCGTAGATCTTCACGATCTCGTTGCCGTCGCTCGTCGTGATCTTGTCTGCGCCCGAAATGCTCTGCAGCATCTTCAGCCGGTCTGCCTCGGCGAGCTGGATGTAGAGCTTGAGTCCGATCAACTGGTCGTAGAGCTTCGAGCCATCGGCGGTGAGCGGATGCAGCCCCGAGATGAGACCGAAGACCAGCACCGCGATCCAGGCGCCGGCGTTCGCGCCGATGACGCCGAGCGCGATCCCCACGCCGTTGTCGCCGGCTGCGAACGCCGTGACGAACAAGAGAACGGCGCCGAGAATCGCAAGCACACCGATCACCGAGACGATGGCAGGATGCCGCGCCTTGCGCAGTCCGACCGCCTCGGCGTTGGTCTCCACGGAGTCGGTGATCGCTTTGACAGAGTCGCCAAGCAGGGTGTCGCCTTTTTCGAGCCACTTGACGTTGGCATCCACCGGATCGGCGGACGATGCGCTGACGGGCGTGCCGCCGATGACCTTGAGCCCGGGAGGCAGCGCACCCCCGGTGAACTGGCGGATCATCGCCCCGATGTCGCCGAAGCCGGTGAACGCGAAGAGTGCGTTCATCACGCTCTCTTCGTCGGGCAGCAGGCCGTCGACGTTCAATTGCTGAACGCCGAACTTCGCCGCCTGAAAGCCCTCTTTCGGCTTCTCGATGATGCGCAGCTTGCCGCGCACGGCGAGGTCGACGATCGAGGCCGCCATCCCCTTCTTCGGCTTGCCAACGATGTTGGCGGCGAGCATGACGCTGACGCCCTTCGGCGGCTCGTACTGGGCGATGATCGGATCGCCGCTGCGGCGCCGCCAGAGTTGGAAGTGCAGCACGGCAGCGCCACCCACCGCCAGTACCTCGGCGAGGAGCCCGAGCAGGAAGGTGACCGGCACGACCTCGAGCAGCTTCTCGATCGGATTGAACGGAGCATCGGCGAAGGTCTTGGGGGCGAACCCGATGGCGAGAGTCATCCCCTGGTATGGACCGATTTTGTCAATGTGCGCCGTGATGGTGCCGTTGTCGGCGGCGAGATCGCACTTCTGGGTCGAGCCTTCCGAGCCCTGGTAGCAGGAGTTCTGCCCGCTGAGCTTCGAGGCGAGCGCCCCGGCAACGGTCACGGTCGCGCTGACCTCGCCGAAGGGCTGCGACCAGCCAGTTCCGTTGACGTCCCAATAGAACTCGTCGTCATTGGTGTTCTTGAAGTACTTCGTGACATCGGTCTGCGTGTAGTCGATGACATAGGTCTGCTTGCCGTGCACGTACTGGCCCTCTGGCACGGCGATGGTGACCGTGGTGAAGTCGCCGTCGGTGCCCATGCTGAAGCTGCGCTTCTTGCCGTCGCCGTCGGTGACGCTCGTGACCGTGATGTGCGTGGAGTGGCCGTCGTACTGGGTGGGGATCGAGCGGATGATGCCGCGGTTCTGGTCGTAGTCAGGAAACTCAGCGACCAGGGTCTCGTTGGTGTGCAGCATCGAGCGTTTCGACGAGTCCTGGCTCAAGGCGTAGGTGGAGTCGAAGGAGTCGAAGCTGAAGTCGTCGACGCCGGTGGGAAGGCCGGCGGCATTCAACGCCTCGACCGAGTTGCCGACCGGCCGATGAGTCGGCGCGGCGACGGCCGCCGCCGGGATGCTCAGGGTCGCCGCGATCGCCACGACCGCGAGTCCCGTTGCCCAGGTCAGTGCACGCATCAGATGCCTCCTCCTCCGCCGCCTCCGCCACCACCGCCGGAGCCTCCACCGCCTCCCGATCCGCCGGAGCTCGACGACGAGGCCGAACCCGAGTACGAACTGGAGGCGCTGCTGCTGAACGACGAGATCCCCGAGGCGAACGCGGCGACCTGGAACGTGCCGAGGTTTCCGCCGTCGTACCAGTCGGGCGGATTCTGGTCGTAGTACTTGCCCAGCGCGCTTGCCCACTCCTTCTCGAGTGAGAACAGCACGGCGTAGGGCAGGAGCTTCTCGTAGATCTTGACGACCTGGGCGCCATCGGGCTCGGTGGCGCGCTCGGCGCCCGTGACACTCTGCAGCATCTTCAGGCGATCGGCCTCAGCGAGCTGGATGAAGAGCTTGAGCCCGTCGAGGTTCTCGCGCAGGATCGCTCCATTTCGCGTCAGGGGGCGGGCGCTGGTGACGCTGCCCAGCGCGAAGAGCCCGAGAAAGCCGCCGATGAACGCGCCAAAGACACCGAAGGTTGAGGCGACAGAGTTGCTCGCGTTGACGCCGCTGATGGCGAGCATGGCGACCCCGACCCCGATCGGGATCAGGACGGTCAGAAAGGCCCACGACGGGGGCTTTTGCCGCAGCCCACTGGTGACTGTCTGCTTCGCCACTTTGAGGGTCAGAGACCGGACGAACAGCCCGAGCGATGTGTCCTTCTTCTTCAGCCAGCTGACGCCCTCGGCGGCGGAGTCTGTGTCGCCGCTGTTCGAGAGCGCGTCCAACAACGACTGCTCGTTGTCGCCGATGCCGGAATCATCAAGTTGCTTGATGCCGAACTGCTCGCCGCCGAAGATGCCCGACTTGCGCTCGTAGAGCTTGAGCTTTCCGCGCACCGCGAGGTCGACGATCGAGGCCGCGAAGCCGCGCTTGGGCTGGTCGACCAGGTTGGCGGCCAGCATCACGTCAACGGACTTCGGCGGTTCGTACTGGGCAACGACGATGCCCGTGCCTTTCGCCCGCCAGGCGAACCGGGGCAGGAGCCAGCCAAGCAACAGCCCGATCGCGGCCAGCAGCGCTCCAATGATGGGCACCCCGCTGAGGTAGGCGAGCGGGTTGTTGGAGGCCGTGGCGAACGTGCCCTTCGCGAATCCGATGGCGACGGTGACGTTCTCGAAGGGGCCGATCTTCGAGCGCGAGGCGCTGAAGCTGGATCCGGTCTTGGTCAGATCGCACTGGGTCGTCGACCCCTCTGCGCCGTAGTAGCACGCGGTCTTGCCGTTCAGGCTCGAGGCGAGGGATCCCGACAATGTCACTTTCGCGCTGACCTCGCCGAAGGGCTGCTCCCAGCCGGTGCCGTTGACATCCCAATAGAACTCGTCGTCGCCGGTGTTTGCGAAGTACTTCGTGACGTCCTGCTGCGTGTAGGTGATCACGTAGCTCTGTTTGCCGTGCACGTACTGCCCCTTGGGCACCGCGATGGTGACGTCGTAGAACGAGTCGTCGTTGCTGTCGAGGGCGGCGTCGTAGCTGCGCTTAGCCCCGGTTTCGTCGGTGACCGACAGGATCTTGATCTGCGTCGGGTGCCCGTCGTAGTTCACCGGGATCGCCCGGATGATTCCACGGTTCTGGTCGAAGGTCGGAAACTCGGCGACCAGCGTTTCGACGGTGCGCAGGGTGGAGTGCTTGTCGGCGTTGATGCCGAGCCGGTAGACCGCGTCGAACGAGTCGAAGGTGAAAGCGGAGGTGTCGCTCGAGAGCGACGGGAGCCCCGCGGCGTTCAGGGCGCTGACCGGTGCTGGAGCGGCATCCCGAATCGGGTGCGCGCTCGCCAGGGCGGGGGCGCCGACGATCCCGGTCGCCAGAGCGAGGACGGCGGCTGCGGCGAGAAGGCGTCGGGTGGTGGTCATCGGGGCGAGCATATCGTCGCGCCCGTCGGCGCGGGGAGCGAGCCGGAAAGACGGTTCGGCGCTGCCGATAGGCTCCGAGCGTGACCCCGTCCAGTCGAGTCGCCGCACTGGGCGTCCACCTGCCCGAGCGCACGCGCAGCACCGTTGAGACGGAGCGCGAACTGCGTTCGCGCAACCCGGGGCTGAGGCTGGCCACGGGACTGATCGCACGGATGACCGGCGTCGAGAGCGTGCACGTCAAGCCCGACGACTGGCAGGCATCCGATCTCGCGGTGGCAGCCGCGCGCGACGCTCTCGAGGAGTCTCCCGGTGCTGTCGACCTCGTGCTGTTCGCGAGCGCCAGCCAAGACCTGGTCGAGCCCGCGACCAGCCATATCGTGGCAGCCAAGCTCGGCATCGATGCGCCCGTGATGGATGTGAAGAACGCCTGCAACTCGGTGCTGAATGCGATTCAGGTGGGCGACGCGCTCATCCGGACCGGGCAGTACCGACGCGTGCTGATCGCGAGCGGTGAGGGGCCGAGCGTCGCGGTGCGGTGGAAGCTGCGCGATCACGCCCAGTTCATCAGCTCGTTCCCTGGCTACACGATGAGCGATGGTGGAGCCGCCGTCGTGCTCGAGGCCTGTGCGGATGACGAGGTCGGCGTTCTCGAGACGCGCTTCCGGGCGGTGTCGAGGCACTGGTCGATCGGCACGCTCCCGGGCGGGGGCACGATGCGCCCTCACGATCTGGATGCCGCATTCTTCGACATGGACGGCCGCGGTCTGCAGCGAGCCTTCCTCGAGCTCGGTCCCGAACCCGTGCTCGAGTTGCTTGCCGCGCGGGGACTGAGCTGGCAGGACTTCTCGTTGGTGGCGATCCACCAGGTCGCGGTTCCCTACCTGCCGCCGATCTTCGAACGCCTCGGCGTGCCGACGGATCGCACCATCGTGACAGTCGCCGAGCACGGCAACCTGGCGTCGGCAACGCTGCCGCTGCAACTGTCGTTGGCGCGGTCATCGGGGATGATCGAGCCCGGCGGTCTCGCGCTGCTGATCGGCCTCGCCGGCGGCATCAGTCTTGGCCTCGCGGTGGTGCGGCTGTGACTAGCGCCGCGAAGCTCGCCGTCGTGGTCCCGGTCTTCAACGAGGCGGCGGGGGTGACTCCGACCCTGGATGCGCTGAACGCTCAGACCGACCAGGACTTCGACGTCTGGTTCGTCGACAACGCGTCGACCGACGGCTCGGCAGACGTCATCCGGTCGTATGCGCGGTCACAGGGACTGAGCCGCTGGCGCGTGATCGATGAAGTCGAGAAGGGCACGGGCGCCGCTGCCGACACCGGGATGCGTGCGGCGATCGACGCCGGGGCTGAGTTGCTGGCGCGCACCGACGCCGACTGCCTGCCGCGCGCCGACTGGACAGCTGCGCTGCGCCGGGCGCTGACCCCGAGGGCTTCGGGCGGGCTCGGGTTGCTCCTGGTGGGCGGCGAGTTGGTGCCGCGGCACGACGAGGGGCTGGGATGGCCGACCCGCTTGGCGCTGCGCGGTGCCGTCGAGCTGGCCGAGGCGTTCGGGCGGGTGCGCTCGGGCAATCGGGATCCTGCGTACCTCGGGCCGTACATGATGGCGGCCGGATGCAACGTCGGGATCACCGCCGAGCTGTATCTCGCCGCGGGCGGATTTCCGCGCACCCGCATCGAAGACCTGCACGAGGACCGCGCGCTGGTCAACGCGGTGCGCCGCCTGACCGGCGACTACGCGCGGCGGCGGGATGTCGTGGTGCAGGGGTCGAGCAGGCGCGTGCAGGCCTGGGGCCTCAAGAACACTCTGCTCTGGTACAAGGATCACGCGTACCGGCCTGACCACGTGGACATCCGGTGACGCTCGCGATGGCACGCAGGTGGGAAGAGCGCGTCCTCCGCGCGGCCCATCCGCTCGCCTACCCGGCGCTGCGAGCGCTGCCCGGCCCTGTACGGCGCGTACCAGGGCTCGGCGTTGTGGTGAAAGACGCGGCCCTGCTGCGCGCGACCCTGATGGATACCTCCGGCTTCAGCAAGAACGGCCCCGGTGCGCCGAGCGAGTTGTGGACTCCGGTGCTCGGCCCCAGCGTGCTTCTCAACATGGAGGGGGCTGACCACGCAGCGCTGCGGCGCAAGCTCGGTCCGCTCTTCGCACCGAGCTTCGTCGACGGGCTGGTCGCGGAATCCCTCGGGCAGGTGACCGCCGAACTCGGCGCCGCTCTGGATCGCGGTGAGACAGTCGACCTGGTCGCGCACGCACGCCGATCGGCCAGCGCCGTGATCTCGCGATTGGTGGGGCTGGACGCGCAAGTCGTCGACGACGAACTCTTCGCGCGCGTCTCGGCGATCACGGGATTCGTGTCGCTCGGACGGCCGCGACTGAGCCCGCGGCAGCTGGATGCTGCTCGCGGCATCCTCGCGGAACTCGGCGGGCACGCTGTGCAGGCGTACTACGGCGACGAGTCGACAGTGCCCGGCAGGATGCGCGCGCTGGGGCTCGACGAACGCGAGGCGATGGGTGCCGTCGGTGCGTTCGTGCTCACCGGGACCGAGACCATCGTGTCGTTCGTTCCGCGGCTCGTGGCGATCTTGATCGACAGCGGTTGGTTGCAGCGGCTGGCGGAGGATGGCGCGCTCGTGGATCCGGCGATCGCTGAGGCGCTCCGCGTTACGACACCCTCGCCCGTGATGCTGCGCTCGACGGTGACGGCCGGCGCGATCGGGCGGGTGGTCGTCCATCCCGGCGACCGGATCGTGCTGGCGACCTTCGCGGCCAACCGCGCGCTGGGCGAGTTCGACCCGTCGACGAACGCCGCGGCGCAGCTCAAGCAGCTATGGTTCGGCGCGGGCGTGCACTACTGCCTCGGTGCTCCGCTGGCGATGGCGCAGATCCGGATCTCGCTCGACGCGATGCTCGCGCGTCCGGGAGTGGCGATCGTGCGTCGTCGTGCCGCTCGCGGGGTGCTCATCCCGTCGTATGCGTCGCTCGAGTTGCGAGTGCCGCGGTGACCGCCGTGATCGGCACGGCGGACCCGGCAGACCCGGCAGACCCGGCAGACCCGGCGTCCCGTTGCGCACAATGTCGGGCGAAACCGGGTCTTGTCGACGTGGGCGCGACGAGGGCAGTCCTCGCCCGACACCGTGCGCGGAGGTCGGCGTGACCGACCTGGGCTCTGTCGACCTGGTGGCGGCGGTTCTCGCGAGTTGCGATGAGCGTCCCGATGCCGCGGCGCTGACGTTCGGGCGCACGACCCTCACCTACGGCGACCTGGCGCGCCGCATTCGTGCGACGGCTGCTTCGCTCGTGCGCGAGGGGATGCAACCGGGCGACCGCGTGCTGTTCTCGGTGCGCCCCGGGCCGGATGCCGTGGTGCTCGCCCTGGGCATCGTCGAAGCCGGCGGCACCGTGGTGTTCGCGGATCCGGGAGCGGGCGAGGCGCTGTTCCGCGCGCGGACCGCGCTGGCGGCACCGCGCTGGGTCGCGGCCGAGTCGCTGCTCTACCTCGCGTCGAGCCGCGTGTTCCGCGGGTTGGCTCGGCGGCGTGGCCTCGAGCTCGCACCGTACGCGCGGCTGGTGCCCGAGGCCCGGCACATCCGCGCGGGGCGATGGCTGCCGGGTGTGCCGCGTCACTCCGTTTCGGTCGCGGATCTCGCGGGCGGCGAACCCGAGCGGCTGCCCGCGCAGGCGGTCGGCGACCAAGACGCCTTGGTCATCTTCACGTCGGGCACCACCGACGCACCCAAGGCGGTCGTCCACTCGCGGGCCTCCCTCGGCGCCGGACTCGCCGACTTCGCCGCGGGCGTCGGGCTGCGCGCCGGGCAGCGCCTGTTGACAGACCAGCTGATGGTCGGCATCCCCGCCCTAATCGCGGGGGCTCACTGGACCATGCCGCCGATCGGCGCGAACCCGGGGGCTCGACCCGAGCAGTACCTCGCGCTGCTGCCGGATGCCGAGGTGCTATTCGCCGTGCCCGCTGCCCTCGACGCGATGCTGCGCGCGCTCGACTCGCGACCCGACCTCGCTCCGACCAAGCTGCAGACGATCATCCTGGGCGGTGCGCCCGTGCTGCGTCCGCTGCTGCAGCGCATCGCGACGCGGTTTCCGGATGCCGCGATCCGAGCGGTCTACGGAATGACCGAGATCCTCCCCGTCGCGATCGTCGACGGGCGGGCCAAGCTCGACGCATCAACGCGGGACGGCGACGCCGCAGGTGGCGATTGGGTCGGGCGCCTCGTCCCGAGCGTGCGCGCGCGCCTGGTCGACGGCGAGCTGATGCTCAGCGGGCCGGGTCTGGCGCGCGGCTACCTCGCCGAGTTGCCCGAGCATCCCCTCACCGAACTCGCGACCGGCGACCTGGCCCGCCTCGACTCGGGCGCGGATGGGACCGACGAGCTGACCCTGCTCGGCCGCCGCAAAGACATGTTCATCCGTGGAAGCCAGAACGTGTACCCCGGACTGTACGAACCGATCATCGCCGGGATCGCAGGGGTGAGCGACGCCGCGATGGTGGGGCTCCCGGATGAGATCGGCGACGACCGCGTTGTCGTGGTGGTCGTGCCGGATGCCGATCCGCCAGCGCGCCCGAGCGCCGAGCATCCCGTCGCCCGCTCGGTCGCCCGCGCGCTCCCCGGACTGATCGACGCCGGGGTGCTGCCCGACGCCGTGCTCGCCCTCGCCGAACTTCCGCGCGCTGGTCGAAACCGCAAGCTCGATCGCGCGACGCTCACCGCGCAGGTGCGGGCGGCCCTCACGCAGACGGCTGCGGAGCGGGCGCGGTGAGGATCGCGGTGACCGGCGCAGCCGGATTCATCGGGGGAGCGGTCGCCACCGCCCTCGCCGAAGCCGATCACGAGGTGGTGGGGTTCGGTCGCCGGGCGGGCGGCTGGTCGCATCCGGCCGGAAGCTACCGCGTGTGGGACATCACAACCGGCGTCCTTCGCGGCGACCGAGAGTTCGACGCCGTGGTGCACGCGGCCGCGCTGGCCGACGACTGGGCTCCGATCGCCGAGGCACTGCGGGTGAACCGTGATGGCACGCGCAACGTAGTGCGCAGCTTCGTGGCCGCCCGCATCGTGCATCTGTCGACTTCGAGCGTGTACGACGCCTTCACGCCCACCGTCGAGGCGAGCGAATCGGTGCCGCCTGCCCGACGGTTTCTCAGCAGCTATTCGGCGTCGAAGGCCGTTGCCGAACTCGAACTGACGGGGGTGGATGCCGCGATCCTCAGGCCCCACGCGGTCTACGGCCCCGGCGACACCACCCTGCTGCCGCGCCTGCTGGCGGCGGTCCGCCGCGGACGCCTCGTGCTACCTGAGGGAGCCGAGGTGCGCCACAGCCTCACGCATGTCGACAACCTGGTGCTCGCCGTTCGGCGGGCCCTCGACCCGGCGAGCCCCGCTGGCACCTATAACGTCGCGGACGACACCCCTGTTCTGCTCTCGGTCGTGCTCCGCGAGTTTCTGGAACGCCGCGGCGTTCGCGCCCGCCTCGTGGCCGTGCCGTACCGACGGGCCTTCGCGCTGGCCGGCGCACTCGAACGCGCGGCTCGCGTGACCGGTCGCCGCCCCCGCCTGACGCGCTACGCGGTGAGCCAGCTCGGGCTCGAGCGCACCCTCGACCTCACCGCCGCCCGCGAGCGGCTCGACTATCGGCCAACGCCGACGACGCTGATCGGCGCCGAGGATTGGTAACTAGGCGCCAGCCTTTCGAACCACCAACGACGCGTAGGCCGGGATCAGCACCTTGCGCCCGTAGCGCCGCGAGACCACCTCGAACGGCCGCCCGTCGCCGAGCAGCAGCTCGACAACGGCCTCCAGCTCGGCCCGCGCCAGCGGCCCCCCGAGGCACAGGTGCCGCCCGGCGCCGAACCAGAGCTGGCGGTGCTGCGGCAGGTACGGCCGGTCGATGCGGAAGTCGCCTGCCAGGTTGTTCGCCGTCCAGGTGAGCACGACGACGCGTTCGCCGGCCCGCAGCGTCTTCCCGCCGATTGACAGATCGGCGAGCACCGATCGCCCGATGATGGGCGCAGGGCTCGTGACCCGCAGAGCCTCGCGCACCGCGTCATCCCGATGCTTCGGCGCCGCGAGCAGACGGTGCTGCTCGCCCGAGTCGTAGAGCAGGGCGGCCGTGCGTGCCATCGCCGACGCCGCCGTCTCGGTGCCCGCCACCATGAGCAGGGTCGACAGCCCCTTGGTCTCTTGCACGGTGAGCCCGAGTTCGCGGCAGCGCCCGATCACGGTGTCGGGATGCGCCGTGCCGAAGACCTGATCGATGTGCCCGGTGAGCCGCTCGACGATGACCCGGGCGGCGGCGATCTTCTCGGGCGGGAGCACCGTGTCGGAGGTCGTGCCGAGCGCCGTCGACGCAAGCTCCTCGCCGGTGGCGAAGATCTCGCGGTAGGCGTCGTCGCCGCGCTCGGCATCCACGGGGAGTCCGAGCAAGGTGATCACCATGTGCCCGACCAGCACCCGGCTGAGGTCGGCCAGGTCGAGTTCGTCGCCGGCTTCGAATGAGGCGCGTGCCGCATCCATCCGCTCGCCCCATGCCTTCTTGACGAAGGCCGCGCTGGTCTTCGCGGTGAACAGCTCGCGGCTGCGGGTGCGCAGGTCGTAGTGGCCTGGGCCGTCGAAGAGCTCGTAGACCCAGTCGCCGAGAATCTGCGCCCACAGGTGCCCGACGCCGCCCTCGCTGAGCAGCGTGAGGTGCTCGGGATCGTTGAGCAGGGCGCGCGCGGTGCGCGGGTCGGCGGTGATCCAGCCGAGTTTCGGCACCTTGAGCAGGGGCCGCGCGAACTGGCCCAGCCAGTTCAGCACCGGCAGGGCCGGGCGAGCGGCCCGCAGCAGGCGGTGCTCGTGCGCCTTCGCCGAGTTGCCGAACCCGTCGCGGATCAGCGACAACCGCCGCTCGATCACGGGCGCTTCGAGGTCTTCCGCAACGGGCATGGGGTCAGGATAGGGTGCTCGCGTGGACGAGTCGATCGACAGCTCTGGCCCGCCGGACGAGACGGTCGCTGCCCGCCAGCACCGACTGTTCGACCGCGGACGTGATACCGGGCGCATCGAGTACTTCTCGGACGCGGTGTTCGCGATCGCGATGACGCTGCTCGTGCTCGACATCAAGTTGCCGCAGGTCGCCCCCGGCCAGCTCTGGCATGCGATGGGCGAGCTCTGGCCGCAGTTCTTCGCCTATGCACTGAGCTTTGCCGTGCTGGCGTTGAACTGGGTCTATCACCACCGCAAGTTCCGGGTGGTTCGGTCGTATGACGGCGGGCTGATCTGGATCAACCTGCTGTTCCTGCTGTTCGTTGCGGTGCTGCCTTTTCCGACCAGCCTGTTGAGCGAATACGGCAGCAGCGGGGATGCCGGCGTGGTCCTCTACGCGTTCGAGGTCGGCGTGCTCGGGGCGCTGCAGGCCTGGCTGTGGTGGTACGCATACCGGCGGGGCCACCTGGATGCGCAGATCACGCCGCGCCTCGCGGTCTACATCGCGCGCGCGAACCTGTTGCCCGCTGCGTTCTTCTGGCTCAGCATCCCGGTGTTCCTGTTCGTGCCCTCGCCGGTGGGCGACTACGCCGGGTACACCCTGTGGGCGCTCACCTGGCCACTCGGATCGATCGCCGATCGCTGGGGCGCGAAGCTCAGGGCCGCTCCTCAGTCGTAGTCGAGGCTGAGTTTGCGCAGCAACACGCTGAGCCGCTCTTGGTCTGCGCTCGACAGCGCCTGCAGCAGACGGGCTTCGTCGGCGAGCAGCTCGCTGATCGCGTCATCCACCGCCCGGCGCCCGCGCGCGGTCATCATCACGAGCACACCGCGCCCGTCGTGCGGATCGGTGTGCCGCTCGACCAGCCGCCGCTCGACCAGCCGGTCGATGCGATTGGTCATCGTGCCGCTCGAGACCAGGGTCTGCTGCAGCAACGCCTTCGGGCTGAGCTGATACGGCGATCCGGCCCGGCGAAGGGCGGCAAGCACGTCGAACTCCCACGGCTCGAGATCGGATGCCTCGAACGCCGTGCGCCGGGCCCGATCGAGGTGCTTGCTGAGTCGAGCAACCCGCGACAGCACCTGCATCGGCGAGAAATCCACATCGGGACGCTCGCGCGACCAGTCGTCGACGATGCGGTCGACTTCGTCGGAGGTGGGCATGCAGCCATTATCGACCGTCGAGCATCTGGCAGACTTGACGTGCGCCAGGATGCTTCGGCTTCCGGTGCGCGTTCCGCTGTGGTGTAACGGCAGCACTTCGGCCTTTGGTGCCGTAAGGTCCGGGTTCGAATCCTGGCGGCGGAGCAATGGGCTGCGAAGATGTGCACCATGCGTGCTTCGATGTTGAGCATGCGTCTCGTGAGTGTCGTTGCGGCAACGGCCATCGTGCTCGGCTTTGCTCTGTCCGGTTGCTCCGTCATCACCTCACTCACTCAGTGCGCCCACGGGGTCGATACGGCTGATGGCGCCGCGAAGGGCCTCATCGACGCGGCACGCTTGGCGAAGACCCCGACCGATATTTGTCACTGGATCACTCCCGGCATGTCGGTCTCGCAATCGCAACTCGATGACTTGAAAAAACAATTCGCGCACGAGCCCGACACGACTCTGACGATCATCGTGGGGGAGCAAATGGGATCAGACGTGCCCATTTCCGTGACGTCGAACGATGGTTCGGTGTCTGAAATGTTCGACGGAGTTGCCGATTCGCACGGCAAGTGGACCATCGCATACGGAACTCCTCTCGCGGTAGATGGGCCGGCCGAGCCCTCATCCGTCGCCACCGCGTTGCCAACCCCGTGAGAGCGTTGCTTCGGGGGCCCGCGAGGGGCACTCGGATGCCAAGTACGGAACAATGGGCCTCATGACAGACCCCCGCCTCGCCGTCATCGTTCTCGCCGCCGGCCAGGGCACGCGCATGAAGAGTTCGCGGGCCAAGGTGCTGCATCCGCTGGCCGGGGTGCCGCTGATCGGGCACGTGCTCGCTACGGCGCGCGAGTTGGCGGCAGCCCACGTGATCGTCGTGGTGCGGCACGAGCGTGACGCGGTGTCGGCCGCAGTGCTCGACCTCATGCCCGAGGCGACGCTCGTCGACCAGGACGAGCTGCCCGGCACCGGTCGCGCGGTCGAACTCGGCCTCGGGGCGCTGCCCGGCGGCTTCGATGGCGACGTCGTGGTGGTCAGCGGTGACGTGCCGCTGCTTGACGCCGGCACGCTGTCGGGCCTGATCGAGGCGCACCGCCGCGCGACCGCGGCTGCCACGGTGTTGAGCGCCCTCGTCGGCGATGCCACCGGCTACGGCCGCATCGTGCGCGACGCCAGTGGGGCCATGGTGAGCATCGTCGAGCAGCGGGATGCGACGCCCGACGAGCTGACCATCCTCGAGATCAACTCCGGAACCTACGTGTTCGCGGCGTCAGCCCTGCGCAGCGAACTGCCCAGAGTCGGAACGGGCAACGCCCAGGGCGAGAAATACCTCACCGACGTGATCGGCCTGCTGCACGGCGCCGGCCAGGTGATCGATGCGGTGCCGGCCCCCGAGGCGTGGATGGTCGAGGGTGTGAACGATCGCGTCCAACTGGCCGCGACAGCGGCCCGGCTCAACGCGATGATCGTGCGCGGCTGGCAGGTGGCCGGGGTGACGGTGCAAGATCCGGCGACGACCTGGATCGACATCCGGTCGTCGCTCGCCGAAGATGTCGAGTTGCTGCCCGGCACGCATATCGCCGGCGCCACCACGGTGGCCCGCGGCGCCCGCATCGGACCGCAGACCACTCTCGTCGACTGCGAGGTCGGCGAGAATGCCACCATCACACGCAGCGACGTGACCCTCGCGGTGATCGGGGCTGGGGCATCCGTGGGGCCGTTCGCTTATCTGCGCCCAGGCACCGAATTGGGCGAGAACGGCAAGATCGGCACCTTCGTCGAGACCAAGAACGCCAAGATCGGCGCCGGCAGCAAGGTGCCGCACCTCAGCTATATGGGTGACGTGACGATCGGTGAGGGCACGAACATCGGGGCAGGCGGCGTGACCGCGAACTACGACGACATCGCCAAGCACCCCACCGTGATCGGGGCGCAGGTGCACACCGGCGTGCACAACGTGTTCGTCGCCCCTGTGACGATCGGCGACGGCGCCAAGGTCGGCGCAGGAGCGGTGATCCGCAAGGACGTTCCGCCCGGCGCACTCGCGATCAGCGTGGCCCCACAGCGCAACGTCGAGGGCTGGACCGAGAAGAACCGCGCGGGCACCGCGGCTGCCGACGCGGCCTCTCAGGCCGCCACCGAGGGCACTGACTGAGTCGATAGACTGACCTTCCGAAGACGGAAGGCCTGGCGTGACCGACATCACCAGCAGCGGTGAAAAACGACTCGTGCTGGTTTCCGGGCGGGCGCATCTCTCGCTCGCCGAGGCGGTCGCAGCTGAGCTCGACACCGAACTCGTGCACACCGACGCGCGCACCTTCGCGAACGGCGAGATCTATGCGCGCTTCGACGAGAGCGTGCGCGGAACTGACATGTTCGTCATCCAGTCGCACACTCGGCCGATCAACGAGTGGCTGATGGAGCAACTGATCATGGTGGATGCCGCCAAGCGCGCCAGCGCCAAGCGCATCACCGTGGTCGCCCCGTTCTATCCATACGCGCGGCAAGACAAGAAGGGCCGCGGCCGTGAGCCGATCTCGGCGCGCTTGGTCGCCGATCTGTTCAAGGCGGCCGGAGCCGACCGCATCATGAGCGTCGATCTGCACGCCGCGCAGATCCAGGGCTTCTTCGACGGCCCCGTCGACCACCTGTTCGCCATGCCCGTCTTGATGGAGCACGTGCAGAACAAGCTCGATCCGGCCACCCTCACGGTGGTCTCGCCCGACCTCGGTCGTGTGCGCGTCGCCGATGTGTGGAGCGACAAGCTCGGCGCGCCGCTCGCGATCATCCACAAACGTCGCGACCCGCTCATCCCGAACCAGGTGAGCGTCCACGAGATCGTCGGCGAGGTCGAAGGTAGGGTCTGCCTGATCGTCGACGACCTGATCGACACCGGCCGCACCATCGTCAAGGCGGCGCAGGCACTGAAAGATCATGGAGCTCTGGGCGTCGTTGTGGCCGCGACGCATGCCGTGTTCTCCGATCCGGCCGTTGAGATTCTGCAGAGCGAGTTCATCGATTCGGTCGTGGTCACCGACACGCTGCCCGTTCCCGTCGAGAAGCGCTGGGATCGGCTGACCGTGCTGTCGATCGCGCCGCTACTGGCCCGCGCGATCCACGAGGTCTTCGACGACGGCTCGGTCACGTCGATGTTCGACGGCGCGGCCTGAGCTTCTAGCGACCGACACCCCCCCTCTTTCGCGTGGTTGTAACAGATTCGAGCGAACGTTCGGTCGAATCTGCGCGAACCGGTCGAAATCGCGCGCCGGATGGGCTCAGGCCGGCGTTCCCGAGGGTCGGTACGTCAACCCGGGGATCATCCCGAGCGGGCGCAACATCAGCTCGGTGCCATCGAAGGTGCGCGCGTAGCAGTACCAGCCGGGGCCGTTGCCGCCCCAGAGCTGCAGTCTGGCATCCGGAGTCGAGGACGGCGTCGTCGAGGACACGACGATCGCACACGCGGCCCCCGCCGTCTCGACCTGAACGCTGATGGTGTAGATGACGCCGGGAAGCACGAGCGCGACAACGGCGACCACAATGACGATCCGCATGACCTTGATGGTCAGGGGGTGCCGAATGGAGCGGCCGTCTCCGGGAACGTACTCGGCCAGTTCGGCGTGGTACTCGTCGTCCGACATGATGCCTCAAGTCTCGCATGGAGCCGTTCACTCGACACGGCTACGATCCGACCGTGACCCAGCTGCAACGCCGCCTCGGCATCCCCGCCGCGACGGCGATCGGCGTGGCCTCGATGCTCGGTGCCGGCATTTTCTTCGTCTGGGCGCCGGCCGCGGCGGATGCTGGCGCCGGCATCCTGCTCGCACTCCCGCTGGCAGGCGTGGTGGCGGCGCTCAACGCGCTCAGCACCACCCGGCTTGCGATGGCGCATCCCGTGTCGGGCGGAGCGTACGCGTACGGCCGCGCGGAGCTGGGGCCGGTGCCGGGGTTCATCGCGGGGGTGCTGTTCCTGGTCGGCAAGACCGCGTCGGTGGCGGCGATCGCCTCGATCGCCGGCGCGTATCTCTGGCCGGCTTTCGAGCGCCCGGTCGCCGTGATTGCGATCGTCGCGCTTGCTGTCGTCAACGCCACCGGCATCCGCAGCACCGCCGTCGTGAGCACGGTCATCGCGGCGCTGGTGGTCGCGGCGCTCGTCACCGTCTTGCTGATCACGACCGCTCAGGGCGTCGGCACCGCGCCGGCCTCGCCCGTGGTGTGGTCGGGTGGCGTGCTCGGCGTGTTGCAAGCGGCCGCGCTGATCTTCTTCACCTTCGCGGGCTACGCGCGTATTGCGACGCTCGGCGAGGAGGTGCGTGACCCGGTGCGTACTCTGCCGCGCTCCGTGATTGCCGCTCTGGCGATCGTGCTGCTGCTCTCGGCCGCGACCGCGACGGTGCTCTTGCTGCGCCTCGGATCCGCCGGGCTTGCCTCGAGCACCTCGCCCCTCGCGGATGCGGTCGGGCCCGGCGTCGAGACGGCCATCCGAATCGCCGCGGCGGTCGCCTGCCTCGGCTCGCTGCTCAGCGTGCTGGCCGGGCTGAGCCGCACCGCGCTTGCTATGGCGCGCGACGGCGAGCTGCCCGGCCGACTTTCTGGCATCTCGGAGCGCACGGCGACGCCGGTGCTCGCCGAGATCGTTGTGGCGGTCGTCGGCGTCGCTGCGGTGCTGCTGCTCGATCCGGCCGGGCTGGTCGGCGTCTCGGCGTGCGCAGTACTCGGCTACTACGCGATCGCGCATCTCGCTGCGATCGCGCGGACTCGGCAGCTCGGGGTCCGCCCGCCGGTGCTTGCGTTCCTCGGGCTGCTGGGGTGCGCAGCCCTCGCGCTGTCGACGCCCTGGCAGGCGATCGCGGCCGTCGCGGCGCTGACGCTCGTGGCACTTGGGATCCGGGCGCTCATTCGAACGATCACTCGGCGGCGCAGGCGGGGGGAGCGCAGCTCGGCGTAGCGTGGCCGCGTGAGCACATCGGCCATGGACCAGCTCGTGCGGCGCCTCGCCGCGGGCGTCGGGGTCCCCAGCGAAGGCCTCGAGTTCACGGGCGCGCCGTCGCTCGAATCGTTTTACCCGGTGTCGGCGCTGGCCTCGGCGAGCATCGGGGTCGCGGGTCTCGCGGCCGCCGACCTGATCAACGCCCTCGGAATGCCGGCCGGCAGTCTCACCGTTGACCGCGGCCTGGCCGACGCGTGGTTCGGCTTCGCGCTGCGGGGGATCGGTTGGGAACTGCCGTCCCCGTGGGATCCGATCGCGGGCGACTACCGGGCGTTGGGCGCCGACGGACCGGACGGCTGGATCCGCCTGCACACCAACGCCCCGCATCACCGGGCCGCGGCCCTGCGCGTGCTGGGTGTCGCCGCCGACAAGGCTGCTGTCGCCGATGCGGTCGCGAGCTGGGTCGCGGGCGAACTGGAATCCGCGGTCGTCGGCGAGGGCGGGGTCGCCGCCGAACTGCGCAGCCCCGCGGTGTGGGCCGCGCATCCCCAGGGTGCCGCGGTGGCGGCCGAGCCGCTCGTCGCAACCGAGCGCACCGACCACGCGGCGACCCAGGATGCCGCTCCCGCCCGGTGGCGCCCCACTGCAGCTCGTCCGCTCGCCGGACTCCGGGTGCTCGACCTGACCAGGGTGCTGGCTGGACCGGTGGCGACCCGCCTGCTCGCCGGCCTCGGCGCCGAGGTGCTGCGCATCGACCCGCCCGGCTGGGACGAGCCGGCCGTCGTGCCCGAGATGACGCTGGGCAAGCGCGCCGCGCGGCTCGACGCCCACGATCCTGCGGATCGCGACCGGTTGATCGAACTGCTGGCGGGAGCCGACGTGCTGGTCAGCGGCTACCGGGCCGATGCCCTGCAGCGACTCGGGCTGGGCGATGAGGTGCGCCGCGGCATCCGGCCCGGGCTGATCGACGTGTCGCTCGACGCCTACGGACACACCGGACCGTGGGCCAACCGCCGCGGCTTCGACAGCCTGGTTCAGATGTCGAGTGGCATTGCGGCGGCGGGTCTCGAGGCCGGCATGGCCGAACGGCCGACGCCGCTTCCCGTGCAAGCGCTCGACCAGGCAACGGGCTACCTCACTGCAGCGGCAGTGCTGGCCGGGTTGGCGTGTCGAGTGCGAGACGGCGCTGGCAGCCGGTCTCGGCTGTCGCTGGCGCGCACGGCGGTCGAGCTCGAGGCGGCGCGCGGCCTCGGGATGGATGCCGCGGCTTCCGCCCCTGAGTACCCCCGCACCCCGCTCGCAACCCCGTGGGGCGCGGCCGAACTGCTGCCAGCACCCCTGTCAATCGGCGGAGCCTCGCTCAGCTGGACGCTGCCGCCCCGCAATCTCGGCGCTGACGACCCGCTCTGGGTGTGAGGCTCAGCGCCGCCGGTAGTAGTCGCGCCAGACCAACCGGTGGATCGGGATCAGCCGGGGTAGCGACCTCAGCCCCGGGATAAAGGGGACCAGCACGAGGGCCAGGGTCAGAAGCGCCACCAGCACCACCACCAGGATGTCGGCGTTGGGCGCTGAGGCGAATGGCTCGACTTGATAGAAGAACGAGAACAACCACAGCCAGGACTGGCCAGGGTAGTTGCCCGTCTCGTTCATCATTCCCCACTGGTCGCCGCCCAGGTGAAGGCCGCTGGCGAGGTCGTTGAGGTACGCGCCATCGCCCATGAAGAGGATCGACTTGGTGTAGTCCGAGTTGTAGAAGCTGCCCGCGCTCGCGAACACGCTGTCGAGCGAGCCCTGCCGGGCCATCGAGAGCAGGTCGCCGGTGATCGCCGGCACCGGACCGTACTTGCCGTGCTTCACCTTGCCTGGGTCGTTGTGAGGAGCCTTCGACAGAGCTTTGGAGTACGCGTCGGTCCAGGCGCTTTGCTGCTTCGCGGTCGCCGATGTCCAGGTCGCGACCTCGTCGGGGGTGTTCGGCAGGGTCTGCAGCGGACCAATCACGAAGTCTTTCGCCGTGTCGATCGGCAGCCGCACGCCAGCCAGGCTCTGCAGGTCGATCGGTCCCAGGGTCTGGGTCGCGTCGGGCGTCGAGTTGTACGGCGGTCCGTATCCCGCGGTCTCGCTCGTTCCGCCCAGTTCGGCGGTCGCGGTGGCGATGAAGTCGGCGGGCCTGGTCACTGCCCACGACTTGAGCGTGACGCTCTTGTCATCGGGCGATCCGAAGATCGCAGATGCCACGAGTACCAACAGCATCACGACGATGACGCCGATCGTGAGCTCTTTGAAGAGGTCGTACTCGCGCACGGAACCCTTCCACGGTTGACCGGCGATCCCGGTGCCCTTTCGCCACGACATCGGGCTCGGAGTTCGAGGCTGGACGTTCTTGACGGCGGTCATCGTGCCTTCTCCGTTTCCGCGTGCTCGGTGAGCTGCGCATCCGTTTCGGCGGCGTCGATCGGAGACACGACCCCGTGCATCCGCACCAGGATGACGTGGAACGCGACGATCGCCGCAACTCCCAGCGGCAGCAGCACGATGTGCCAGGTGAACATCTGCCCGACGTTGGCCACGTTGAACCAGGCGCCGATGCCGGCGGCGTTGAGCGCATCCTTCGCCTCGAATGAGATCCACTGCGACTCGAAGTTGGTCTGCAGCAGGTAACCGGTGAACGCGGCCGCGATCGAGACCGCGAACGAGAAGACGCCGGTAATCCAGGTCAGAACGCGACCGCCGCGCCAGGATGCCATCCAGAATTTGCCCCACAGGTGAACCACCATGAAGAGGAAGAAGAACTCGACGCTCCACAGGTGGGTGCTGTTGACGAAGTGGCCGAGTGAGGAGGCGTGCCACCACGCCGGCCCATTGAGGCTCAGCACCAGTCCACTGGCGATCACGATGGCCAGCGAGGCGATGGCGCCCATGCCGAAGACGTAGATCCACGACGCGACGTAGCTGGGCTGGCTTTCGGGAAGCAGTTTCTCGGGAGGCAGGATCTTCAAGACCCAGCGACGGGCTTTGCCGGTCCAGGTGCTGAACGGCTCGAGTTCGTCGTCGGTCACTTCTGCTTCCGTCCCTTCGGGAAGGGCAGCACCAGCGCCAGCACGAACAGCACCAGCATCGCCACAATGACGATGAAGTTGCCGAGCTGGATGGTGAACGCACCCCAGCCCAGATAGATGGTGTCGGGCGCACTGCCCGCCACCAGATCGACCAACGGATGCACGGTGACCTCCCGACTCGAATGTCGTGAGGCCGACGCTATGAGGTTCGGGGATGCAGCCCCAGTGCCGAAGGTCCTGTCTAGTGCGCGGCCGGCTCGGCTTCGAGCTCGGAGCGGTCGCCAGACCACAGCGTGTGGAACGTGCCCTTCTTGTCGACGCGCTGATAGGTGTGCGCCCCGAAGAAGTCGCGCTGCCCCTGGATCAGGGCGGCCGGCAGCCGGTCGGCGCGCAATCCGTCGTAGTAGGCGAGTGACGACGAGAAGGCCGGCGCCGGCACTCCCGCGTGCGCTGCCATCGCGACGATGCGCCGCCACGATCCCTGGGCGCGATCGAACACCTCGACGAAGTACGGCGCGGTGAGTAGAGCGACCAGCCCGTTGTCTTTCGCGTAGGCCTCGGTGATCCGGTTGAGGAACTGCGCGCGGATGATGCATCCGCCGCGCCAGATCTTGGCGATGTCACCCTTCTTGATGTCCCAGCCGTACTGGGCCGCTCCGGCCACGATCTCGTCGAAGCCCTGGGAGTACGCCACGATCTTGCTGGCGAACAGCGCGAGACGCACATCTTCGATGAACTCGTCGAAGTCGGTCTCAGTCCAGCTGTCATTGGGGCCCGGCAGCTCACGGGCCGCCTCGCGCTGCGCGGGCTTGGACGACAGGCTGCGCGCAAAGACGGCCTCGGCGATCCCTGAGACCGGAACGCCCAGGTCGAGCGCCGTCTGCACCGTCCAGGCACCTGTGCCCTTGGCGCCCGCCTGGTCGAGGATGACGTCGACCAGCGGCTTGCCGGTGTCGGCATCCACCTGTTTGAGCACCTCGGCCGTGATCTCGATCAGGTAGCTCTCGAGCTCGCCCTTGTTCCACTCGGCGAAGACCTCCGAGATCTCGGCGGGGGTCTTGCCGGTTCCGCGCCGGATGAGGTCGTAGGCCTCGGCGATCAGCTGCATGTCGGCGTACTCGATGCCGTTGTGCACCATCTTGACGAAGTGGCCCGCTCCGTCGTGCCCGACGTGGGTCACGCAGGGCTCGCCCTCGGCGACCGCCGCAATGGATTTCAGGATCGGGCCGATCGTTTGCCAGGCCTCGTCCGATCCACCCGGCATGATCGACGGACCGTTCAGCGCACCCTCTTCGCCGCCCGAGATGCCGGCGCCGACATAGTTGATCCCGGTCTCACGCACCGCCTTCTCGCGGCGGATCGTGTCGGTGAACAGCGCATTGCCGCCGTCGATGATGATGTCGCCCGGCTCGAAGACCTTGACGAGTTCGTCGATCACCGCGTCGGTGCCCTTGCCGGCCTGCACCATGATCAGCGCGGTGCGCGGCTTCGTAATCGACGCAGCAAATGCCGCGTAATCGGGGCTGGGCACGAATCCGGCCTCGGGATGCTCATCCATCAGGGTCTGAGTCTTCTCGTACGTGCGGTTGAAGATCGCGACCGTGTTGCCAGTCCGGCTGGCCAGGTTGCGAGCCAGATTGGACCCCATCACCGCCAGCCCGACAACGCCGATGTTCGCCTGGGGGATCGGTTCAGCCATGCGTCAAGGCTACTGGGGGTTGGGGTTACCGTTGACGGGATGCCGTACTCGCACCCCGTCGTCGTCATGGGGGTTTCCGGCTCCGGCAAGACGACGGTCGGAGCGGCGCTCGCCGACGCGCTCGGCCTGCGTTTCGTGGATGGTGACGCCCTGCATCCCGCAGCCAACGTCGCGAAGATGGCGGCAGGCATCCCGCTCGACGATGCCGACCGTGCGCCCTGGCTGGACGCCATCGGCACGCTCCTCGCTGCCGGCCCCCTCGTGGTTGCCTGCTCGGCCCTGAAACGGTCGTACCGCGATCGCTTGCGCGTGGCGGCCCCCGCGTTGCAGCTGGTGTTCCTCGACGGCAGCCCCGAACTGCTCGCCTCACGCATGGCGGCCCGCCCCGGCCACTTCATGCCCACCTCGTTGCTCAGGTCACAACTGGCAACCCTTGAGCGTCCCGCGCCCGACGAGAACGCGTTGACAGCCGACATCGCCGCGCCGGTCACCCAGATCGTGGCTTCCCTCGCAGAACGGATGACCGATGCCTGATCGCGTTCGGGTCGTGGTGGCGACCGCCCAGACCCCCGAGAACATCGAGTTGCTGCGTGCCCGTGAGCCGCGGCTCGACGTCATCTACGAGCCGTCTTTGCTCGGCCCGGCCTCAGACAACTGGATGGTGCGGCACGTGCGCACCCCCGAGGAGCAGACCCGATTTGAGGCTCTGCTCGACACCGCTGAGGTGCTGTTCGGGGTGCCGGATCACTCGGGCGCGGCCCTCGCGCGCATCGTCGCCGCGAATCCGGCCCTGCGCTGGGTGCACACCATCCCGGCGGGCGGCGGGCAGCAGGTGAAGGCTGCCAAGCTCGATGCCGACGCGCTTGCTCGCATTCTGTTCACCACCTCGGCCGGGGTGCACGCCGAGCCGCTCGCCGAGTTCGCCGTGTTCGGGGTGCTGGCCGGCGCGAAGCTGCTGCCCTACCTGCGCACCGCGCAGATCCGTCATGAGTGGGCGCCGCGCAAGGCGATGCCGCTCGCGCCCGACCTCACGGTCGCGGTGGTCGGACTGGGCTCGATCGGGCGGCTGACGGCATCCAAGCTGGCGGGTCTTGGGTACCGCGTTGTGGGTGTGCACCGCCGCATGGTCGAGGTGCCCGGAGTCGCGCAGGTCTACCTCGCCGACAAGCTCGCCGAGGTCGCCGCAACGGTCGATGCCATCGTGCTCGCCCTGCCCGGCACGACGCTGACCGACGGGATGCTGAGCCGCAAGGTGCTCGCCGGTATCAGGCCAGGCGCATCCGTCATCAATGTCGGCCGGGGCAGCACGGTCGACGAGCCGGCCTTGATCGAGGCACTCGCAGACGGCCGCGTCGGCTTTGCCGCCCTCGACGTGACCGCCGTGGAACCGTTGCCGAGTGACAGTCAGCTGTGGGATCTGCCGAATGTGCTCATCAGCCCGCACACCGCGGCCATCAGCGTGCACGAGGCACGGTTGATCACCGAGTTGTTCGCGCGCAACGCCACGGCGTTTCTGGATGGCACTCCCATGGCCAACGTGGTGAACACAGTTGAGTTCTATTGACGTAGACTCGGCCACTGAACTTCGGCGAGGGACGCTTCGGCATCCGTGATCGACGCGGTGAACGACCTTCGGTCTGTTCGATGCCGCCCTCGTGCCGGCAATCCAGAAGAAGGAAGTACAGCAATGGCTGACGAGAACAAGCTGGTCGCGGAACCGCGCGACTCATTCGGCAAGGGCGCTGCGCGCAAGATCCGTGCCGCCGGCAAGATCCCCGCGGTCATCTACGGCCACGGAACCGACCCGCAGCACGTGACCCTGCCCGGTCACGAGGTGGGCCTCATCCTGCGTAAGGCCAACCAGGTGCTCACGCTCGACATCTCGGGCAAGAGCCAACTGGCGCTGGTGAAAGACGTGCAGAAAGACCCGGTTCGTCAGATCATCGAGCACCTCGACCTGATCGTCGTCCGCAAGGGCGAGAAGGTCACCATCGATGTGCCGGTGCACGTCGAGGGCGAGTCGGCGGCGGGCACGACCGCCGCGCAAGACGCCAACACCCTGTCGCTCGAGGCGGAAGCCACGCACATTCCGGAGCGGATCATCGTCAACATCGAGGGCCTCGAGGCCGGAACGCAGATTCTGGCCAAGGAGCTCACCCTGCCCGAGGGATCCACCCTGATCAGCGATCCCGACACCCTGGTCATCAATGTCACGGCCGAAACCGAGCAAGACCTCGGCGAGACCGAGACGGCTGAGGAGTCGGCGGCCGAGGGCGATGGCGCTGCGATCGGCGATGCCGAGGGTGCGGCCGACGCCGAGACCTCTGCCGAGGCAGCGGAGTAACTCCGCACTCGTGGCAGACGATAGCTGGTTGGTAGTCGGGCTCGGCAACCCCGGGCCCGGCTACGCCAGCGATCGTCACAATGTCGGCCAGATGGCTCTCGCCGACTTGGCGCACCGAGTGTCGGCCACCTTCAAGAGTCACAAGGCGAACGCGACAGTAGCCGAGGCGCGCCTGTCGCCCGGCGGGCCGAAGCTGATCCTGGCCAAGCCGAGCAGCTTCATGAACCTGTCGGGCGGTCCGGTGGCGCAGTTGCTGCGCTTCTACGACGTGGACGCCTCGCAGCTGATCGTGCTGCACGACGAGCTCGACATCCCGTTCGACACGATCCGGTTGAAGAGCGGCGGCGGTCACGGCGGCCACAACGGGATTCGTGATATCGCTGCCGCCATCGGCACCCCAGACTTCGTGCGGGTTCGCATCGGGATCGGACGCCCGCCCGGCCGCCAGAACGCCGCGGACTTCGTACTGAAGCCGTTCAGCGGTGCCGAGCGCGAGGTGCTGCCCTCTCTGCTGTCGGATGCCGCCGATGCGACGGAACTCGTCATCACCGAGGGGCTGCTCGCGGGGCAGGCGCGGTTCCACGCTCCACGGCCTGAGTAGCCCACTGCCGGAGTAGCGCCACCGCCGGGTACCGTTGCGCCATGACGACGGATCCCGTGGTGAGCAATCCCGGCCTGTACTCGGTGATCTTCGAGAACGAACGCGTGCGCGTGTTGGAATATCTGGACCACCCGGGAGAGCAGTCCGTCTCACACGATCATCCGGACAGTGTGATGGTCACGCTCAGTTCGTTCGCTCGACAGCTGGAGTCGGGCGACCAGTCGGTCGACGTCGAGATGCCGGCACACACGGCACGCTGGCTCGGTGCCCAGAGCCACAGCGGCCGCAACACCGGCACCACCGACACGCACTGCATCTTCGTCGAGTTGAAGGAGCTGCCCCCCGTGCCACGAAGTGGCGCAGGCGTGCTCGGCCCGACGGCGTCGTGAGCGAGGAGTTCATCGAGGTCGACGCGGGGTCGCCGCCCGCTCAGGCCGCCATGACCGCCTACTTCGCCGAGCTCGCTGCCCGATTTCCGGCGGGATTCGACGCCACCGGCTACCTGTCGCCCGAGGACTACAGCCCGCCACGGGGTCGCTTCTTCTTGGCGATGGCCGACGACGCGGGGTCGGGCGGCGCGGTCCTGGCCTGCGGCGGATTGGTGTGGATCGACCGCACCACAGCAGAGATCAAGCGGATGTGGGTCGATCCCTCGGCGCGCGGGCGCGGCCTCGCGACGCGGCTCTTGAGCTTCCTCGAACAGACGGCTCTCGCGTCCGGTCGCCCCACGGTCCGCCTCGACACCAACCCGGTGCTGCTGGAGGCGATCTCCATGTACCGCAAGGCTGGCTACTCCGACATCGAGCGCTACAACGACAACCCCTATGCGGGCCTCTGGTTCGAGAAACGCCTCGATTAGTTCGGTCGCGGGGAACGAGCCGCCGCCGCCGACTCCGCCGCGGCCAGCTCCGCAAGTTGCGTGGCGAGTGCTGTGCCGCGAGTTGCTCCGCAACTTGCGGAGTGTGCCGAAGAGGAACCCGCCCGAGCGCGGACCCGACGGCGCGCGAACCCGCCGGGCGTTTCTGAAGGCGCCCGCGTGCCGTCGGCGGTGCACCGTAAACTCGCACGAGTGGCACTCGAGCGTTTGATCACGGCACTCGCGCGCGCCCGCGCGCTCGAAACCGCCCTGCACGAGGCCGACAACACCGCCGATTTCTCGTTGATCGACGGGATGCGCGTGCCCCTCCTGGCCGCGATGCTCGAGAAGCGCGCGGCAACGCCTGGCCCAGCCGGGGGACCGCAGACGCTGCTCGCGGTCACCGCAACGTCCCGCGAGTCGGAGGGCGTTCGCGAAGCCTTCCGCAGCTATCTTCCCGGCGCGACGGTGCTGAGCCTTCCCGCCTGGGAGACCCTGCCGCACGAGCGCCTCAGCCCGAGCGCCGAGACGGTGGGCGCGCGTCTGAAGGCCCTGCGAACCCTTGACGCCTGGCAGAAGCAGCCTGCCGCAGAACGCGACGGTCACCTGATCGTGGTGGCGAGCGTGCGGGCGGCGCTCCAACCTTTGGCCGCCGGCCTCGCGTCGGTCGAGCCCGTGACTCTGACCGCAGGGCACAGAGGCTACGACCTGGCGAGCCTCAGCATCCGGCTCATCGAGTTGGCGTACGTGCGCGTCGACCTGGTCACCCGTCGCGGAGAGTTCGCGCTGCGCGGCGGCATTCTCGACGTGTTCGCGCCCGACGCCGAGCATCCGGTGCGGGCCGAGTTCTTCGGTGACGAACTCGAGCAGTTGCGCGCGTTCTCGGTGGCCGACCAGCGCTCGCTGCCGGGAGAGGTCGAGGGGGCAGAGCTGGCCCCGAGCCGCGAGTTGCTGCTCACCGAGTCGGTGCGGCAACGTGCCCGCGAGATGCAGGGCGAGTTCCCCACGTTGGCGCCGATGCTCGCCAAGATCGCGGAGGGCATCCCGGTCGAGGGCATGGAGGCGCTCGCGCCCGCACTGGTCGACAAGCTGGTGCCGCTCACCGACTACCTGCCGGCGGATGCCGCGATCGCGATCCTCGGCCCCGAACGCGTCTCGACGCGCGCCGTCAATCTCGCCGAGACGAACCGCGAGTTCTTGGATGCCGCCTGGAACGCCGCAACTGCGGGCGCGCAGGCGCCGATCGATCTGGGTGCAGGCGACTTTCTCACTGTGTCGGGCCTCAGGCGCGCTGCGGGCACCCGCTCCTGGTGGACGCTCAGCCCCTTCGACGCCAATGACGATGACGTCATCCGGATCGACGCCGACCAGGTTCCGAGCTTCGCCGGCCAGGCGGATGGCGCGGTCGACCACGTCGCCGAGCTGCTGCGCCAGGGCTGGACCGTCGCCATCGCCGCCGCCGGCCCCGGCCTCGTGGAGCGCGCCGCCGACGTGCTCGCCAGCCGCGAAGCCGCGGCCCGTCCTGTCCAGGCCTTTCCCGACAACCCGGAACAGGGCGTCGCCTATCTCGTGATGGGCTCCGTGGAGGCCGGATTCGAGCTCGCCGAAAGCAAAATCGCGCTGCTCAGCGAGTCCGAGTTCTACGGTCGGGCTGTCGGCATCGACTCCCGGCAGGTGAAGCGGCTCGCCAGCCGCCGCAAGAGCGTTGTCGATCCGCTCCAGTTGCACGCCGGCGATTTCGTGGTGCACCAGACCCACGGAATCGGCCGCTTCGTCGAACTGGTGCAACGCGAGGTGGCGAGCGGGCAGCGCACCGCGCGCGGTCCGCTCGGTACAACGGTCACCGCCGACAAGGTGCTGCGCGACTACCTGGTGATCGAATACGCGCCGAGCAAGCGCGGCTTTCCTGGCGACAAGCTTTACGTGCCCACGGATCAGCTCGATCTGTTGACCCGCTACGTCGGCGGTGAGAGCCCGGCGCTCAGCAAGATGGGTGGATCCGATTGGGCCGCCGCCAAGGGCAGGGCGCGCAAGGCGGTGCGCGACATCGCCGTCGAGTTGGTCAAGCTCTACAGCGCTCGCATGGCGAGCGTCGGGCATGCCTTTCCGCCCGACACCCCGTGGCAACGCGAGCTCGAGGAGGCCTTCCCGTTCGTCGAGACCCCAGACCAGTTGGTGACCATCGATGAGGTCAAGACCGACATGGAGCGCGCGATCCCGATGGACCGCCTGATCTCGGGCGACGTCGGCTACGGCAAGACCGAGATCGCCGTGCGCGCTGCATTCAAGGCGGTGCAGGACGGCAAGCAGGTCGCGCTGCTGGTGCCGACCACGCTGCTGGTTCGGCAGCACATGGAGACCTTCGCCGAGCGGTTCGCGGGATTTCCGGTGCACCTGCGTGCGCTCAGCCGCTTCCAGTCGGTCAAGGAGTCGAAAGAGACGATCGATGGGCTCGGACGGGGCGAGGTGGATGTCGTGATCGGCACCCACAGACTGCTGAGCGAGGGCATCCAGTTCAAAGATCTCGGGCTGGTGATCATCGACGAGGAGCAGCGCTTCGGAGTCGAGCACAAAGACGCGCTCAAGAAGCTGAAGACGAATGTCGACATCCTGGCGATGTCGGCAACGCCGATCCCGCGCACGCTCGAGATGGCGGTCACCGGCATCCGCGAGATGTCCACGCTGGCGACGCCGCCGGAAGACCGGCATCCGATCCTCACCTATGTCGGTCCGTACAGCGACAAGCAGGTCGGCGCGGCGATCCGCCGCGAACTGCTGCGCGAGGGTCAGGTGTTCTACGTGCACAACCGGGTGGCATCGATCAACCGGATCGCGGCGCAGGTCTCAGAGCTGGTGCCCGAGGCGCGGGTCGCCGTCGCGCACGGGCAACTGCCCGAGAGCGTGCTCGAGCAGGTGATCGTGGACTTCTGGGAGGGCAAGTTCGACGTCCTCGTCACCACGACGATCATCGAGACCGGCATCGACATCGCCAACGCCAACACCCTCATCATCGACCGGGCGGACAAGTACGGGCTCAGCCAGCTGCACCAGATTCGAGGGCGCGTCGGCCGCGGGCGCGAGCGCGCGTACGCCTACTTCCTCTACGACGACGACAAGCCGCTCAGTGAGCTGGCGCAAGACCGGCTGCAGACCATCGCCGCCAACAACGAGCTCGGCGGCGGCATGCAGATCGCGCTCAAGGATCTCGAGATCCGCGGCGCGGGCAACCTGCTCGGCGGCGAGCAGTCCGGCCACATCGCCGGGGTCGGGTTCGACCTCTACCTGCGGATGATCGGCGAGGCCGTCGCGACCTTCCGCGGCGACGTGGCAGAGGGGCAGACCGAACTGCGCCTCGAGCTGCCGGTGGATGCGCACATTCCCGAGGAGTACGTCGAGAGCGAGCGGCTGCGGCTCGAGGCGTATCAGAAGCTGTCGACCGCCGCCGCGCCGGCCTCCGCGGAAGACTCGATCGACTCGGTCGTCGAAGAGCTCACCGACCGCTACGGCGAGCCGCCGATTCAGGTGCAGAACCTGGTCGCCATCTCGCGGCTGCGCCGCATTGCGCAGAAGGCGGGGCTCAGCGACGTGGTCGCGATGGGCGGCAACCTGCGGGTGGCGCCCGCCGAGCTGGCCGACTCGATCCAGGTGCGGCTACAGCGGCTCTACCCGGGAGCGCGCTTGTTCGCGCAGGCCAAGGCGATCAGCGTGCCGTTGTTCGCGGGCGCACCCGGCACGGATGCGCCACACGACGACTCGCACCTCATCGAATGGGTTTCGGGACTGCTAGCCGCGATCTTCCCACTGAAGCCCGCGCCGGTTGAGCCAGTCGAAACCAGCGTGACGAGCAACTGAGCAACAGGCGTCAGGGGCGCACGCGCCACGCCCCGCCGACGACGACCGGGATGAGCACCAGCGAGCGCAGATCCACCAGGGCGTGCAGCACGATCGGCGCGGCGATCGAGCCGGTCACCACATACAGGGCCGCGAAGGCAAGCCCTAGCAGCGCCGCGAACAGGATGCCGAGCGGGCCTTGGTAGAGGTGCAGCATCCCGAAGATCAGGGCGGCGATCGCGAACGAGAGCGGTCCGAACCCGGTGATGCCGAAGACCAGGGCCGGGAGCCCGAGGCGGAACAGCAGCTCTTCGAAGATTCCGGCAGAGAGCCCGAGCCCGACGCCGAACTTGACCTCGCCGCGTGCCCGTGGCAGCAGAGCCCGGATGTCGCCAACCGCCGGAATGGCCTCGACTCCGCCGTCGCCCGCGGAGCGCCGCAGCAGCAGCACCGGTGCGACGAGGGCGGCAGCCCCGATGATCACCGCAACGATGGAGACGGCGACCCCGGTGGGCGTTCCCAGAAAGCCGCGCACCGCCGCGATGGGTGCCCAGCCCTGCGTTCCGGTCAGCACCCGCGGCACGTACGGGAACGCCGCAAGCAGCACCGCCGCCGCCAGGCCGCCCATCACGAGGGCCGACTCGATCAGCCAGCGCCCGTAGACCTTCTTGCGGGCGCGGGTGGAGGTCAGCCGCTTGAAGCGCCGGTAGGTGTCGCGGCTGCGGGTCGCCGCCCGCCAGGCGAGCAGGCCGAGCACCACGAGCAGGAGGGCAAGCAAGGCGAGTCGCACTCGGCCATTCTGCCTGGACAATTTTGCGGCAGGTGGAATGCGGCGCCGAGCAACGGTCTTACAGTCCAGTGTGACGAATGCCAACTCGATGAGCGCCGTCGGGCTCCGGTCTGAGCGCGGACCCGTTCTGCTCGCCATCATGGTGAGCACCGGCCTGGTGGCCATCGACGCGACCATCCTGGCGACGGCGGTCCCCTCGGTCGTGAAAGACATCGGCGGCTTCTCGGCGTTCCCCTGGCTGTTCTCGATCTACCTTCTGGCGCAGGCCGTCACCGTTCCCATCTATTCGAAGCTCGCCGACATGGTCGGTCGCAAACCGATCATCATCTTCGGCATCGGGCTCTTTCTGCTTGGGTCGATCCTGAGCGGTTTCGCTTGGAGCATGCCCGCCCTCATCGCCTTCCGGGCGGTGCAAGGGCTCGGTGCCGGCGCGGTGCAGCCGATGTCGATCACGATCATCGGTGACATCTATTCGGTGGCCGAGCGCGCGCGGGTGCAGGGCTACGTCGCGGGCGTGTGGGCGGTGTCGTCCGTTGTGGGTCCGACCCTCGGCGGGGTGTTCTCGCAGTTCATCTCGTGGCGATGGATCTTCTACGTCAACGTGCCGATCTGCATCCTGGCCGTGATCCTGCTGATGCGCGGATTCCACGAGAAGGTCGAGAAGCGGCCTCACCGCATCGACTTCGCCGGGGCCGGGCTGCTGGCGACCTCGACGGCGCTGATCGTGCTGGGCGTGCTCGAGGGCGGCGTCGCCTGGCCGTGGGACTCGCCCACCAGCATTCTGATCTTCGTGGTCGGAGCGGCGGCCCTGGCCGGCTTCATCCTGGTCGAACGCCGCGCGCCCGAACCGGTGCTGCCCTTGTGGGTGTTCGGCAGACGATTGCTGTTGACCACCTCGCTCGTCGGCTTCGGCGTGGGCGGCGCGCTGATCGGGTTGAGCTCGTTCGTGCCCACCTACCTCGAGGGCTCGATCGGCGCCACCCCGTTGATCGCCGGGCTCGCGCTCGCTGCCCTCACCCTGGGCTGGCCGGTCTCCGCGACCTTCGCCGGTCGCCTCTACCTGCGGATCGGATTCCGCCTCACCGCCCTGATCGGCACGGTCTTCGTCGTGGCCGGCACCCTCGCGCTGGCGGCGTTCGGACTGCAGCCATCGCTGATCATCGTCGCCGTCTCGTGCTTCGCGATCGGTTTCGGCTTCGGATGGTCGGCCGTGCCGACCCTGATCGCGGCCCAGGCGAGCGTCGGCTGGAGCGAGCGCGGCGTTGTCACCGGCGCGAACATGTTCTCGCGCTCGATCGGCAGCGCGGTCGGAGCCGCCATCTTCGGCGCCGTGGCGAACGGCCTGATCGCGGCCCACGGCGGCAACGAAAACGACCCGGGAACGGTGGCTCTGGCCTCCACGGGAGTCTTCATCGGAATCGCCATCACGGCCGTGCTCATCGTGCTCGCGGTGCTCGCCATGCCGAAGACGCCGGTGGCGGCATTCAGTCCTGCGGGTCCGGCGGCTCCGGCGACCGACGCGGTCGTCACCAGCTGAGCCGAGCGGGCTCGGGCCATGATGGGCCCATGACCGCCTACATCGAACCGCCCCGCCGCATCCCGATTCTGCTGCGGTTCGGGCTCTGGATCTCGCGGCGAGTAACCGGCGACGACGTGCTGCCGGCGCGGCTGCTGACCTGGTATCCGCGCGCCGCGGTCGGGATCGGCGTCGTCGAATCCCTGGTGGCTCACGGCGAGGGCCGAGTGGATGCCCGCATGCTTCAGTTCGTGCGCATGGCCGTCTCGTTCGCGGTCGAGTGCCCATTCTGCATGGGGTTCAACTCGCGCGGGTGGGAGCAGCGGATGACCGAGTCCGAGCTGCACGCCGTCCAGGGGGTGACCGCACTCGACCAGGTGGCCAGCCTCACCCCACTCGAGCGGCTCGCGATCGAGTACGCGCGCAAGGTGTCTGAAACTCCGCTCTCGTTCACTCCCGAGTTCGGTGAACGGCTCACCGCGGTGTTCACCGAGCGCGAGATCGTCATGCTCGCGACGACCGCGGCGCAGGTCAACCTGTGGGCGCGCACGATTCAGGCGCTCGGCTGCCCGCCGCAGGGGTGATCATGGGGGGATGACGCCGCCCGATCCCGCGCTCGTGCCGACAACGCCGCATCCCGAGCTTGACGAACTCATCGCGGTGCTCGAGAAGTTGCGTGCGCCGGGCGGCTGCGTCTGGGACCGCGAGCAGACCCACGCGAGCCTCGTCCAGTACCTGGTCGAAGAGACCTTCGAGCTGGTCGACGCGATCGAGGCGGGCAATCGTGACGAGCTGATCGAGGAACTCGGCGACGTGCTCTACCAGGTGATCTTCCACGCCGACATCGCGGCCGAGGCGGGCGAGTTCACCCTCGAGGATGTCGCGGCGCACATGCGCAAGAAGATGGTCGCGCGGCATCCCCATGTGTTCGGTGACGTGAGCGTGGAGACCTCAGACGACGTGGTGGCAACCTGGGAAGCGGTCAAGGCCGTCGAAAAGGCGCACCGCACGAGTGTGCTGGAGGGGATCCCCCTGGGGATGCCGAGCCTCGCGCTCGCCGACAAGACGCTCGGCCCCGCGGCCAAAGTGGGGGTCGTGCGCGAGGCCGCCGTCATCCCGAGCACCGAGCAGGAACTGGGCGCAGAGTTGCTCGCCATCGTGGTGGCCGCGAAGGCCGCGGGTCTCGACAGCGAGAGGGCGCTGCGCGGGGCGCTGAGAACGCTGCAAGCCGAAGTGGCCGCCGCCGAAGCCGCCCGCACGCGAGAATAGGCGCATGGCGTCCCCGGTCAACCCCCCGCGCGGTATGCGCGACTTCCTCCCCGCCGAGAAGGCGCGGCGTGAGCGGTTGCTGGCCGTCATCCGCCGCAGCTACCGGGCGCACGGCTTCGACGAGATCGAGACGCCGGTCATGGAGGACAGCGATCGCCTGCACGCCGGCCTGGGCGGCGACAACGAGAAGCTCGCGTTCGGCGTTCTGAAGCGCGGACTCACCCACGACGACCTGCAGCAGGCAGACGAGCCGCTCGACCTGGTCGACCTCGGGCTGCGCTTCGATCTGACCGTGCCGCTCGCGCGCTTCTACGCGACGCACCGTGCCGAGCTGCCGACGGTGTTCCGGGCGATTCAGATGGCACCGGTCTGGCGGGCCGAACGACCGCAGAAGGGTCGATACCGGCAGTTCGTGCAATGCGATATTGACATCATCGGTGAGCCGAACATCGCGGCCGAAGCGGAACTGCTGGTCGCCACCCTCGCGACGGTCGACGCGTTGGGGCTGCGCGATAGCGTCATCCGGATCAATGACCGGCGCCTGCTGAACGGCATGCTCGACGCCCTCGGCTTCGAGACGGGGCAGCGGGATGCCGTGCTGATCACCATCGACAAGCTCGACAAGATCGGCCAAGACGGGGTGGTGGCCGAACTGCGCGAACGTGCCGTGACTCCGGCCGCCGTGGACGCGCTCGAGACCTTCTTCCGCCGCCCGATGACGATGGAGTACCTGCCGTACGGCGACCGTGCAATCCGCCGGGCCCTGCCGGAGGGCGCTGACGAGGCGATCATCGCCGAGCTTGCCGCGCTGGGCGACGCCGTGCACGCGGCGCGCCGCGCTCCGGACCTCGGCGCGGAAGAACCCGGGATGCAGCCCGTGCTGCTGCAGTTCGACCCGTTCCTGGTGCGCGGCATGGGCTACTACACCGGCCCGATCTTCGAGCTCGCGCACCCGAGCGTGCCGTACTCCCTCGGCGGTGGTGGCCGTTACGACGGGATGATCGGCCGCTTTCTCGGCACCGAGATGCCGGCCACCGGCTTCTCGCTCGGCTTCGAGCGCCTGGTCGACCTGCTCGAGCTGGAATCCGAGGATTCCGCCCCGGCCACCGCCCTGCTCTACGACCCCGAGGTGCCACTGGCCACGCTGCTCACCCTGAAGACCGAGTTGCTGCGCGGAGGCGGACGGGTTCGTCTGGTGGGTCGCCCCAAGAACACCAAGACCTTGCTCGAGTCGCTGCAGGCCGAGGGCTTCACCCGGTTCGCCTTCGTGGATGCCGCCGTTGGCACCGTCGCCGAGCTCGAATTGCGTCAACTGGGCGGCTGACCCAGCCCCACTAGAATTTCGATCACACCACCGTTCTGAAGGAGAAACCCATGTCCGCCATCGAGGCAGTCGGCGCCCGCGAAATCCTGGACTCCCGGGGCAACCCCACCGTCGAGGTCGAGGTGCTTCTCGACGACGGAACGGTGTCGCGCGCGGCGGTGCCGTCTGGCGCCTCCACCGGAGCATTCGAGGCATACGAACTGCGTGATGGCGACAAGGGCCGCTACCTCGGCAAGGGTGTTCTGAAGGCGGTCGACGCCGTGCTCGACGTGCTCGGCCCGGCCGTCGAGGGCTTCGAGGCCAGTGACCAGCGTCTGGTGGATGCCGAACTGATCGCCGCAGACGGCACAGACAACAAGTCCAAGCTCGGTGCCAACGCGATCCTGGGCGTCTCGCTCGCCGTGGCGAAGGCCGCGGCCGACTCGGCCGACCTGCCGCTGTTCCGCTACCTGGGCGGACCGAACGCGCACGTTCTGCCGGTGCCGATGATGAACATCATCAACGGCGGCGCACACGCCGACAACGGCATCGACGTGCAGGAGTTCATGATCCTGCCGATCGGCGCCGAGAGCTTCGCCGAGGCGCTGCGCTGGGGAGCCGAGACGTACCACGCCCTCAAGGCAGACCTCCACAAGAAGGGCTACGCGACGGGGCTCGGCGACGAGGGCGGCTTCGCCCCCGATCTGAAGTCCGCGCGCGAGGCGCTCGACTTCATCGTCGAGTCGATCGGCCAGGCCGGCTTCGAGGTCGGTAAGGACATCGCGCTGGGGATGGATGTGGCATCCACCGAGTTCTTTACCGACGGGGTCTACAAGTACGAGGGCAAGGACTACTCGTCCGCCGAGCTCACCGCGTACTTCGAGGGCTTGGTCGCCGACTACCCGCTGATCACCATCGAAGACCCACTGGCCGAAGACGACTGGGACGGCTATGTCGCCCTCACCGAGGCGCTGGGTTCGAAGATCCAGATCGTCGGCGACGACCTGTTCGTCACCAACCCGGTGCGTCTGCAGAAGGGGCTCGACCTGGGAGCCGCGAATTCGATCCTGATCAAGGTGAACCAGATCGGCACCCTGACCGAGACCCTGGATGCCGTGGCTCTCGCCCAGCGCCACGGGTACACCACGATCATGTCGCACCGTTCTGGTGAGACCGAAGACACCACGATCGCCGACCTGGCGGTCGCAGTGGATGGCGGCCAGATCAAGACCGGCGCCCCCGCCCGCTCCGAGCGAGTCGCCAAGTACAACCAGCTGCTGCGCATCGAGGAGGAGCTGGGCGACGCCGCGGTCTACGCCGGTCGTTCGGCGTTCCCGCGACACAAGTAGCCCCGCCCCAGGGGCACGTTTCGCCTCGATCGCGCAGTTTCGAGCAAACGTTCGTACGAAACTGATCCGTCGGCGCGAAACTGCGGGCGCGCGGGGACGGGTCAGCCCGCGTCGATCCCCGCGACGATCTCGCCGCTGAGCTCCGGCGCGACCGGGTTGCTGAAGGCGAAGGCAACGCGGGTGGCGAGCCCGGTGAACCGCGAGCGCAGCTGCGCGGCGACCTCGGTCGGCGAACCGACGGCGGCGAAGGCGGCGAGCATCTCGTCGGTGATCGCGTCGGCCATCGCATCCCATTCGCCGCGGCGGGAGGCGGCGTTGAGTGTTTCGTGCACTCCACCCCAGCCGTGCAGCTCGAGCACCGGCGCGTAGGCGGGCGTGCTGCCGTAGAACGCGATCTGTTTGCGGGTGGCGCGGATCGCGGCATCCAACTCGGCCTGATCGCGCCCGACCGCGACGAATGACGGCACGCTCACCTCGACAGAACCCGCGGCACGCGAGGCTTTCGACGCGCCACGCGCCAGGGCGGGCAGGCTCACCTCGCGCAGGTAGCGCTCGGTCGTGAAGCTGTGCGAGAGCCAGCCGTCTGCCACCTCACCTGCCACCTCGGTCATCAGTTGCCCGACGGCGGCCACCGCGACCTTCGGGGCGCCGTGCGGATTCGGCGCGGGGGCGAACATCGGCGTCATCAGGGTGTGCTGGTAGAACTCGCCGCGATAGTCCAGCTTCTCGCCGGTCTGCCAGGAGTTCTGGATCGCGCGAACGGCGAGCACGAAGTCACGCATCCGCTCGGCCGGCTGCGACCACGGCATCGAGAAGCGGCGCTCGATGTGCGGCTTAATTTGCGATCCGAGGCCCAGGGTAAAGCGGCCGTTCGAGAGCAGCTGCAGGTCGTTCGCGCTCTCGGCGACGGTCATCGGGTTGCGCGCGAAGGCCACCGCAATCGAGCTGGCGAGCTGGATGGTCGAGGTCACCCGAGCGGCGACCGCGAGCGAGATGAAGGGATCGTGCTGCAACTCGGTGGCACCGATCGCGTCGTAGCCGTCGGATTCGGCCCGCGCCGCGATCGCCTCGAACTCGATCGGACCGGCGTGCACGTCACCGCCGGTTTCGATGGCGAACGGGCGGTTCGGGCGAGCAGAAGCAGACGGCGGTGTCATTGCTCCAGGCTACGGCCACATTCTCGCCTACCCTGAACCCATGGCGAGGAGCGGCACGCAGCGGGCTAAGACCGTGAAGGTCCCCGTTGCCATGCCCGAAGAGTCGCGCCCCGCCGCATGGCTGCGCAGCTTTCGCCTCTCGGGATTCGCGCTCTCGCTCCTCTTGCTCGTCGTGGCTGCGCTTGTGGTGCTTGCTCCGAACCTGAAGACCCTGGTCGAGCAGCGTCAGCAGATCGCCGAACTGCAGACCCAACTCGATCGGGCACAGGGCGCCGTCAAGGGCCTCAAGGGCGAACTCGACCGCTGGAAAGATCCGGCCTACATCGAATCGCAGGCACGCGACCGGCTGTATTACGTGTTCCCGGGCGACGTCAGTTACCTCGTGATCGGCGAGGGCACCGGCACCGCCGCGAACGACGGCCAGCCGATCAGCGACAAGATCCAGACCACGAAGGTCGACTGGATGAGTTCGCTGCTCTCCTCCGTCTACACCGCGGGCCTCACCGAGCAGACGCCGAGCCAGTTGCAGGCGCCGACGCAGGGCACGACGACCCAGGGAACCGGTGGATGACGCGCCCGCCGTTCGACCCGCCACGCGACATCGACGTGGCCGTCGTCACCTCGCAGCTGGGCCGACCGGCTCGCGGCGTGATCGGGATCGCGGCGCGCTGCATCTGCGGCAACCCCACCGTCGTCGCCACCGCGCCGCGCCTCGATGACGGCACGCCCTTTCCGACGCTCTACTACCTGAGCCACCCGGCGGCCACCTCCGCGGTGTCGACGCTCGAGGCGACCGGCGTGATGGCCGAGCTCAGCGCCCTGCTGGTCGACGAGGCCGGCGCCTCGACCGCCCTCGGGCAGCAGTACCGCACCGCTCACGATGCCTATCTGGCCGATCGCGAGGCCATTGAGGTGGTCGACGAGATCCACGGATACTCGGCCGGCGGCATGCCCGACCGCATCAAGTGCCTGCACGCCCTCGTCGCCCACGCGCTCGCGGCCGGGCCGGGCGTCAACCCGATCGGCGACCTCGCGTTGGCGCGCGCAGACTGGACGCCCGACCGCTGCGAATGCGCGCAACCGGGGCCGGGAGCTCCGGAATGAGGAACAGAGCCGGGGCGGCGGGAGCGGCAGCGGCAGTGCTGGCGTTGGCGCTGCTGGCTCCGGCGGGAGCTGCCGCGGCGGGGCCGCGCGCGAGCGGCGACCTGGTGCGCAGCAAGGAGTACTGGCTCGACAGCTACGGCATCCGGTCAGCCTGGAACGTCACGAAGGGCGCTGGCGTCACGATCGCGATCATCGACACCGGCATCGACGGTTCGGTCAGAGAGCTGCGCGGCGCGGTGGCGGCCGGCGCCGACTTCTCGGGCTCGGGCACTGCGGGGTCGCCAGAGGGTGGCGACGGCGACGAGCACGGAACGATGGTCGCCTCGCTCGCGGCCGGCCGCGGCACCGGCAGCAACTCGGGGGTGCTCGGGGTGGCTCCCGCCGCATCCCTGATCTCGGCGTCGGTCGGCTTCGGGGCCAGCGACGACAACTCCGACCAAGAGATCGCGGATGCCGTCACCTGGTCGGTCGATCACGGAGCCAAGGTGATCAACCTGTCGCTGACCCGCAACACGCTCGATTGGCCGCCGAGTTGGGACAAGGCTTTTCTCTACGCAGAGGACCACGACGTCGTCGTCGTCGCGGCGGCAGGCAACCGGGGCAGCGGCACGGAGGAGGTCGGAGCTCCCGCCACGATGCCCGGAGTGCTCGGCGTCGGCGGCGTCACCCAGAACGGAACCTCGAGCACCGACGCCTCTGCGCAGGGCATCACGTTGGGCATCTCGGCGCCCAGCGAGAACCTGGTCGGCGTGATCCCGGGCGGCGGGTACGTGGTGTGGGACGGCACGAGCGGGGCGGCTCCGATCGTGGCGGGAATCGTGGCGCTGGTGCGTGCCGCGCATCCCGAACTCAGTGCCGCCAACGTGGTCAATCGGATCGTGGCCACCGCCCGCGACAAGGGCGCGCCGGGCCCCGATGACCTCTACGGATACGGCCTGATCGATGCCTCGGCCGCCGTTCGCACCGACGTTCCGAGTGTCACCGCGAACCCGCTCGGCGACCTGCACGAGTGGGTGCGCGTCAACCGCCGGGCCGTCGCGTCGCCGAGCCCCGCGGCATCCACCGGAACCGTCATCGCACCCGCGCCGATCGCCGCCGCCGAGCCCCGCAATCCGGTCGGAACCCTGCTGCCCAGCCCCGTACTCTTGCAGGTGGTGGGACTGCCGGCGCTGGCGGTGCTGCTCATGCTGTTCGTGCTCGGCGGGCTGATCGTCGGGGCCGTGCTGCAGTTCAGGGGGCTTCGTCGCACCCGGTAGATTGGTCTCGCCACTTTCCGAGCAAGGAGACCTCTTAACGTGCGCAAGATCCTGATCGTCGGCGGCGGCTACGCCGGTTTCTACACGGCGAAAAAGCTCGAGAAATGGCTCCGTCGGGGCGAGGCGCAGGTCACTCTGGTCGACCCGCTGCCCTACATGACCTACCAGCCGTTCCTGCCCGAGGTGGCGGCCGGCTCGATCGAACCGCGGCACGCCGTGATCGCGCACCGCAGGCACCTGAAGAAGACCAAGGTGATCACCGCGGCGATCAGCAAGATCGACCACGCCAACAAGAAGGCCGAGATCACTCCGGCCGTCGGCGAGCCGTGGACCGTCGACTACGACATCGTCGTCGTGACGGCCGGCTCGGTGTCGCGCACCTTTCCCATTCCGGGTGTCGCCGACCAGGCCGTTGGCCTGAAGAACATCGAAGAGGCGATGTGGATCCGCGACACGATGACCGACAACTTCGCCAAGGCGTCGAACCTGCCTGCCGGGCCGGAGCGCGACCGACTGCTGACCACCGTGGTAGTCGGCGGCGGCTTCGCGGGCATCGAAATCTTCGCCGAGCTGCGCAGCTTCGCCAGCTCGCTGGTGGGCAACTACCACCAGCTGGAGATGGATGACACGCACTTCCACCTGATCGAGGCACTCGGCCGCATCATGCCAGAGGTGTCGCTCAAGACCAGCCTCTGGGTGATCAAGGATCTCGAGCAGCGCGGCGCGCAGGTGCACCTGAACACGCAGCTCGCCAGCGCGGTCGACGGCAGGGTCGAGATGTCGGATGGGCAGAGCTTCGAGTCCGATCTCATCATCTGGACCGCCGGCGTGATGGCCAACCCGGTGGTGCGCAACACCGACCTGCCGATCGAAGAGCGCGGGCGTCTGCGCGTGCAGGCCGATCTGCGGGTCATCAATGATGACGGCGTCGTGCCGGATGCCTGGGGCGCCGGCGACGTGTGCGCCGTTCCCGACCTGACCGGCAACGGCGTCGGTGGATTCACCGTGCCCAACGCCCAGCACGCGGTGCGGCAGGGCAAGCTCATGGCCCGCAACTTGGTCGCCGATCTGCGGGGCGAGACGCCGCGCGAGTACTTCCACAAGAACCTGGGCGCCGTCGCGGGGCTCGGCCTGTACGACGGGGTGTACCAGAACGGCAACATCGCCGTGAAGGGACTCATTGCCTGGTTCATGCACCGCGGCTACCACGGCTTGGCGATCCCGTTCTGGGACCGCAAGATCCGGGTCTTCGGCAACTGGATCCTCAACTTCCTGCTGCGCCGCGACCTGGTCGGCATCCCCGACCGCGACGTGCCGCGCGCGGCGTTCGACAAGTGGGCGGCGCGGCCGAAGGGCTAGGTCTCGTTAGGGTTGCCGGGAAGCTCCCGTAGCCCAATCGGCAGAGGCAGGCGACTTAAAATCGCTTCAGTCTGGGTTCGAGTCCCAGCGGGAGCACTGACGTTTCAGCCTCGACTCCCTATGTTTCCGGGCAAGTTCGAGGTCAATGGTTCCGCGAAGCGCCGCATCGCGACCCGTTGCCAGAGGCAGGCTCCGACCCCCGTTCTGGGGTAGTCAACCCGCGCGCCGTTCACGCCGATCCGGTAGCGATCGCGGGATGCGGCCCGATACGTTGAGCGTCACTCGCGAACATTCCTCGCGGCGTTGAGTCGTCTGCCCCCGGAGGCGTGCTGTGCGAGGTTTCCGCCCGTTGGTTATGGCTGGTTTCGGTTTGATCGCAAGTGTGGCGCTGGCGCTATCGGTGGCGGTCCCCGCGGACGCCATTCCTGGCCCGATCCCTCCGTCGCCGCCAACGCCACAGCCCAGTTCTGTGAGAGCGACGGACATTGCGCCGTTGGTGTCCAAAGCGATGAAGTCCCCTGCCGGTGGCCCTCTCGTCGAAAACACTGACAGTCCGACGGCGCAGCCATTGGATAAGTCGGCGCTCAACGAGGACTTCATCCGGGATTCGTTGAAGCCGTCAACGTCTTTCGATGCGTCCAAGGCGACGCTGACAGGTCGTGAAGAGTATGCGGATGACTATGTCGACTCGTCCGGCCAGAAGTGGGCCCTGACGTCGGCCGTTCCGAAGAATGTTCTGGGTCCGGATGGTGCGTGGGTGCCGTTTTCGACCACGGTCAAGAAGAACGCGGCCGGCAATCTGTCTGACCAGCTGCATCCTCTGTCTCCGGTGTTCTCGTCGTCGGCGGACAGTTCCAAGTTGCTGCAGGTGACGCGCCACGGGACGACCGCTGCGTTGTCGTTGATCGGCGCGCACGCGTCGGCGGCAACCCTGACCAATGCGGTCGCGGGTTCCACTGTCAGCTACCGGGGGGTGTTGGCGAACACGGATCTGAGCTACCAGGTGGTGGGCCCGGGTGTGTCTGAGCAGTTGACTCTGGTTTCGGCTCCCGCCGCAGCACAGACTTACAATTGGCACTTGTCGGCGCCGGGGCTGTCGGATTCGGTGAACCAGTTCGGTGATCACGATCTGATCGGCAAAGACGGGACGGTCGTCTTCTCGATCCCTGCACCGGTGATGTGGGATTCGTCGGGGATCGCCAACGTGCAGCAGGCGGCCTACGCGAATGTCGCGATGAGTGTGACACCCGCCGGCGACGGATTCGATCTCACGCTGAAGCCCGATCAGGAGTGGCTCGCGTCGAAGGATCGGGTGTATCCGGTTCAGATCGATCCGACGATCAACCCGGGCGGAACGGCGTTCCACGCGTACAACTCGAACGGGGCGACTCGCAGCGACGGAGTTCTGGTGGGCAACTCGCGGATTGGGAGCGCGAACACGATTTGGCGCACGGTAGTGACCTACAACTATTCCTCGATCGCGGGCAAGGAGGTCATCGGCGGCGCGATTGGAGTCACATACGGCAATGACGGCACGACGACGAACCGCGGCGGCGAGGCGGACTGGGCCAGCTGTGTCGGGTATTCGTGCAATGGGACCCAGTTGGGCACGTTCTCGGTCGCATCGGGGAGCGGGCAGACGACCGGGCAGGGGGTGGCTGATGCCTATGCGCATTGGACGGCGACGAACCAGTTCGCCAACAACGCGATGATGCGCGGTGACGAGTCGGCCGCCTACACATATAAGTTCCTCTACACATCGCTTGCCCTGGCCTACAAGGACTACCCGTCAGTGACAGCGATTGTGCCTCCGTCGCCGGCGAGCGGGTCGACCGCTCAGTCCCTCACCCCTTACTACAGGGTGACCGGGTCGGAGTCGGGCTTGGCTTACCAGTACAAGACCTGGACGGACAACGCAGGCGCGAATGGCACCCTGATCTACACCTCGCCATGGGCAGGGGACACGCAGCAACTTCCCCAATTCGGGCCGACGCCGCAGGTGCAGGCCCAGACCACTTACCGCTGGCAAGCCTTCGTGAAGGATGGATACGACAACGTACTCGGGGGAACATGGGGCGCGGTGAGCACCTTACGCAGCGGGCCGGCATCGCGGAGCTTTACGACCGAGACCCCGTCGCCCGCCCCGATGTCAGGCATGCTCCCGCTCGACGGTTCCATTCAGTCGACGTTGACGCCCACGCTGAGCGCGACGCCCAATCCTGCAGCCCAGCCGGGCAGCACGATCAGGTATCAGATCACCACCGGCTCCGATGGGGTCAGCGGCTTGCTCGTCCAGTCCGACGATCTTCCCGCGACCACGCCCAGCTGGACAGTGCCGGCGGGGATTCTCCAGGACGGTGGTAGCTATACCTGGCGGATCTCAAGCTACGACGGGGTCGATCACTGGGCCAGCGACTGGAAGCAATCCTTCAAGGTCAACCTCCGCTTGGGCACTGGCGGGCCATCACCTTATGACTCTGCCGGTCCGGTGTCTGTGAACCTCGCCAACGGGAACGCCTCGATGTCGTTCTCGTCGCCGACCGTGAACACGGTCGGCGGTGCGATCGGAGAAAGCTTCTCCTACAACTCACAAGGAACCAGCGCGAGTGGGCTGTTGGCCCGCTACTTCGATGCGACGCCGGTCGGCGGGGCATCTCCGGTGTGGGACTTCACGGGGAGAACCCCGGTGCTGACTCGAATCGACCCCGCCATCAACTTTAATTGGGGCCTCGGGTCTCCTGGCAGTGGCGTGCCCGTTGACACCTTCATGGTGAAGTGGACCGGCTACTTGACTCTCGCGGCGGGCAGCTACACCTTCGGCGTCAAGCGCGACGACGGAGTCAACATGTACCTGTGGGACCCCGGGTACAACGACAACGCCCACAAGCATCAGATGATCAGCCAATGGGTCGACGGAACGTCGAACACGAGTGCCAACATCCAAGACGGCTCGTCTACCGCATACACCTTCGGTGCCACCCCCGTCCCCATTGAGGTGGACTTCTACGAGCATGGCTCGCCGGCTTCCATCGACCTGTACTCCAAGATCAGCGGTGGTGCCTACACGGAGATCGCGCCGACCCGGTACACCCGCTCCGTCGAGTCGCTGCCCGTGGGGTGGAACACCTCGACCCCACTGATCGGCGCGGGGACCGCGTACACCTTTGCGCAAGTCACCGAAGGATCGGCGACGCTCACCGATGCCTCCGGTGGCATTCACACCTACACCAAGCAACCCGACGGTTCGTATCAGCCTCCGGGGGGCGAACACAGCACGCTCAGCCTCGACGCCACCGGCAAGGTCACGGTGACCGGCGAAGACGGCACCGTGTACGCCTTCGACGGATCAGGGCGGGTGTATTCCACCGCGACTCCCGCTGACGCCAGCAAGCCAGCGAACCCCATCCCGTTCTACCGCACGGGCAGCACAGAGGTCGCTTCCGTTGTCGACCCACTGTCCAAGAACGCGACGACGCCTGTCACCCTGCTCAGCTACGACCGGCGGGTGGAGTTCGCCTACGGCGACGAGACCATCACCACGCCGGGGCTGCGCCTGACCTCCGCAGACAGTACGAGCTCGCGGGCCTGTCCGACCCCAGCCGGCTTCTCCGATGCCCCTGCAGGGATGCTGTGCCGGATCATCTATCCCAATCACGTCCCAGGCGCTGACGACACAACCCAGCTGTTGTACGACAGTTCAGGCCGCCTCGCTCGCATCATCGACCCGGGCGGAGAGGTCACCGACTTCGGGTACTCCGGAATGCTGCTGACCACGGTCCGGTCCCCACTCGCCAACGACTGGCTTGCCGCTACGGGCACAACCGCGTCCGCAGCTCAGCTGACCACCATCGACTACACCGGCACGAAAGTCACCAGCGTCAAACTGCCCGCGCCCGACGGTGTCGACTTGTCCAAGAGGCCGACAAAGACCTATGCCTACCCGAGCGACGGCACCGCGACCGTGGATGTCACCGGGCTGGCTTTGCCTGTTGGGGTTTCGCATGCCGAGGTCGCCACCTTCAATGCCGCTCTTCAGGCGACTTCGGTCACGGACGCCATGGGCCTGCCGACGCAGCAGACCTGGGCGCCGACGAAAGACCTCCCGACCAGCACGACCGACGCGTACGGCCACGAGACGACCACTATCTACGACCCCGTCACCGATCGAGTCACTGACAGCTACGGGCCCGCGTCATCATCATGCTTTTCGGCGGCGCTGCTGCCCAACGGCAGTTGCGCTGTTCCACCAGCCCATTCGCACACCGACTACGACAACACCCCTGCCGGCCCGGCGATGGTGGGGCTCAATTTCGCCTGGTGGGCCAACCAGCAATGGGCGGGCACACCAACGGGCTACAGCCTCGGCATCCCAGGCGACACCACTGGCGCCATCGACAAGGACTGGGGCACCGGCGCATTCGGGGTCGCGGGGATCGGAGCAGACAACCTCTCGGCCCAGGCGACCGGCTACATCACCTTCCCGTCGACGGGGACGTACTACTTCCAGTTCGCGGTCGACGACTCCGCAACGCTGTGGATCGACGACACTCAAGAGTTGAAGATCGCCACATACGGGACCTCCGGCGACAGCCTGCCCGTCCCGGTCACGGCGGGAGATAAGAAGCGCATCCGCATCCAGTACTCCGAAATCGGTGGCCCCGCATCCCTGCATCTCCGCTGGAAGCTGGGCCTCAGCGGCACCTACTCGCCGGTCACCGGAAGCGCATTGACTCCCGACTATGGTCTGGTTACCAAGACCAGCACTGACGACTCCGTTCCGGCGGCACCGGGCGTCAGCACCGGGCAAGTGGCGCCCACGACGTCGACGGCAACTGACTACGGCTCCTCACCTTGGCTGGGCCAGGCGCACACCACCACCCTCGATCCGGGCGGAGTGAACCTAACATCGACGGCCTACTACGAGACCCCGGGCAGCGGCTACCTCCGGCAGCTCAGCTCCATCAAGCCGGCCGGGACGGGGACGACGTCGACGAACCTGTACTACGGCGCGACGCAGTCCTACGGTGCCGCCTTGAGCATCAGCTCACAAGTGTGCGGGCTGGCGACCTCGACGGTGCAGTACGGGCTGCTGGAGAAAACCACCGGGCCGGTGAACTCCTCGTCGGTCGCGCAATCGATGACCACGATCTACGACGTCCTCGGCAGACCAGTGGCGCAGCAACGCAACGGGGATACTGACTGGGCGTGCACATATTACGACTCTCGAGGCAGGGTGTGGAAACAGACCTTCCCAGAGCCGGGCACCCCTTCCACACGCACCGTGACCTTTCACTTCACGGACTCGTCGAACAACAACCCCGAGACCAGCAGTGTCACCGACACCGCCAGCGGCGGGGCCGGGGACGCGAAAACGACCACGGACCTGCTCGGTCGGACCGCGGACTACTTCGATGTGTGGGGCACTCATACCCACACGTCGTACGCCGACCTAACCGGCCGTCTCGACACGGTCACGACAACCCCCTCTGGCGGCGACCCCACCTCGGTCACTTACGGCTACGACGGCAACAACCAAGTTCACTACGTCTACCTCGACAGTTCCAGCACGCCGACCGCCACGCTGAGCTACGACGGAACCACGCACCTGCTCAGCTCAGTTGCGTACGCCAACGGCACCAGCCTGGCCTCGATCACGCGCGACAGCTCCACCGGCGCGACGACGGCAATGGCGTGGGCATTCCCCGCCACCCAGCCAGGGATCGCCGACAGCGTGATCCGTTCCCAGTCGGGTCGCATCCTGCAAGACGCTCTCAGCGACGGCACGAGTACCGACACCTCGACGTACACCTACGACGCGGTCGGCCGTCTCACTCATGCGACGATCCCCGGTCATGACCTGAGTTACCTGTTCGCGCCATCGGGTGGGTGCGGGGCGAACGTCGCGGCGGGCAATGATGGCAACCGCACCGGCTTCGTCGATCAGCACGCGTCAACGACGACAACCACGACCTACTGCTACGACTATGCCGACCGGTTGACTTCAGATTCGGTGGTGGCGCCGTGGTCGGTTTCGGGTGCGAATCCGGTCACTGCCGCGGGGTTGACCTCCACTGGTTCGCTGCCGGGCCTGGTGTATGACGGCCACGGCAACACCACCACGTTGGCGGATCAGACCCTCGGCTACGACGGCACCGACCGGCACATGACGACCACGATCGGCACAGCCCCAATCACCACTTCGATCACGTACAAGCGGGATGCCACCGATCGCATCATCGAACGCGACGCCACGGATGCGACGGTGTCGACGGTCACGAAGTACCTGTATGCGGGCGGCGGGGATGCCCCGTGGGCGACGATCGACGGCAGCGGCGCCCTGTCGCGGACGGTGTCTGTGCCGGGTGGGGCGATGATGATCATCACCACCGGTGGCAGCCACGCGGGCACGGTGTGGTCGTATCCGAACCTGCACGGGGATGAGATCGTCACCGCCGACAACTCCGGCACCCGCACCGCGGGGCATGCGTCGTATGACCCGTTCGGGCAACCCATCGACCCGGTCACCGGCAACATCGGCACCGTGACCGGGGATGATGCCGTCCCCGACACCAGCAATGGTGCTCAGGCGGATGACGGCTGGGTGGGGTCGCATCAGAAGCTGTATGAGCACGCGGGTACGGTCGCGACGGTCGAGATGGGGGCGCGGCAGTATGTGGCGGCGTTGGGGCGGTTCCTCAGCATCGACCCGGTACCAGGCGGGAACGCGAACGCGTACGTATACCCCGCAGACCCCATCGGTCATTTCGACCTCACGGGCCAATCCGATTGCAGTGCCAACCCGTTTGGCGACAACTGTTGGGGTTATAACGTTGCGGACACGAATGCCCGGGTTTCATTCAATGAAGCAAGCAATGACATCAACCTGGGTCTTGCTGCGGCCTATTTTGCAAGCTTTGCTGAGGGCGATGCGCCATTGGCGTCCGGAATACGTTCATTTGGGCGGGGCGTCGAGGAAGCCTTGCAAGATTCCAAGTATCTTGGCCAAGACAGTCGGCTGTTCGGCAATTGGACGATGGGAACTAAAGGGGTTCCTCGCGCTCCCGGAGGCTTGCTGAACAACTCTACTAAGAGCCTGAAGCTCGGCTGGCGAAAGGGCGGCGGTTACGCATACTTCGGTTTGTCGCACCCCTCGATCAAGCCGGACGGACATTTTCCATTGATTCGAGGACGGCGGTTCTTTTGATACTGGGTACGCTCCCTGGTCGAGCGCTACAAGAGTTGGCTAGTCGGATCGAGTCTCAGCATGGACCAAAGGTGGAGATCGCCGAGTTCCATTTTATTGACGGATCCGGGGACCTCGGAATCCTGTTCACGCCACATAATCCAGCCGCGGCGTCAGTTCGGGTTACACACACGATGGGTGAGTACACCGTTTTTGTGGAGGAACTGGCTGAGGACTCTGCCTACGGCATCGGTGATACTGCAGCTGCCGATTGGGCGTTCTCTCGGGTGGACGCGGTGGCGCGTTTTGGCGTAGCGCGGTGCCGCGTGAAGTGGGCGCTGGGCCTCGGCCTAGGAACGGTGGTCGTTATCAGAGACTCTCCACTGACCGAATCGCTTCCGGGTCCCGTCTCTCACGAATGGCAGCGGTGGTGACCTGATCCCGGGGTTGAACTTGCATTTCAAGGCCGCCCGACCTCGCGAATGCATCCGTGATCCTTCTCGCGTCAGCCCCGTGCCGATGTCGGCACCTTGACCTGGCGCAATCACCAAGCTCGACAACGAAGTGATGGCCTGACCACCACCGTCGGCACCACCACGTCGATCACCTGCAACCGGGATGCCATGGGACCCGATCATCAGGCGGGTCGGGACCGATACGGGGTGACGACAACCATCGAGTGCCTGTATGCGCGCGGTGGTGACCCCTTGGGCGACTTCGAGAGTAGTGGCGCACTATCGCGGACAGTGACGTTGCCGGGTGGGGCGATGATGATCATCACCACGGGTGGTAGTGATGCGGGCACGGTGTGGTCGTATCCGAATCTGCATGGCGGATCCAGACGATTCGGAGAGCGGTCGGATCTGGTGGGTCGTTCGTCGTCAGCGGGTGCTGCCCACACTTTGCCCACAATCGAGGAGTATCGAAACCGATCCAAACGTGTCGAAACGCACTCAAAAGCACCGTGATTTCGGGCGAGCACCGGGTGAGCCCAGCAACCCATTGACCGGTCATTAGGGTTCGAGTCCCAGCGGGAGCACCCGGCAAGACCGGCAGAATTTGGTAGAACGAGACGACGGGGCTCCATTCCGAGGTCTACTACTGTGAGACGCTCGAGGCGCTGCTCGAGCACGTTCCTCCGGCCGGTGCTCGAACGCCTGACTATGCGTTCGCGTCGATCCAGATCGTCGCGTTGATGCGGGCGAGGCGCTTCACGACCTCGGGGCGGATCGTCTCGGAGCCCGGCGAGAAGGTGTAGTACGCGCGCACGTAGACGTCGTCGCGATGCAGCTCGACCACGTCGATGCCCGACATGCTCAGGCGGTCGAGGGCGTCGTTGACCGCGGCGTCGAGGAGGTCGGCGCGGTCGCCCGTGTCGTCCTCTTCGAAGTAGACCTTGTCGATCGCGTAGATGTAGTCGTCGTCGGGATTGAGCCCGCGGTTCGCGATCGGAAAGTTCGACAGAGCCGCGATCGGATGCTCCGAGGTCACGGTCAGACTGAAGACGACGCGCGTGGGCGCTTCCGTCTCCGTCTCGATCTCGGTCAGGGGCATGCGCTCATTCTGGCAGGCGGGATTGTCGTGACGGCCTCAACATATGCCCCCCTTCGGGTGCACCGCGCCCCCTTTTCGGGGCTGGTGCTTGCAACTGGGGCGCTTGTCTGGGACAGTTGACCCACTTTTCCGGTCGCGACTCGAGAGGCGGGTACCGTGTCCCGCATCCCCGCGACCGAACGGCGCACCGCACTCGCGCACGCCGCACTCGCGGTGATCGGCCGTGACGGGCTCGCGGCGGCGACGACCCGCGCGATCGTGGCCGAAGCCGGGATGTCGTTGGCCAGCTTTCATTACGCGGTCGCCTCGCGCGACGAGCTGTTGAGTGACGTGATCGAACTCGTCGTCGCGGGCGAAGGCACCGCCACCTCGGAATCCCTCCTCACCGACTCGCCAGACCTCCGCTCGACCGTGCGCGCCACCTTCTCCGCCTACCTCGGGCTGGTGCGAGCAGATCCGGGGCGCGAGCAGGCGATGTTCGAACTGACCCAGCACGCGCTGCGCACTCCGGCGCTTGCCGAGTTGCCGAAGCAGCAGTACGGCAGCTATCAGGCGCTCGCCGCGCAGCTGCTCGTCGCCGGCGCCGCGGTGCACGGTACGAGCTGGAGCATCCCGGTCGATGCTCTCGCGCGCCTCGTGACCGCCCTCACCGACGGAATTACGCTTGCCTGGCTCGCCGACCGCGACGACGCGGCTGCCGAAACACTCCTCGACCTTGCTACAGACGCCGTCATGACCCACACCTTGAATGGAGCACCCGAATGACCGCCGAGACGACAGCATCATCTGCGCCGCTCTCCCCGTTTGCCGAACCGACACGTCGGGTTTCGGCCGGGTGGATCGCCGCCTTCGCCACCGCCTGGCTGGGCATCTGGATGGCGCAGCTCACGCCCATCCAGCTACTGCTGCCCGTGCAGATCGAGGCGCAGCTGCACTCGCAAGGCTGGGTGCAGAGCGTCGTGGCGTTCGGTGTCATCTCGGGGATCGCGGGTGTCTGCGCCCTGATCGCCTACCCGCTCGCCGGCGCGCTGTCTGACCGCACCACGTCGCGATTCGGCAGGCGTCGCCCGTGGATCTTCGTCGGCACCCTGATCTTCGCGGTCGGCCTGCTCCTGCTCGGCCTGCAAACCTCGCTGGTCGGCATCGGCATCTTCTGGTCGATCGCCCTGGTCGGTTTCTGCGTGCTGAGCGCGGCCCTCACCGCGATCATCTCGGACCAGGTTCCGGTGGGCCAACGCGGCCTCGTGTCGGGCTGGATCTCGGCTCCGCAGGCGGTCGGAATCATCCTCGGCCTGGGGCTGGTCACGTCGCTCGCCCTGAGCCAGTTCCTCGGGTACGCGCTGGTCGCCGTGCTGGTGATCGTGCTTGTGCTGCCGTTCCTCTTCTTCGTGAAGGATGCCGTGCTGCCCGAGAGCGCGCGGCCGCCCTTCACCATGAGTGCCCTCATGGCCGGCTTCTGGATCAGCCCGCTCAAGTACCCCGACTTCGGCTGGACGCTGCTGGGCCGCATCCTGGTCAATCTCGGCAACGCCCTGGGCACCACTCTGCTGCTCTACTTCATCATGTTCGGCCTGCACCGCGAGAAGACGGCTCAAGACGACCTGGTCAGCCTGACGCTGGTCTACATGGTGTTCGTCATCCTGGCCTCTGTTCTGCTCGGCTGGCTGTCTGACGAGGCCGGGCGCCGCAAGGTCTTCGTCATCGTGGCCGCCGTGCTGCAGGCGATCGCGGCGACCCTTCTGGCGTTCATCCCGGACTTCGGGGTCACCTTCGTGGCGGCAGGCCTGCTCGGTCTCGGGTACGGCTGCTTCCTCTCGGTCGACCAGGCGCTCGCCACCCAGGTGCTGCCGGACCCGCACACCCGCGGCAAAGACCTCGGCATCATGAACATCGCGACGGCGGTTCCCCAGGCGATCGCCCCCCTGCTCGGCGCCTGGGTGGTGGCGGCCATCGCCGGATTCACCGGACTGTTCGCCCTCTCGGCCATCGTGGCCATCCTGGGAGCACTGGCCATCGTGCCGGTGAAGAGCGTGCCCTGATGCAGTTGGCTCGCCCTGCGTCGACACCCTGGCTCGAGCCCTCGACCTGGTGGCCGGGGCTTGATGCCGCGACGGCAGAACTGGACGCTCCGTTCGGGGTGATCTCGCAGGAGGCACTCGCCTGGAACGCGTTCTCGTTGCTCGACCGCGCGGCCGGCACGCCGATCCGGGTGGCCAGCAAGTCGCTGCGGGTGCGCTCGGTGCTGGATGCCGTGCTCAGCCTGCCGGGATACCACGGCATCCTCGCCTACACGCTCGCCGAGGCGCTGTGGCTGGCCGAGACCCACGATGACGTCGTCGTCGGCTACCCGACCGCGGACCGCGGGTCGATCGCCCGCCTCGCCGCAGACGAGCGACTGGCCGCGCGCGTCACCCTCATGGTCGACGACGTGGCCCAGCTCGACCTCGTGGATGCGGTGGTCGCGCCGGGTAGCCGGGCACCGATTCGGGTCTGCATCGAACTCGACGCCTCCTACCTGTCCCCGGTGCTTGGGCACGTCGGCGTGCGACGTTCCCCGCTGCACGAGCCGGCCGCGGCGCGAGCATTCGCCGAGGCGATCGTGGCCCGTGCGGGGTTCCGGCTCGTGGGCATGATGGGCTACGAGGCGCAGATCGCCGGCGTCGTGAATCGCGGAACGGGGCGCGGCACGATCATCCGCTCGATGCAGAAGGCGTCGGCGCGCGAGCTCGCCGAGCGGCGCGGGGCTGCCGTGGCATCGGTCCGACAGGTCGCTGAGCTCGAGTTCGTCAACGGCGGCGGCACTGGCTCGATCGAAACGACGCGCGAAGATGCTTCGGTCACCGAGATCGCGGCGGGTTCCGGCCTGTTCGGACCGCACCTGTTCGATGGCTACGTGCAGTTCACGCCGGCCCCGGCCGCATCCTTCGCTCTCAGCGTCGTGCGCAGGCCGACGCCCGAGGTCGCGACGTTGCTGGGCGGCGGATGGATCGCATCCGGCCCCCCTGGCCCCGACCGGCTGCCGCAGCTGGCCTGGCCGCAGGGCCTGAAGATGCTGCCCCGCGAAGCAGCTGGCGAGGTACAGACCCCGGTCACCGGCCCGGCCGCGCGCACCCTCGCGGTCGGCGACCGAGTGTGGATGCGCCACACCAAGGCCGGCGAACTCAGCGAGCACGTGAACGAGTTCGCGGTGGTCGATGGCGCACGTGTGGTCGAGCAGGTGCCCAGCTACCGCGGTGAGGGAAAGGCCTTTCTGTGAGCAGCAACATCAACACGCGCGACGCCCTGCTGATGCCGGGTTCGCCCTGGAGCAACTGGGGCCGCGTCGAGCGCGCGACACCGGCGTTTCGGGCACGCCCGACGAGCGTCGACCACGTGGTCGCGGTTGTTCGCGAGGCCCGCGAGCGCGGACTGACCGTCAAGGCGGTCGGGGCGGGGCACAGCTTCACCGCGATCGCCGCGACCGAGGGGGTTCTGCTCGACCTGGGCGGACTCGACGGCTTGTACGCGGTCGACGCCGCTCTCGGCCGTGTGACTCTCGGCGCGGGCACCAACCTCTACCAGTTGCCCGCTCTGCTGCGGCCGCACGGGCTCGCGCTGCAGAACATGGGCGACATCGACCGTCAGACCATCGCCGGTGCCACCTCGACGGGAACCCACGGAACCGGGGCGCGCTTTCCCGGACTGGCTGCGCAGCTCGTGGCCGTCACCCTGGTCACGGCAGACGGCGCGATCCTGCGGGTGAGCGCGAGCGAGAACGCCGAGCTGCTGCCCGCCGTCAGGCTCGGGTTGGGATCGCTGGGGATCGTCGTGGAGGTCACCGTGCAGTGCGTCCCCGCGTTCCTGTTGCGCGCGGTCGAGCATCCCGAAGGCTTCGACGACGTGCTCGACGACTTCGAGCAGCGGATCGCCGCTGCCGACCACTTCGAGTTCTACTGGTGGCCGCATACCGACCAGGTGATGACCCGCACCAACACCCGGCTGCCCGGTGACGCCGAGCGCCGTCCGGTCGGCGCCGTGGCTGCCTGGGTCGACGAGCGTCTGGTGCAGAACGGCGCGCTGCGGGCGAAGTCGGCGATCGGGCGCGTCATCCCGGGCCTGACGCCCGCGGTGAACCGGCTCGCCACTCGGATCTACGGCGACCGCGATCTCGTGGATCACTCCTACGAGGTCTACGTCAGCGCCCGCAACGTGCGGTTCCGCGAGTTGGAGTACTCGATTCCGCGCGAGGCGGTGCCGCAGGCGGTGCGTGATCTGCGCGGCCTGGTCGAGCGCAAGGGCTGGAAGCTCTCGTTCCCGGTGGAGGTGCGCGTCGCGGCGGCCGATGAGAACTGGCTCTCGACGGCGTATCGGCGCGACTCCGGCTACATCGCCGTGCATCAATACTTCCGCGAGGATCACCTGCCGTATTTCCGCGCGGTGGATGCGCTGCTGCGCAGCTACGACGGGCGCCCGCATTGGGGCAAGATCCATTTTCAGGATGCCGACGACCTCGCGCAGCGCTACCCGCGGTTCGGTGATTTCACGGCGGTGCGGGATCGCCTGGATCCCGACCGGGTGTTCACCAACCGCTACCTGGATCGGGTGCTCGGCAGGTGACCCTCGGGGCGAGCGCGGGCGGGTCGGCGGACCCGCGCGCCCTGGCAGCCCTGCTTCCCCCCGGATTCACGATCGGGGTCGCCACCGCTGCCACCCAGATCGAGGGCGCGGTCAATGAAGACGGCCGAGGGCCGTCGACCTGGGATGACTTCAGCGCGCAACCCGGGCGGATCCTCGACGGCTCGACGCCGCGCACCACCACCGACCACTACGACCGGATGCCAGAAGACGTTGCCCTGCTCAGCGAGCTCGGGGTCGACGCGTACCGGTTCTCGATCGCGTGGCCGCGGATCCAACCGGACGGCCGTGGGCCGGCCAACCCGAAGGGCATCGCGTTCTACGACCGACTGCTCGACAAGCTGCTCGCCGCGGGCATTCGGCCGATGGCGACGCTGTTCCACTGGGATACCCCTGCCCCGCTGGAACGGCGCGGCGGCTGGTTGCGCCGAGACACGGCCGAGCGCTTCGCCGAGTTCGCTTCCATCGCCGGCCACGCTTTCGGCGACCGAGTCGATGCCTGGGTGACGATCAACGAGCCGGCAACGGTCGTGCTCAACGGCTACGCCCTCGGGCTGCATGCCCCCGGTCGCAGTCGGCTCTTCCGTGCCATGCCGGCGGCGCGTCAGCTGCTTCGCGCGCACGGGCTCGCGGTGCAGGCGCTGCGAGCGGTTCCCGTGCGTGGCCGTATCGGCATCACCAACGTGCATTCGCCGGTCTCGCCCGCCACCGACTCCGCCGACGACCGGACCATGGCCGGGCTGTTCGACTTCGTGCACAACCGGCTCTTCGCGGATCCCGTGCTGCGGGGGCGAAGCGCGGAGTTGCCCGCCGACCTCCCGCTGCCCGAACGTTTCGGACTGCGCGTGCTGTCGCGGATCAGCCGTGCCGACCTCGCGACCATCGCGCAGCCGCTCGACTTCTACGGGCTCAACTACTACTTTCCGTCACGGGTCGCCGCCGGTGCCGACCCTGGTGGCGCATCGCCCGACGGCGAGTCGGCCGCGATGCGCGAGGTGCCCTTCCATCTCACCACCTGGCCCGAGCATCCGGTCACCGGGTTCCGCTGGCCCTCGGCCCCCGAGTATCTCGGAGTCACGATCGACGCCCTTCGCGAGCGCTACGGCGCTGCGCTGCCGCCGATCGTGATCACCGAAGGCGGCGCCAGCTATCCGGATGTCGTGGGCCCAGACGGCCAAGTCGACGACGCCGAGCGGGTGGCATACCTTGCCGCGCACCTCGCGGCGGCGGCCGATGCGGCATCCCGTGCCGACGTGCAGGGCTACTTCGTCTGGTCGTTGCTCGACAACTGGGAGTGGGCAGCGGGCTTCACACAGCGCTTCGGCCTGGTACACGTCGACTTCGACACCCTCGCGCGCACCCCGAAACGCTCATTCGCGTGGCTGCGCGACGTGCAGCGAAGCCGAACTCGGATGAAGTCGGGCTCCTAGACCCGTTGCAGCGCGTTGAACGGTACGTCGCCGATCCGCGCCCGCCCGTTCAGCGCCGCGAGCTCGAGCACGACCGAGACCCCGGCGGCGACCAGCCCGGCATCCGCAAGAAGTCCGAGCGACGCCTCGAGCGTGCCGCCGGTTGCCAGCACGTCATCGAGTAGCAGCACGCGTGTGCCGGCCGGCACCTCGTCGCCGTGAAGTTCGAGAGTCGCGGTGCCGTACTCGAGCGCGTATTCCCGGCTCACGGTGGGGCGCGGCAGCTTGCCGGCCTTGCGGATCATGACCACTCCGGTGCCGGCGAGCACGGCTGCCGCGGCCGCGAGCACGAATCCGCGGGCCTCGACTCCGGCGACCACATCGAACGACCCGGCAAACGGAGCGATCAACTCGTCGATGACCGTGCGCAGCGCCGCGGCATCCGCGAACACCGGCGTCAGGTCGCGAAACAGGATGCCGGGCTCAGGAAAGTCGGCGACAACGGCCGTCAGGCGCTCGAGCGCGTGGGCTGCGGACTCCGGCGAGGCGGTCACCCGCCCAGCATGCCACGGGCTCGACGCCGCTCCGACTCTCACGTTCTCGGCAACCATCGAGCTAGCTCATAGGCGGCGGCACCCGCGTGACCATATGATGATCCGCATGGGAACCACTCTCCTCGTCATCGTCATCGTCATCATCGCCCTCGTGGTGATCATCGGCCTCTATCTGCTCGCCACCTACAACGGCCTCGTGCGTTCCAACGTGCGCGTCGACGAGGCGTGGAGCGACATCACCGTGCAGCTCAAGCGGCGGGCCGACTTGATCCCGAACCTCATCGAGGCGGTCAAGGGCTACGCAGCACACGAGGCCTCGGTATTCGAGAACGTCACGCAGGCTCGCGCCGCAACCATCAACGCGACAACACCGGCTCAGGCTTCCGTTGCCGAGAACCAGTTGCAGGGCGCGCTGAAGAGCTTGTTCGCGGTGTCGGAGGCCTACCCGCAACTGCAGGCGAACCAGAACTTCTTGCAGTTGCAGGCAGAGCTGGTCGACACCGAAGACAAGATCCAGGCTTCGCGCCGGTTCTACAACGGTGGCGTGCGCGACCTCAACACGAAGATCAAGACCTTCCCGAACACGCTGTTCGTTCGCGGCCTTGGCTTCAAGGAGCGCGACTTCTTCGAGGTCGACGACGCGTCGTCGGTGGCCGAACCGCCGAAGGTGCAGTTCTAGTCGCGGCTCTGACTACCCTGCACTCGTCGAACACGGGGGGATCGCATGTATAGCGCGATCGCCGCGAACAAGCGCAACACCGTCTTCATCATCGCGATCTTCTTGCTGGTGATTGGCGGCCTGGGCGTTCTCGTGGCATGGCTTTACCAAAGTTGGATCATCGCCGTGATGGTCTTCGTCATCGCTCTCGCCTACGCGATCTTCCAGTACTTCGTCGCGGGCTCAGAGACGCTCGCCCTGAGCGGTGCGCAGCAGATCCAGAAGGCCGACAACCCCCGGCTGTACCGCATCGTCGAGAATCTCGCGATCACCGACGGCCTGCCGATGCCGAAGGTCTACATCATCAACGACGCGGCTCCCAATGCGTTCGCGACCGGGCGGGACCCGGAGCATGCGGCGGTGTGCGCCACCTCTGGCCTGCTCGATCTGATGACCGATCGCGAGCTCGAGGGCGTGATGGCGCACGAGATGGGGCATGTCAAGAACTACGACATCCGGGTCTCGCTGATCGTGTTCGGCTTGGTCGTCGCGATCGGTCTCATCTCAGACATCATCTTCCGGATGATCTTCTGGGGTGGCCGCAGCCGCAACAGCAACCTGGGGGGCCCGGCCTTCTTGGTCGTGATCGCGATCGGTCTCGTTGCCGCGATCCTCGCGCCGATCACGGCCGCCGTTGTGCAAGCGGCCGTGTCTCGCCAGCGCGAGTACTTGGCCGACGCGACCAGCGCCCTGACCACTCGCGACCCCGAGGGTCTCGAGACCGCGCTGGCCAAGCTGCAGACCAACTTTCAACCGGTGAGGCGCACCAACTCGAGCATGGCGCACATGTGGATCGCAGATCCGAACCGGCCCGGGATCATGAGCCGCCTGTTCGGCACGCACCCGCCGATCCCAGACCGCATCGCGCGCCTCGAGAACAACGCGACCCGTTTCTAGTTCTTGGTGGCCGAGTAGCCGCGCAGCGGCGTATCGAGACCCGTCCGCGCGCCTCAGTGCGCGTGCGCGTTGAACCCGCTGACCAACTGGGTGGCGATCGCGAGCGCGGCGCTGCGAACGTTGGCCGTGATGTACGGATCGTATTGACTCGGCTCGACGGTCACCTGGATCCAGTTGCCTCCGAGGGCGAGGTTCACGGTGCAGATCGCGAAGCCCTCGTAGTCGGGAGTGGTCGGATCGGTGCAGCGCTCGGTCGCTCGGTCGCCGCTGGCTAGCTCCGCGATGGTGACGGGTGCGCTCGCACCCCACCCCGGATCGCTCGTCGACGCGGCCAGGTCGTATGCCCACTCGCCGCCTCGGAGCCAGGAGATCTGACCGGGCGCGTTGTCTTCGCCGGTGTACTGAAGGAGGCAGCCGACGGCGTCAGCGTTTTCGCGGGCCGCCGCCTGGATGCTCCACCCGCCGGCTGGCTGGGTGAACAGAATGCTGGCTCCCGTGACCCCCAGATCGGCCTGTACCTGAGCCGGGGTGAGCAGACTCGCGCAATCCCCGAAGGTTCGCGTGCTGCTCGGCGGAGTCCAGGCGGGAGCGCCGGCTGGGGCGGCGGTCACCGCCGCGGTGACGGATGCCGCCAAGGTGTGCGCCTGCGCCTCGGAAACCGCGCCGTACATCCAGAGGGCGACCCAGGTCGACCCAACGAGCTGCTCGGACTCGCAGATGATCTGCGGGTCGGTGGACGTGCAGAAGACACCCTCGGCCGCCGCGCCGTACGTCGTGTTGTAGTGAGCCCATTGCGTCGTCGCCCGCGGAAGGATCGCCAGTTGCGCCCCGACGTAGGAGGTCGAGATGGGGACCCCCACGAACGGCACGCCGTTGTTCCATTCGCAGCTGACACCCCCCATGGTCTGGATCACGAAGGCATCCGGCACGGTCGGAGTCTCGAGCCCCTGCGTGAACAGGGGGTCGGCGGCGTGCACACTCGGTCCGAACGCTGCGGCGATGGAGCCGGCTGCGGCAAGCCCGGAGCAGTCGATGTCGAGCGCGGGCTGAGGCTCGGAGGTATCGGCAGCTGAGCCGGTGATGATCGCCGAGGGGGTGCTTGGCGATCCGCCAGGGGTGGGCGAGCCTGCCCCAGGAGTGCACCCTGCGAGGGCACCGACGAGGAGGACGGCGACGGTGACAGGGACGAATGTGGTGAGGATTCGCGTCATACCCCTACGACGCGTGGAGGCCCCCATCGGGTTGACGCAGGGGGGCTCCGAGTTCAGCCGCCAGCGCGCGAGCCGCGTCACCGCGATCCATCACCTCAATCTCGCCCAGCCCCTGCCAGGCCGCCGTCTCGCGCAGCAGCGGAACCAGCCGCTCCTCCATTCCCGCGGGGGCGCCCGCCTCGTGCCAGGCGGACTGCACGCGCAGCACGCCGTTTTGACGGTCCGACTTGAGGTCGATGCGCCCGGCGATGGCCTCGTCGATCAGCACCGGCAGCGTGTAGTAGCCGAAGATCCGCTTCGGCGCGGGGGTGTAGATCTCGATCCGATAGTGGAAGCCGAACATGTTCAGGGCGCGTGCGCGCTCCCACACCACCGGGTCGAAGGGCGAGAGCAGCGCCGCGGTCTCGATCCTGCGGGTCACGCGTGCTGCGGCATCCAGATACGCTGGCGCCTTCCAGCCCGGCACGGTGACCCGGCGCACCTCGCCGGCGTCGACCAGGTGCTCGAGCGCGGCCTTCGCCTCTGCGTTGTAGAGGCGGTAGTAGTCCGCGACGTCGCCGACGGTACCGATGCCGAGCGCTCGGATGCTGCGGCGCACCAGCTCGCGGATCGCGTCATCCTTCTCGATCCGTACGCCGAGTACCGCGTGGGGGAGCACCTGCTCGGGCAGCGCGTACACGCGCTCGAAGTTGCGGCGCCCCGCGGACACCACATCGCCCCACCAGAACAAGAACTCCAGGCCCTGTTTCACGTCGCTCCAGCCCCACCACGGGCCCTTGCGCACGTTCTCCAGGTGCTCGAACTGGCTCGCGGCCAAAGGCCCCTTGTCGGCCAGCTCGGCAAGCAGCCAGTCGAGCATCCGCCGGTTGGCCAGCACCCAGGCGTCCTGGGCGAACTTGGCGCGCACCCGTTCTTTGCGAAATCCGAAGAGCGGCAGATCGACCGTGGGGATGAAGGTCGCGACGTGGGCCAGGTACTCGGTGTACGGACCGCGGCGCGCGAAGGTCAGCTTGTCGAGCAGCGTCTTGTCGTAGGAGCCAAGACGCGCGAACACCGGCAGGTAGTGACTGCGCTCGAACACGTTGACCGAATCGATCTGCAGCAGGCCCAGCCGCTGCATCAGCAGGTTGAGCTGGCGCGTTCCAACCGCCGCCGGCCTCGGGATGCCGAACCCCTGCGCCGCGAGAGCAATGCGCCGAGCGGACGCGAGCGAGATCGTGTCGGCCATGGTCTCTCGACCATAGTTGGAGCGACTGACGCGGGCGTCTAGACGCGAGCTTCCTCGAGCTCGGGGATGTCGACCACTCCGTCGAGCACGTAGTCGTGCGGATGCCGCTCCAACTGTTCGCGGGTCAGCGCGCCGGTCGTCACCCCGACCGCGATCGCCCCGGCGTTGCACGCAGCCTGCAGATCGACGATGGTGTCACCTGCCGCGAGAACCCGATGCACGTCGGCCACACCGGTCAACTCCATGGCGTGATGGATGAGGTACGGCGCCGGGCGTCCAGCGCTCACCTGCGAGGTGGTCACCACCGCGTCGAGCAACTCGTCGGGCCCAATCTTCCAGCCCAGCGAGTCGAGCAGCGGCGCAACGACCGTGTCATCGAATCCCGTGGTCAGCGCGATTCGCACCCCCCGGTCGCGCAAGATGGCGAAGGTGTCTTCGACACCGGGCAGCGCGACCGGCGGCGACTCGAGGTAGAACTCGTCGAGCAGGGCGCGGAACCGACGGAACGCCGCAGCCACCGCTTTCTGCTCGGCGGGCACCCGCCCCAGCCGCATCAGGGCCGTGATGGCTTCGATCTTGTCGGTGCCCATCCAGTGCTGCAGGTCTTCCGGCGCCACCGCAGCTCCGGTCTCTTCGACGCAGCGCCGAAGGGCGACGTAGACGGCCCCGTGGTCGTCGATGGTAGTTCCGGCCATGTCGAGGGCAACCAGGTCGATCATCAGGCAAGCATGGCCGGGCATGACGACAGGACGATGAACATTCGACGACATCATCGTGATGATGCGGCGATCGACTTGATGCGGTCATGCCGCTGGCGGGAGAGTGCTGGGCGATGACTACCCCGATCGCCGGAACGGTGATCACGACGAGCTTCTTAGGGTCGCTGCGGCGCACCAGGGTGCTGCTCGACGACGGGACCCTGCTGAGTGTGCAGCACGACGTCTCTGACCGCCAAGCTCTCGCTTCGCGGGCGTGCCGTGAGCGCCGAACCCATCTCCTAGACTGGCCGGGTGGTCACCCCATTCCGCTCGAAGCACGCAACGGATGACGCGGTCGAGGCGTCTCTGACCCCCGCCATCCGCATCGCGGGAGCCTGGTCGTGGCGGATCCTCGCGGTGCTCGCGGTGCTCGGCGTCTTCGTCTTCTTGTTCATCCAGTTGCGCGAGATCGTGATCCCCTTCATGGTCGCGCTCCTGCTCGCTGCGCTGCTCGTGCCGTTCTCGCAGTGGCTGCAGCGTCGTCACCACTGGCCCAAATGGGCGGCGGTCGCGGTCAGCGAGGTCGGCATCCTGACCATCCTGGCCGGGTTGATCTATCTGGTGGTCTCGTTCGTCATCCGTGGCTACCCGGCGCTCGAGAAACAGACCGTGGTGCGCTACGCCGATCTGAAGGACTTTCTCTCCAGTTCGTTCGGCCTGACGAACAAAGACATCACGGCGTTCGTCGACCAGGCCGTTGGGAGCTTTCAGAAGGATTCGTCGAGCCTGGTGAGCGGGGCCCTCTCGGTCGGCACCACGGCCGGGCATCTCGCGGCGGGCTTCCTGATCGTCTTGTTCTCGACGCTGTTCTTGCTGATCGACGGTCGCGGCATCTGGCAGTGGCTCGTAAGGCTCTTTCCGGTGCGAGCTCGCGCCGGGATGGTCGGAGCCGGCGAGGCCGGCTGGATCACCCTGACCACCTTCGTCAAGGTGCAGATCTTCGTCGCCTTCGTGGATGCCGTCGGCATCGGCCTGGGCGCCTTCATCCTGGGTCTGTTCACCGGCGGGTTCCCGCTGGTGATCCCGATCGCCATCGCGGTTTTCTTGGGATCATTCATCCCGGTGGTCGGAGCGGTCTTCACCGGCGTGATCGCGGTCTTCGTCGCCCTGGTCTATCTCGGGCCGATTCCGGCTCTCATCATGTTGGGCGTGGTGATCCTCGTACAGCAACTCGAGGGACACGTGCTGCAGCCCTTCGTCATGGGCAACGCGGTCAAGGTTCATCCGCTCGCCGTGGTGCTGGCGGTGGCAACCGGCGGCATGATCGGCGGCATCCCCGGGGCACTGTTCGCGGTGCCGGTGGTCGCTACCCTCAACGTGATGATCGGCTATATCGCCAGGGGCGAATGGCGCACAGACCCGCACCCGACCGTCGCCGACGTCATCCCGTCAACGAGAGGTGCTCGGCGTGCCCGCAGCAAAGCCACGTCCTGACGCCGACTCCGAACCCCTCGCCGGGCCGGACCTGGCGACGATCAGGGAGGCCCGCGAGCGGGTTGCGGCCGTGGTGGCAACAACGCCCATGGAAGACTCGCGGTTCCTGTCTGAGACGCTCGGGCATCCGGTGTATCTCAAGGCCGAGAATCTGCAACGCACCGGGTCGTACAAGATCCGTGGGGCGTACAACCTGCTGTCCCAGTTGAGTGATGCCGACAAGGCGCGCGGCGTCGTCGCGGCGTCGGCCGGCAATCACGCGCAGGGCGTTGCACTGGCCGCTCGCGAACTCGGGATCACCGCGACCATCTTCATGCCGCTCGGCGTCGCACTGCCCAAGCTGCAGGCCACTCGGGGATACGGTGCCGACGTCGTGCTGCACGGCGCGATCGTCGACGAGACGTTGCAAGCCGCAGCGGAGTTCGCCCAGCGCACAGGAGCGGTGCTGATCCCGCCGTTCGATCACCCCGAGATTGTGGCCGGTCAGGGAACCCTGGCGCTTGAGATCCTCGACCAGGTGCCCGAGGTTGCCAATGTGGTCGTGCCGATCGGCGGCGGGGGCCTGATCTCGGGCATCGCCACGGTGTTCGCCCAACTCGCGCCCGAACTCGGTCGCATGGTCCGCGTGGTCGGCGTGCAGGCGCAGAACGCGGCCGCATACCCGCCCTCGCTCGAGGCGGGCGCGCCGCTGACCATTGCCACGCTGCCGACCATTGCCGACGGGATCGCGGTGGGACGCCCGGGAACGCTGAACTTCGAGATCATCCGCCGAACGGTCGACCAGGTCGTGACCATCGAGGATGACGAGACCGCCAAGGCAATCGTGGTGCTGCTGGAGCGGGCCAAGTTGGTGGTCGAGCCGGCGGGCGCCGTCGGAGTCGCGGCCATCCTCGCAGGCAAGCTCGAGCTCGAGGGGCCCACCGTTGTGATCCTCAGCGGGGGCAACATCGACCCCATGGTCATGGAGCGGGTGATCGGCCGCGGCCTGTCGGCTTCGGCGCGCTACCTGATCGTCAGCATCCCGCTTCCGGACCGCCCCGGCCAGTTGGCGCGAATCGCCGAGATCATCGCCGAGGCCAACGCGAACGTGGTCGAGGTGCTGCACACGCGGCACGGCAGCGGATTGCAGATCAGCGAGGTCGAGATCGTCATCCACATGGAGACGCGCGGCGCGCAGCACGCCGATCTGGTGCTGCAGCATCTGCGCGACGAGGGATACCGGCCGCAGGTCGAGCTCTAGGCCGACGGTGACCGAGCCCTGAGACGGGGCTCGGAACTGGCGTCGCGGCGAAGGCCAGAAATGGCCTTCGCTCCCAGCTCCAGCGTTAGCCCCGGTAGGTGTCGACCTTCGTCACCTTGACGGCGATCTCTTTGCCGCTCGGCGCCGTGTACTTGGTCGACTCGCCGACCTTGAGGCCGAGGATCGCCTGGCCGAGCGGGCTGGACTCCGGGTAGACATCGACGTCGCTCGCGTCGTCGGCGATCTCGCGGCTGCCGAGCAAGAAGGTGCTCGCCTCACCGGCGATGGTGGCCGTCACGACGGTTCCCACCTCGACGACTCCGTGACTCTCTGGCGCCTCGCCGACCGTGGAATTGCGCAGCAACTGCGTCAGCTGCCGAATGCGCGCTTCGATCTTGCCCTGCTCGTCTTTGGCGGCGTGGTAGCCACCGTTCTCTTTGAGGTCGCCCTCGTCGCGCGCCGCCTCGATCTTCTTGGCGATGTCGGCCCGCGCCGGACCGCTGAGCTCGTCGAGCTCTGCGGACAGCCGGTCGTACGCCTCCTGGGTCAACCAGGTGGTGGCAACGGGGTCAGACATGGGTGTACTCCTCGAAAAGGCGGGGGCGACTGCTCAGCCTAGGTCAGCCAGCACGAGCCGATCAACCCGCTCTCGGCTGGCGCGGAGGTGCGCAACCGCTCGGTGAACACCCGGTTGCGGTCTGCGGCGGCGGGCAGGTGCACGATCTTCCAGCCGACGATGCCGAAGTCGTGGCCCAGGGCCTGAAAGCTGCAGGTGACGCGGGTTCCGGGATCCACGGTCACCTGCTCGCGCAGGTCGATGGTGCTGGAGTCGACGACCGTCGCGCCGATGTCTTGCGTCTCGATGGAGGCCGTGGTGCCGAACAGCCCCGCCCACAGCACCCACGCGACCGCCACCAGCATGGCCAGGCCGCCGACGATGAGCGCGAGCCATCGGGCGCGCATGCGCCGGCCGGGTGTGCGGCCGTACCGGGCGTCGAGAGCGTTGGTCATCGGTCCTCGTGTTGGCGGAAGAGCGTGGGCGTTACCCTAGAAGCAAGGGTATGCGGTCGATGCTGAAGACCGCTCCGGATCGAGAGGCGCACCGTGCTCTGGCAGTTGATCACCGCGGCACCGTCGCCGGCGCCGTCACCGCACGTCGACGCGAATCTCGTGACGCCGGGCGTCTGGGGTTTCGCGATCACGGCGCTCGTGATGGTGGCCGTCATCCTGCTCATCATCGACATGGTCCGCAGGATGCGCAGGGTCACCTACCGAGCCGAGATCCGCCAGCGGCTCGAAGAGGAAGCTGCGGCTGCACCCGACGCTCAGTAGACGGGACGCAGCACCAGCAGCAAGATCGCTGTCCAGTGGCAGAGGAACGCGATCAGTGTGCAGGCGTGGAACAGTTCGTGGAACCCGAACACCCCTGGCTTCGGGTTCGGCCGCTTGAAGGCGTAGAACAACGCCCCCACGGTGTATGACAGGCCACCGATCAGCACAAGCAGCATTGTGGCCACGCTGGCGGCCAGGAGGTCGCCGAGGTACAGGATGGCGCCCCAGCCGAGCACGATGTACAGCGCGACATAGAGCCAACGCGGCGCCGCAAGCCAGAAGATGCGGAACGCAATGCCGAGCGCCGCGCCACCCCAGATGATGGACAGCAGGATGACATTCTTGGGGAAGGCCAGCGCGTTGACGGCCAGCGGCGTGTAGGTCCCGGCGATCAGCAAGAAGATGTTGGAGTGATCGATCCGGCGGAAGATCGCCAGAGTTGACGGCTTCCAGGTGAAGCGGTGATACACCGCCGAGACTCCGAAAAGCAGCACAGAGCTCGCCGCAAAGATCGCAGAGCTGATCTTTGCCGCAGGCCCGACAGCGAGGCAGATCAGCACGATGCCGGCGGCGATCGCGAGCGGGAAAGTGCCGGCGTGGATCCAACCGCGCCAGGTCGGCTTGCCCTCGTATGCGGGATGCGCGTCTGCGTCTGCGTCGGCGTCCTCGAGCAGCGGAATGTGCGGGAGCGCGCTCGCCGCGTCGTCGTCGTCGCCCGCTGGTTCTGCGCCCGCTGAGCTCATGGGTACGATCCTACGGCTCAGGAATGGGGGACTAATCTGGGCGGGTGGCCCACCCCAAGAGCGCGAGTCGGCCCGGGCTTCTCTACGGTCTCTACTCCGCACGGCTGCGGCGACAGTTGGCCGACGCGCCCCGACCGCACCACGTCGCGATGATCATCGACGGCAACCGGCGTTGGGCGCGCGAGCGCGCGCTCGAAACGGCGGCGCACGGTCATCGAGCCGGTGCCGAGAAGATGCAGGAGTTTCTGGGATGGTGCGATGCCCTCGGCATCCGCGTCGTCACGATCTACCTGTTGTCGGCCGACAACCTGATGGGGCGCTCCGAGGACGAGCTCGAGCAACTGTTCGACATCATCGGAGACCTGGCCACCGATCTCGCCGCCGGTGGGGACAGCAACGGCTGGCGCATCCAGCACGTCGGCACAACTGAAGGTCTGCCGGTCGAGCTGGTCGACCGGCTGCAAGAAGCGCAGCGGGCGACTACGGGCCGCACCGGACTTCACGTCAACCTGGCGGTCGGCTACGGCGGCCGGCGCGAGATCGCGGATGCCATGCGCAGCATCGTGCGCAGCCACGGCAAGGGCGGCGGAACCATTGACGACCTCGCCGAGATCCTGACGCCCGAACTCATCGCGGAGCACCTCTACACGCAGGGGCAGCCCGATCCCGATCTGATCATCCGCACATCGGGCGAGCAGCGGCTGAGCGATTTCATGCTCTGGCAGAGCGCCCACAGCGAGTTCTACTTCGTCGAGGCTCTCGGCCCCGATCTGCGTGAGGTCGATTTTCTGAGAGCCCTCCGTAACTATGCGACGAGGGACCGCAGATACGGGCAATGATGGGGGCATGACCCCCTCACTGTCCGCGGACGAGTACGCCGCCCGCTTCGAGGAGGAGCCAGGGTATCTCGACTTCTCGCGCGTCGGCCCGGTCGGTCGCGCGGTGCAAGAAGAGCTCAGCGCGCAGTACTCGGCGCTTGCCCACGCGCGGTTCGGAGCGCTCGACGGCGTGATGGATCAGGGCGGCCGAGTGAATGCGGCGGTCGCCGCGCTCACCGGATTCCGGGCAGACCAGATCGTCTTCCAACCGAACACCAGCCAGGGTCTGATGCACGTGATGTTCGGCATCACGGGTGGAGTCGCCGTCTCGCCCGCCGAGTTTCCCAGTCTCACCTTCGCGGCCGTCCGCGCGGCCCAGTCACTCGGGGTGCTCACGCCGAACTGGCTCGAGACCGATCATGGCCGAGTGACTCCAGGCAACCTGCGTGAGCAACTGACGAACTCGGTCGTCGCGGTCGGGGTGAGTCTCGTCGACTTCCGCACCGGGTACCTCGCAGACTTGGAAGGCATCCGCCAGGTGATCGGCGACCGGTTGTTGATCGTGGATGCTTCGCAGTGCTTCGGCGTCGTGGATGCCCCGTGGCAGCTGGCCGACGCCGTGGTCGCGGGCGGGCAGAAGTGGCCGCGTGCGGGCTGGGGCAGTGGGTTCCTCGCGCTGAGTGATCGCGCTCGCGAGCACCTCACCCCGGTCTGGTCGGGGTTCAGCGGGACCGACGTGGTCGGCACTCCGATGGACGAGGTGCCGGGTCCGACATCGACGGCCGCCGCGTTCCAGGTGAGCAACCCGGATCCGATGGCACAGGCTCGGCTGGCCGCATCCCTCGAAGAGATCGCGAAGGTCGGGGTGCCCGCCATCAACACGAGGATCGCCGAGCGCGTCTCGCGGATCATCGACCTGGCAGACGAGTTCGCGATTCCGGTCGCGTCGCCTCGGGCCGAGGCCGAGCGCGCAGGCATCGTCGTGCTGGAGCCGGCGCCCGACCAGCTCACCGTGCTGGCCGCCTCGCTGCACAACCACGGGATAACGGCCACTGCCCGGCAGGGCAAGGTGCGCCTGAGCGCGCACGTGTCGACCGAGGAAGAGACCTTCAGCATGCTGAAGGCGTCGTTCGTGTCGTTCGGGACGGCGACCAGCGTTTAGTTCACCCGCCCGTTACGCGCGGGGGGTGTGTCGCAACCCTGGCGTCACCGGCACGGGCTTAGCGTCGAGACATCGGGCACGGCGTCCGATCGGAGCGGCCACACAAGTTCGCCCGTCATCACAACCCGGCCGCTTCGCCAACTGGATCCGGGTAGCACGCGTGCCACTCGGGGATGGAGTGGTAGTGCCAGCGCTCAACGAACCCCTGCAGAAGTCCACCGCCACATCGAGGCAGAAGCAGGGGGAGCGCACGTACGTGCTCGACACCTCTGTGCTGCTGAGCGATCCGAAGGCGATCTTCCGATTCGCCGAGCATGCCGTCGTGCTTCCGGTGATCGTGGTGAGCGAGTTGGAGGCCAAGCGCAACGATCCGGAGATCGGGTTCTTCGCGCGCCAGGCGCTGCGCAACCTCGACGAGCTGAGGGTGCTGCACGAGCGCCTCGACTTTCCGATCGCGGTCGGCGAGGCCGGCGGCTCGATGCGGGTCGAGCTGAACCACTCGAACATGTCGGTGCTGCCGTCGGGTTTGCAACTCGGCGATAACGACTCGCGCATCCTCGCGGTGGCGCTCAACCTGTCGAACGACGGACTGGATGTCGTGGTGGTGTCGAAAGACCTTCCGCTGCGGGTGAAGGCCGCGTCGATCGGTTTGGCCGCCGAGGAGTACCGCGCAGAACTCGCCGTCGACTCCGGATGGACGGGGCTGGCCGAGATCGACGTCTCGGGCGAGCAGATGGCGCAGCTGTACGACACGGAGATCATGTCGAGCCGCGCCGTGCAGGACCTGCCGATCAATACCAGCCTGGTCATCCACTCCGAGCGCGGTTCAGCGCTTGGCCGGGTGATCGGCAAGGGACAGTTCAAGGTGGTGCGGGGCGACCGCGACGTCTTCGGTCTGCACGGGCGCAGCGCCGAGCAGCGGCTCGCGATCGATCTGCTGCTCGACCCCGAGGTTGGCATCGTTTCGCTGGGCGGTCGGGCGGGGACCGGCAAGAGCGCCCTCGCCCTGTGCGCGGGACTCGAGGCAGTGCTCGAGAAGCAGCAGCACAAGAAGATCATGGTGTTCCGCCCGCTGTATGCGGTCGGCGGCCAGGAGCTCGGCTACCTGCCAGGCGACAAGGACGAGAAGATGAGCCCCTGGGGCCAGGCGGTCTTCGACACGCTCGGTGCTCTAGTCAGCGAGAACGTGCTCGAAGAAGTGGTCGAGCGCGGCATCCTCGAGGTGCTGCCGCTCACGCACATCCGCGGCCGTTCGCTGCACGACGCCTTCGTGATCGTCGACGAGGCGCAGTCGCTCGAACGCAACGTGCTGCTGACCGTGCTCTCGCGGATCGGGCAGAACTCCCGCGTCGTGCTCACCCACGATGTCGCCCAGCGCGACAACCTGCGGGTCGGCCGCCACGACGGAGTCGCGAGCGTGATCGAGACGCTCAAGGGGCATCCACTGTTCGCGCACATCACTCTCACCCGCTCGGAGCGCAGCGCCATCGCGGCCCTGGTCACCGAACTGCTGGAGGGCAACGCGCCGGCGTAGCGCGCCGCACCCCTGCATGTCCAAATGAAGGAGAATTCGGCACTCGAGTCTTACTCCTCAGCGAAAATCCGCCAGTAGGGAGTCGAATCTCCTTCATTTGGACGAGGGAGGTGGTGCCGAGTCCGCGCGCAAACCCAAGGGTGTGCACTCCGAGCGCGCGGGCCGGATGCTGCGCGCTAGCGTCGGCGCGTGCGTGTCTTCGAGGTGCTGGTGTCGGTCGTGCTGGCCGCTGTCGCCGCGCTCGCCATCGGACCGCACCCGGCCCTCGTCGCTCCGCTCGCCGTCGCGGCTGTCGCACCGCGCCTGGCACGGGTCGACCTTGCCGAGCACCGGCTGCCGAACCGGCTGGTGGTTCCGGCGCTGCTGGCCGGCGTCGTCGGTCTCGCTCTGAGTTGGCTGGTCACGGGGGAGCCGCCGCTCATCCCGCTGCTGGCCGGTGCGATCTACGCCGGTGTGCTGTTCGTGCTCGCCCTGTTCGGCGGCATGGGGATGGGTGATGTGAAGCTCGCCGCGGCTCTGGGCCTGGCATCTGCGACACCGGCAATCGCGCTGGGTTCGCCAATGCTCGCCTTCTTCTTCGGCGGCGTCGCGGCCCTCATCGCCCTGATTCGTCGCGGCCCGAAGGCTCGCATTCCGTTCGGGCCGTTCCTGTTGGCGGGGTACTTCGCCGTGCTGGTCGTGGTGGCGGTTTCACACCTGTCATTCGCCGGCTGATCAGCCGGGGTGGGTCATGCTGAGCACGTCGAGAGCCGTGTCCAGTTGCTCCAGCGTCAGCTCGCCGCGCTCAACGAAGCCAAGATCGATTGCCGACTCACGGATCGTCATCCCCTCGGCAACCGCGTGCTTGGCGATCTTGGCGGCGTTCTCGTAGCCGATGATCTTGTTCAGCGGCGTCACGATGGAGGGCGACGACTCTGCCATTGCGCGGGCTCGGTCGATGTTGGCGTGCAGGCCGTCGATCGTGCTGTCGGCGAGCAGCCGGGTCGAGTTGGACAGCAGGCGGATCGACTCGAGCAGCGCGGTTCCCATGACAGGGATCGCCACGTTGAGCTCGAAGTTGCCGCTCGCGCCAGCCCAGGCGATCGTGGAGTCGTTGCCCATCACGCGGGCGGCGACCATGATGACGGCCTCTGGCACGACCGGGTTGACCTTGCCGGGCATGATCGACGAGCCGGGCTGCAGGTCGGGGATGTGGATCTCGTTGAGGCCCGTGTTCGGGCCCGAGCCCATCCAGCGCAGGTCGTTGCAGATCTTGATGAGCGAGACGGCGAGAACGCGCAAGGCTCCGGATGCCTCAACCAGCCCGTCGCGGGCGCCCTGCGCCTCGAAGTGGTCGACCGCCTCGGTGATCGGCAGCTCGCTCGACTCGGCCAGGATCGCGATGACCTTCTGCGGAAATCCGAGGGGAGTGTTGATGCCGGTTCCGACCGCCGTGCCACCGAGCGGCACCTCGGCGACGCGGGGGAGCGCGGCCTCGACCCGCTCGATCGCGAGCCGGATCTGCCGGGCGTATCCGCCGAACTCCTGGCCCAGGGTGACCGGGGTGGCATCCATCAGGTGGGTGCGACCCGACTTCACCGCGCCCGCCCAGAGTTTGGCCTTCTTCTCGAGCGAGATCGCCAAATGATCGAGGGCCGGCACGAGGTCGTTGATCAGCGCGCCCGTTACCGCGACGTGTACAGAGGTCGGAAAAACGTCGTTCGACGACTGCGAGGCGTTGACGTGGTCGTTCGGATGCACCGGCGATCCGAGTTTCTGGGTGGCGATGCTCGCCAGCACCTCGTTGATGTTCATGTTCGAGCTGGTGCCAGAGCCGGTCTGGTAGGTGTCAATCGGAAACTGGTCGTGGTGCTGGCCGGCGATGATCTCGTCCGCTGCCGCGACGATGGCGTCGGCGATCGGGGCCGAGACGGTTCCGAGCTCTTTGTTCACCAGGGCGGCCGCGCGCTTGATGCGGGCGAGGGCGACGATCTGGCCCGGCTCGAGGCCTTCTCCCGAGATCGGAAAGTTCTCGACCGCGCGCTGGGTCTGAGCGCCGTAGAGCGCGTTCTTGGGTACCTTCACCTCGCCCATGGTGTCGTGCTCGATCCGGAACTCCTGCGGGGCGCTGCTCACGTCGACGTGCCTTTCACGGGAATTTGTTCGATGAAATTAGTGGAGTTTGCCGATCATGACGTCGGGAACCACCCGGCCCTCGGCCAGCCGGTAGTTCGCACCGACGACTGCCAGCGTACCCGCGGCGATCGCGGCGCCGATGAGTTCGGAACCCTCGAGCAGCTCGCTCACCGTGTCGCGCAGGTGCTCGCGCCCGACCTCTGATGCGTCGGGGCGTTCGCCAGTTGCGAGTCCTTCTGCGGCGACCACGCGCTGCACGGCAGGGCCGATCGGGGCGATCAGCTGGGCGATGTGCGGGGGCAGGGGCGCGGCATCCGGCTGAGCGGAGTCGATCGCGGCCCGAACGGCTCCGCACTCGTCGTGACCGAGCACGATCACCAAAGGCACGTTGAGCACCGCTACCGCGTATTCGATCGAACCGATCACCGAGCTCGAGATGACCTGACCGGCGTTGCGCACGACGAACAGGTCGCCGAGGCCCTTGTCGAAGATGATCTCGGCCGCGAGCCGCGAGTCGCTGCAGCCGAACAGAGCGGCGGATGGGGCCTGAGCCGTCGCGAGTTCTTCGCGGCGCTCCGCATCTTGACGCGGATGCAATGGCTCGCCCGCGATGAACCGTTCGTTGCCGCGCACCATGTCTGACCACACCTGGGCCGGAGTCTGCGTCATCCCAGTTCTCCCGAGATCTCGGTGGCCAGGGCCGCGAACTCGGCATCGGACGCGGTGCCGGCCAACACGACCGTGCTGTCACCCACAGTCGTCACCAATGCGTATGCGAGATTGCCGGGATGGTCGTCTGAGCGGTGGTCGTAGACCTGCCATCGGAATCCGCCGAAGCTGGCGTCGCCCGTGACCCTCTTCTGCTGCAGCTGGTTCGACACCCAGCTCGCGTCGGCATTGATGCCCTGCACCAGACTGATGTATTCGGTGGCGGGCGTGATGAAGCCGATCTGCCAGCTCGCGACGCCATCGGATGCCGACGCGACGTCGACCAACTCAGCGCGGTTGGCCGACCAGGTCTTCGGCAGCCGCGGCACCACGAGGTTCGTCGAAACGGACGGCTGCGCGTCTTTCGCGACCGACACCCAGTCCACGGCTTTCGCGGGGCCGGACTGATCGGGCCGCACCACGACCACGACGATGACGAAGACCACGAGCAGCGATGCGCCGAGGGCGATCACCAGGTTCAGCAGCGTCTGATTGTTGCGGTGCGCCGCGGTCGCCGCTGCCTTGCGGTCGGCGATCTCTTGGGCCGTCTCGGCGCGCCCCAACTCGGCGACGATGGGGCGGCCCTGTTCGTCGTGTGTCGCCGGCCTTCGGTCGCTCACGAGCCGCCGAGTGAGTTCGACGAGGTGGAGTTCGACGACGAGGCATCGACCGCGGCGTTGCGCGCGGCGTCGAGCCGCTCCTTGGCACCCAGCAGCCACTGCTCGCAGCGGCGCGCCAGGGCCTCGCCGCGCTCCCAAAGCGCGAGCGACTGCTCGAGGGTCGTGCTGCCCTGCTCGAGTTCGCCGACCACGCGCACGAGTTCGTCGCGCGCCTGCTCGTAGCTCAGCTCGGCGATGTCGTCGGGGAGGCCAGCGGAAGACACAGTTTTGGCAGATTCGGCCACGTCGTCAGTCTAGCCGCGACGTGCGTCAGGCCTTCTGGGAGCCGGGATGCGGGGCACTGACCGTGGCATCCACCGTGCCGTCGGCCAGTGTGAGCGAGAGGGCGTCGCCGGAGCGAGCCTCTGCCGCCCGCAGGATCGAGCCGTCTGCGCGCTGGGCGATCGCATAGCCGCGCTCGAGAGTGCGCGTGGGCGACAAGGCGCGCAGTTGGCCGGCGAGCTCGGCGATCTGCAGGCCGGCACGCTCCACGCGGTGGTCGATCAGCTCCGCTCCGCGGGCGACCCAGCGCGTGAGCTCCTCGGCGCGCGAGTCGACCAGCCACCTCGGGTCGGCCAGGGCCGGGCGTGAACGGATGTGGCCGATCCTGTCGATCTCGGCCGTCACGAAACCGGTAACCCGGCTCAGCATCCGGGCGCGGGCCTGCTGCACCCGTGCCAGTTCTTCGGCCACGTCGGGAACGACCCGCTTCGCGGCATCCGTCGGAGTCGACGCCCGCAGGTCTGCCACCTCGTCGAGCAGCGGCCGGTCCGCCTCGTGGCCGATCGCGCTGACTAGCGGGGTGACGCAAGCAGCTGCCGTTCGAACCAGTGCCTCGTCGCTGAAGGTCAGCAGATTTTGAAAGTCGCCGCCGCCGCGCGCGACGATGATGACGTCGACCTCGGGATCGGCATCCAACTCGCGGATCGCCGCCGACACATCGGCCGCGGCTCTGTCACCCTGCACCGCGGCGTGCCGCACCCGGAATCGCACCTCGGGCCAGCGCAACTGGGCGTTGCGCAGCACGTCTTTTTCGGCATCCGAATCCTTGCCGGTGATCAGCCCGATGCAGCCGGGCAGAAACGGCAGCCGCACCTTGCGGTCGAGGTCGAACAGCCCCTCTTCGGCGAGCTGGCGCCGCAGCCGCTCGAGCCGCTCGAGCAGATCGCCCAGGCCGACGTGCCGAAGCTCGTAGACCTGCATGCTGAGCGAGCCGCCCTTCGGCCAGAAGTTCGGCTTGAGCAGGGCGATCACGCGGTCGCCCTGCGCGAACTCCTCGCTGAACTTGGCGCGCGTCGACGACCAGACGTTGAAGCTGAGCGTGACGTCTTGCTGCAGGTCTTTCAGCTTGCCGTAGACGTTGCCGCCCGAGACCCCCCACTGGGTGATCTCGCCCTCGGCCCAGACCGTGCCGAGCCGGTCGATGTAGCCCTTGATCTTGGTGCTAAGCACGGCGACCGGCCAGGGCGCGTCGGGGCTGGACGGCGCACTGCCGTCAGCCTGTTGCGTCGTTGGGTCGGTCACCCGGTCAGGCTACGCGATGCCGCGGACGCACGTGCCCGCAGTACGGGCCCTGCGCGCCCAGCCCCCGAACACCCGCCCCGGTAGAATCGGCGGGTGCCCGGAATCACGAACGGCGCACTCGGCGTGAGTGTGGAGCTACCGCGGCCCCCTGTGGTCCGCGGGCGGCTCGTCGACCGCCCGGTGCCCGATGCGCGGGGCGAGCGGCGCGAGAAGCGCGTATTGCTCGCGGCACCGCGCGGCTACTGCGCCGGCGTCGACCGCGCGGTGATCGCCGTCGAGAAGGCTCTCGACCACTACGGCTCGCCGGTCTATGTTCGCAAGCAGATCGTGCACAACGTGCACGTCGTGAGCGAGCTCGAGAAGCGCGGCGCCATTTTCGTGGATGACGTCGATGAGGTTCCCGAGGGATCCCACCTGGTCTTCAGCGCCCACGGCGTCAGCCCGGCGGTGGTCGCCGCTGCCGCCGCGCGAGAACTGCAGGCGATCGACGCCACCTGCCCGCTCGTCACCAAGGTGCATCGTGAGGCGACCCGGTTTGCCGGGCAGAACAAGCACATCCTGCTCATCGGTCACGCCGGCCACGAGGAGGTCGAGGGCACGATGGGCCACGCGCCTGAGCAAACGACGCTCGTGACGAGTCCCGAAGACGCCGACCTGGTCGAGGTGCCAGACAGCGTGACCGCTGGCGAGGTCGAACTGGTCTGGATCTCGCAGACCACCCTCAGCGTCGACGAGACCATGGAGACGGTTCGCCGGCTGCGCGAGCGCTTTCCGCAGCTGCAGGATCCGCCGAGCGACGACATCTGCTACGCCACTCAGAATCGCCAGGTCGCGATCAAGAAAGTGGCGCCGGAAGCCGACCTGGTGATCGTCGTCGGCTCGGCCAACAGCTCGAACAGCGTGCGCCTGGTCGAGGTGGCGCTGGAGAACGGCGCCAAGGCGGCGTTCCGCGTCGACTACGCCAGCGAGATCCAGCAGGACTGGCTCGAGGGGGTCAGCTCGATCGGGGTCACCAGCGGAGCGTCGGTGCCAGAGGTGCTCGTCAACGAGGTGCTGGCCGATCTGGCGGATGCCGGTTTCGGCACCGTGCAGGTCGTCAAGACCGCGGAAGAAGACCTGATGTTCTCGCTCCCCAAAGAGCTGAGAACCGACGCGAGTGGAGCTGCCGACAGCCGACCGCTCGGCGGCAGGGTCAGTTCGTGACCACGCCATCGGGTGGCGACGAGCGTCAGCGGCCGCAATATGGCGAGTACGCCACCCCCGAGCAGGTCGCCGAGGCACGCGGACCGCTGCCGGTCGAGCCGAGCGACCCGGTTTCGCGGCTGGCGGCGCCGATCGCGGGCCCGACGTCCGCGGGAGCCGCGAAGCCCGGCGCCCGCCCGTCGCCCGCCGTGCGGTCGGCGCCGCCGCCGCGTGGAGCACCGGTGGCAGCGCGGCATCCGCGTCAGGCCAACAACCTGATCACTGCCCTGCTGCTCGTTGCGGGAATCTGGAACACCGTCAGCTCGATTCCGAGCTACCTCGACTTCGGGACGTCCTTGTCGCGGGGCCTCGAGCTCTTGGGCTACGGAACCGTGACGTTCGGGGCGATCGCCCACACCGTAGGGATCGTGCTGCTGGTCACCTCGCTGCTGATCCTGATCGCCGCGGTCGGTATCTCGCTGCGGCTCATCCGCGCCGGTCGCCGATCGATCTGGGTGCCGGTCGTCGCTGCCGTGCTGTACCTGGTCGCGTTCTTCGCGGTCATGACGGTGATCGTGGCGAACACGCCCGCATTGGCCCACGTGCTGCACAATCACTAGCAGCGACCGCAGGAGGCCGTCGGGAGGAGGCACCATGCGGGTCCGCGTGCTTCCCCGGGATGTCGCTTCGGGCATCATTACCGGATCGGTCGCTTCACTCGGCTGGGCGGTCGGTGCCGCGACGCTCGCGCTCGCCGTGCCGCTGGTTGTGGAGACGACGGCTCGCGCCGGGCGGCTCTCCGCCGCGTTTCTGCCGATCGGGCTGCTCGTCCTAATGCTGATCTGTCTCGGGCTCGTCGTGTGGCGCGCACGCGTCTGGGCGGTCGCGGCCTACCTGGCGGTCGGCTTCGTGGCGAGCACGACATACGAACTGACTCTGCTGGTGGCCTTGCCCGGCTCGATCGATACCCAGATCTATCTGCTCAACCGACCGGCGGTAGCGCTGGTGCTGGTCGGTCTGGCCGCTCGGACGCCTTTGGCCGGCATCGGGTGGTCGGTGCTCGGTCTCGTCGTCTCGACGACCTCGACGGTCGTCGTGTCCGACATCGCGGGCGTTCCCTTCCGCCCGGGTTACGGGCCGCTCCTCGTGATGGTGATCTCGTTGGCGGCCTACGTGACGCTCTGGGCGGTTCAGGTGGTGCAGCGCCGGCGAATCCCCAACATCGAAGAACTCGAAGCCGAGAACGCGCGTCTCGCTCGGGGTGAGGATTTGGCCAGACGCACGACCGCTGCGGTGCACGACACCCTGCTCAACGACCTCTCGATCGTGATGAACGCACCCCCCGTGCTCGATGCCCGCGCGCGTGCGCGGCTGCGCGAAGACCTCAAGACGCTCAGCGGAGCCGACTGGCTCGACGAGTCGTCGCAGCTGACCATGGTCGACGACCAAGACTCCTCCCTGCGCAACGACTTCATGCGGATGATCAGCGGCTTCCAGTGGCGCGGGCTCAGTGTGCACGTCACCGGATCAGGGGAAGGCATCTATCGGCTCGACCCCGCGATCGCGACCGCGCTGGTCGACGCCCTCGGGGCCGCGCTCGAGAACGTGCTGCGGCACTCGGGGGCGCCGGTTGCCGAGGTCGAGCTCGTCTACGCCCCCGACACGATTACCGTCATGGTCACCGACGAGGGCGTTGGGTTCGATCCGACCAAGGTTGCGGGTGACCGGCTGGGCATCCGCGCATCGATCGAAGACCGGATCGCCGCAGTTGGCGGCACCGTGCAGGTGTGGAGCGCGCCGGGTTCCGGAACCTCGATCGTCATGACCGTCCCGGTGCGCTCGATCTTGCGCGAGCACGACGCACCTCATCATCAGGAGCTCGGCTCATGATGCGCGGGTATCTCGCCGTGTCGGCGCAGCAACTTGACCCGCTGACCTGGTTCACCGGCAGGGTCGTTCCGCTGGTGTTTGCCGGCCTCGTGGTTCTCTACGGCGCATTCCGCATCCCCACCTGGTTCATCACCGACGCACCATGGCTGCAGCCGATCGGAGTAACCCTCTGCGCGGGTGCCTGCGTCTTCATCTACGTCATGACGCGGCCGCTGCGCCCGGAGTTGGGCTGGGGAGTGGGCGTCGCCACCGTGCTGATCGGAGGCGCCGGAGTCGTCGTCTCGTCCATCGGGTACGCCGGTGCTCCACTGTCGATCGAACTGTGGTGGGCGCCGTTCGGCTTCGCCCTGGTGATAGCGAGCCTTGCTCCCTACCTCAGTTCGCGCCGCGTGCTCGAGCTGGGCGGAGTGTCGACCGCCGTGCTCACCGTTGTGGCCTTCTATCTGATCGACCCGAACGTCACGGTATGGGGTCCGCTGTCATCGATGATCATTATGGCCACCCCGATGGCCTGCGGCCTGGTTGCAGCCGTGACGTTCTCGTCGGTACTGGTCCGGCGCATGATGCCGATCATCGAGCAACGCTCCCAGCTCGTCCTCTCCTTGGAACCGATGGATACCGATGCCGAGCTGATCGAGCGCCTGCGCCTCGCCCGGCTCAGCGCCCGTGCTGTGCCGTTCCTGGAGAGCATCGCCGACGCCGGACGGATCAGCGACGCCGACCGCGCTCTCGCCGGTCAGCTCGCCCGGCGTTTGCGCGATGACCTGGTGACTCAGTCGAACCTGACCTGGTTGGACTCGATCGCTCAGGGCACCCGGCTGGTGGTGGTCGATCCCGAGCACCGCGCGGGGACCATGCGCCCGTCTCAGCGCACGGCGCTGCGGGCGCTGCTGCGGGCAGTGCTCGACACCCCGGGAGCCGACTCCAGCTCGCTGCTGATCGAACTGCGGGGGCGTCCGGATGGCGCGACCTCGGTCGGGATCAGCATGGATATCGACTTGCCAGAGGGGCGGCGCATCATGCACCTGGCCCCCTACGCCCTGACGCTGCGCACGGCCGTCGACGACATGACCTGGGACGCGACGTCGCTGAGCTTCATCGCGCGGTGACAGTGAGCCGACGCCCGAGACGGGCGTCGGCGCTGGCGTCGCAGCGAAGGCCAGAAATGGCCTTCGCCCTAAGCTCCAGCGCGCGAAATGCTGTGCCCGGCCGAGCCGAGTTGCTGGGTCGCCTCGACCACGCGCGCGGCCATCGCGGTCTCGGCGAGCTTGCCCCACGCGCGCGGGTCGTAGATCTTCTTGTTGCCGACCTCGCCATCCACGCGCAGCACGCCGTCGTAGTTGGTGAACATCGTCCCGGCGATCGAACGCGTGTACGCGTACTGGGTGTCGGTGTCGATGTTCATCTTCACGACGCCGTTGCTGACCGCCTCGGCGATCTCGGCATCCGACGAGCCGGATCCGCCATGAAAGACGAGGTCGAGCGGTTTGGCGCCGGTGCCGAACTTCTCGGCGATGCCCCGCTGGATCTCGCCGAGCAGTTCTGGCTTGAGCACCACGTTGCCCGGCTTGTAGACGCCGTGCACGTTGCCGAAGGTGAGCGCAGCCATGTAGCGGCCCTGGTCGCTCGAGCCGTTGCCGAGACCGAGGGCCTCGACCGTCTGGATGGCATCGGCCAACGTCGTGTAGAGGTGCTCATTGATCTCGTGGCTCACGCCGTCTTCTTCGCCACCGACGACCCCGATCTCGACCTCGAGGATCGCGTGGATCGCCTTCATGCGCGGCAGCAGCAGCTTGGCTTGCGCCAGATTGTCGGCCAGCGGGATGACCGAGCCGTCGAACATGTGCGACTGGAAGATCGGGTTGCCGCCTGCCTTGACCTGCGCCTCGGACGCGGCGATCAGCGGCTCGACGAAGCCGGCCAGCGCATCTTGCGGGCAGTGATCGGTGTGCAGGGCGACCGTGACGGGATAGTTCTTGGCGACCTCGGTGACGAAAGCGGCGAAGGCCAGGGCGCCGGAAGCGCGGGCCTTGACCGTCTGGCCGGCGAAGTAGTCTGCGCCGCCGGTGGTGACCTGGACGATCCCGTCTGAGCCGGCCTCGCTCAACCCCTGCAGCACCGCGTTGATCGTCGAGGATGACGAGACGTTCACCGCCGGAAAGGCGAAGCCGGTCGACTTCGCGGTGTCGAGCATCTCGGCGTACTGATCCGGGGTGGCGACGGGCATGGAGAACTCCTTGGCAACGGGGGCGGTGTGTCAGCACGTCGAGTCTACCGACCGGCCCGGGTAGGCTCGGGCGTGCGCTGGCCGCCACCTCGGCGCATCCATTTCGTTTCTTCGATCGTCATTTCGACAAGGATGCAACGCGCCATGGTGAGCTCCGAAACTGGCACCCTCTTTCTTCAGCCCGACCGCAACCTCGCGCTCGAACTCGTGCGCGCGACCGAGGCAGCCGCGATCCGAGCCGTGCCATTCATCGGGCGCGGCGACAAGAATGCGGCAGACAGGGCGGCCGTGGATGCGATGCGCAAGTTCCTGGGAACGGTCAACTTCGCCGGCACGATCGTCATCGGTGAGGGCGAGAAGGATCAGGCGCCGATGCTGTTCAACGGCGAGGTGGTCGGCAACGGCCACGGGCCGGATTGCGACATCGCGGTCGATCCGATCGACGGTACCTCGCTGACCGCGGCGGGGCGGCAGAACGCCATCTCGATGATCGCGGCCGCCGATCGCGGCGCCATGCTCGACGCGCACACAGTGTTCTACATGGACAAGATCGTCGCCGGGCCGGAGGGCATCGGAGTCGTCGACATCCGCAAATCGATCGGCGAGAACATCCGCGCGCTTGCCGAGGCGAAGGGCAAGCCGGTCGGCGAGATGTGGATCGGCGTGCTCGATCGCCCGCGCCACGAGCAGCTGATCGCCGACATCCGCGCGGCGGGTGCCGGCACGCGCCTGCTGCTCGACGGCGACGTGGCCGGGGGGATCAACGCGGCCAGCTACGAGGGCAGGCTCGACATGTGCGTCGGCATCGGCGGCAGTCCAGAGGGAGTGGCGACGGCCTGTGCGATCAAGGCGCTCGGCGGCGTGATCCAGACCATCCTGGCTCCGAAGACCGACGACGAGACGCAACGCGGAATGGATGCCGGCCTCAAGTTCGACCACGTGTACACCGCCGACGAGCTCGTGAAGGGCGACAACACCTTCTTCGTTGCAACCGGAGTCACCGATGGGCAACTGGTCAGCGGTGTGCGGCGCAAGGGGCCGATCATTCGCACGGAGAGCATCGTGCTGCGGGCGCGCTCCGGCACGGTGCGGCGCATCATCGCCGACCATCGGGCCGAGAAGTGGCTCGGCGAGGACTTCGGCGAGTAGGAGGTCTGATCGCCGACGTCTAGCTCACTCCCGCGAGCAGCTTCCCGAGCAGTGTCGTGAAGTCGGAGACACTCATCGGCGCGTTCAGGCCCACCGAGATCAGGCTGTGGCGGTAGCTCAGATATCCCGAGCACCCGTAGGTCGCGCATCCGGCTCGGGCCGCATCCGCGCCGGCGACGGACACCGATGCAAGAGCCGTGCCTCCGCCGGGTCGGACCCGCCATTCGTTCATGCCGGCGATCGACCAGGCGCCTCCTGGGAGTGTCGTGACGTCGAGTTCGACGTCGTCAGTCGCGGCCTTCGAGAAGAGCCACGGACAGGAGGCGGCCCCGGTCTTCTGGAACGCCGTCACGTCCGTGCCCGGACCTCCACCGGTGCCCCCGGCAGAGAGGTCCGGCGCAGCTCCCACAACCGACTGAAGGTGAGCCGCGACTGCAGAGGTGCGATCGCAGAAATACGAGCCGGAGAAGGAACCGCTCGGCGGGACCCACGCGTCGTGAGTCGGAGTTGCAGCCGTCAGTGAGGTCGTCACCTCCGACACGAGCGATGCGAAGGCCGGCGCGGTGGGTGCGGTGCCGCTGTCCGATGCGCTGAGAGAGACCCAGGACGTTCCCACCGCGAAGTCCGCCCAGCAGGTGCCACTCGAGGGCAGGCACTGCGCAGACCCGTCGACCGAGGAGAGCTTCTGGTACTCCTTCAAGGCGTCCAGGGAATCAGGCACGACGACCAGATACACGCCGTCGGCCCGACCGTCGGAGTTGGTGCTGGAGGCCGTCCAGTCGCAGTCGAGTCCGCCGGTTTGACGGTAGGCGGCCTCGAGCAGGGATGTCGGCATCGTCCCCTCATCCACGCGCAAGGACACGGTCGGGGTGATCGCCGACTGGGCCGCGCTGGTCTTGAGTACCTGCTCGCAGCCGACCGGGAAGATCGGACGCGGGGACGCCGCTCCCGGCGTCGGCGACACCGAGGGGGTCGCGCTGCCGCTCGGCGACACCGAGGGGGTCGCGCAGCCCGCGAGCCCGATCATGAGGGCCACCGCCGCTGCGACGCCAACGACGCCGTGCCGCGGGAACTTGAGGCTCGGTCGCGTACTCATGCGGCCAGGCTAGCGCGGACGCTTCCGCGGGGGACTCGTCCATGGTCACGGCTTCATTGCAAGTAGTGCTCACGATGGCTTGCGGAGTGAGTGCTCACTCAGTTAGCATTCCGGGGTGACCACCCTTCCTCCCGACTTCGTCGTGGTGCGCACGCGCGCCCAGCCGATGTCGCCCGAGGAGCGGCGCGCGTCGATCATCGACGCGGTGGTGCCTCTGCTCAAGGAGCACGGGCGCGACGTCTCGAGCCGTCAGATCGCCGAGGCAGCCGGCGTGGCCGAGGGGACGATCTTCCGGGCATTCGGCGACAAAGAGACCCTGATCGCGGCGGCCATCGACCGCTTCTTCGATCCGCAGCCGTTCCGGGATGCCTTGCGCGCGATCGACCCGGACGAACCGACCGTCGACAAGATCACCCAGGTCGTGCAGATCTTGCGGGATCGCTTTCACGGGGTGATCGGGTTCATGTCGGCCCTGCGGATGGAGGGCGGACCGCCACCCGGAGCGCAACAGGCGCCGGAACAGCAGGAGTGGCTTGCGATCCTCGGCCAGGTCTTCCGCCCAGGTGAATTGACCGTGGCACCGGACGTGTTCGGGCTCTACGTGCGCTTGCTCGCCTTCGCCACCGCGGTCCCGCCCTTCAACGTTCCGCGCCAGTTCGACGTGGACGAGCTCGTGACCCTCATCACCCGCGGCGTCCTGCCGCCCGCCGCCACATCCGCCGCCGCACCATCCACCCCTGGAAAGAAGGACTGACCATGCTTGGTCGCCTGCTCGTGCGCTATCTGCGCCCGTATTGGCCATTGCTGATCGCCGTCGTCGTGTTCCAACTCGGCCAGTCGATCGCGTCGCTGTATCTGCCCACCCTGAACGCCGACATCATCAACAAGGGCGTTCTCACGGGCGACGCGGCGTACATCATCAACACCGGCATCCTGATGCTGGTCATCACGCTGGGCCAGGTGGTCTGCGCGATCGTCGCCGTCTACTTCGGTGCGCGCCTGGCGATGGCGTTCGGTCGCGATGTGCGCGCCGCGATCTTCCATCAGGTCGGCCAGTTCTCAGAGCGCGAGGTGTCGAAGTTCGGCGCGCCATCGCTCATCACCCGCACAACAAACGACGTGCAGCAGGTGCAGATGCTGGTGCTGATGACCTGCACGCTGCTGGTGTCTGCGCCGATCCTCGCGATCGGCGGCGTGATCTTCGCGCTGCAGCAAGACGTGCCGCTGTCGGGCATCCTGCTCGTCGCCGTCCCGGTACTGCTGATCGGCATTGCGCTGATCATCACCCGGATGGTGCCGCAGTTCCGCAAGATGCAGACCCGCATCGACACCATCAACCGGGTGCTGCGCGAGCAGCTCACCGGAATCCGGGTGGTGCGCGCGTTCGTGCGCGAGCCGGTCGAGGTCGAGCGCTTTGCCGATGCGAACGCCGCGGTGACCGAGACCGCGCTGCGAGCCGGGCGGCTGTTCGCGCTGATGTTCCCGTTCGTGCTGCTGGTGATGAACGTCTCAAGTGTCGCTGTGCTGTGGTTCGGTGCCGGGCGGATCGATACCGGTCACCTGCAAATCGGATCGCTCGTGGCGTTCTTGAGCTACCTGATCCAGATTCTGATGGCCGTCATGATGGCCACCTTCATGGCAGTACTGCTGCCCCGCGCCGCGGTATCGGGCGACCGGATCGGCGAAGTGTTGGCGACCGAATCGTCGGTCGTCGCACCGCAGAACCCGGTGACCGAGTTTCGCAGTGCCGGCGAGGTCGAACTGCGAGGCGCGACCTTCTCGTACCCGGGCGCCGATCAGCCTGTGCTGCACGACGTGAGCTTCACCGCTCGACCGGGTACGACGACCGCGATCATTGGATCGACCGGCGCTGGCAAGACCACCCTGATCAATCTGCTTCCCCGCCTGTTCGACGTGACCGGCGGCGCCGCGCTGATCGACGGCGTCGATGTGCGCGAGGTCGACCCCGAACTGCTCTGGGCCCGAATCGGGCTGATCCCTCAGCGCCCGTACCTGTTCTCGGGCACGGTCGCCTCCAACTTGCGCTACGGCAAGCCCGATGCCACCGATGAGGAGTTGTGGAACGCACTCGAGATCGCTCAGGCGAAGGACTTCGTCGAGGCCATGCCCGAGAAGCTCGAAGGCTCGATCGCTCAGGGCGGCACGAACGTGTCTGGCGGTCAACGACAGCGCCTGGCGATCGCGAGAGCGCTGGTGAAACGGCCGGAGATCTACATCTTCGACGACTCGTTCTCTGCGCTGGATACGGCGACGGATGCGCGACTTCGTGCAGCACTCGACCGCGAGGTGAGCGGCGCGACTCGCATCGTCGTGGCGCAACGCGTCAGCACCATCCTGGGCGCCGATCAGATCGTGGTGCTCGACGACGGCAAGATCGTCGGCCTTGGCACCCATGACCAACTTCTGCTGAGTTCGCCGGAATACGCCGAGATCGTGCAGAGCCAGCTCTCGATCGAGGAGGCGGCATGAGCGCGCCGCGCAACACGAGCAAGCCCGCGACGCCCGCATCGAACCCGCGCCCAGACGGGCCGACTCCCGTGCGCAGGGGACCTGGCGGCGGCGGCCCGTTCGGCGGCATGCAGGGTCCCGTCGAGAAGGCACTGAACTTCGGTCCGTCGGCCAGGCGCCTGCTCGGCCGCCTGGCGCCCGAGCGCAGCATGATCGTTTTGGTCGTGCTGCTTGGTGTCGCGAGCGTGGTGCTGAGTGTGCTCGGCCCGAAGATTTTGGGTCAGGCCACCAACATCATCGTCAACGGGTCGGTGTCAAAGCTGTACCCGGCCACCGTTACCAAGGCGCAGATCATCGCGGGCTTGAAGGCCAAGGGCCAGACGCAGCAAGCCGATCTGCTGGGCGGCCTGGATCTGCATCCGGGGCACGGCATCGACTTCTCGGCGCTGCAACTCGTGCTCGGCATCGTGCTGCTGCTTTACGTGTTCGCGTCGATCTTCAGCTGGCTGCAGGCCTACCTGCTCAACGGCGTGACGCAGCGCACCGTCTACCGGCTGCGGCAAGATGTCGAGGCCAAGATTCACCGGCTGCCGTTGACCTACTTCGACAAGACCCCGCGCGGTGAGTTGCTCAGCCGCGTGACGAACGACATCGACAACATCTCGCAGAGCCTCCAGCAGACGTTGAGCCAGTTGATCGTCAACCTGCTGACGGTGATCGGCGTGCTGGTGATGATGCTCATCATCTCGCCGCTGCTCGCGGTGATCGCGCTGATCACGGTGCCCATCACTCTGGGCATCACCGTGGCGATCGGCAAGCGCTCGCAGAAGCAGTTCGTCGCTCAGTGGAAGCACACCGGTGCCCTGAACGCGCAGATCGAGGAGGGCTACACCGGCCACTCGCTGGTGAAGGTCTTCGGCCGCCACCAGGAGGTCGAGCAGGCATTCGGCGAGAAGAACGAAGAGATGTTCAAGGCCAGCTTCGCAGCCCAGTTCATCAGCGGGCTGATCATGCCGTCGATGATGTTCGTCGGCAACCTGGTGTACGTCGCCATCGCCGTCGTCGGCGGCCTGATGGTGGCGGCCGGCTCGATCAGCATCGGTGACGTGCAGGCGTTCATCCAGTACTCACGGCAGTTCACCCAGCCGTTGGCGCAACTCGGCTCGATGGCCAACCTGGTGCAGTCGGGGGTGGCCAGTTCGGAGCGGGTGTTCGAGCTGCTCGACGCGGAAGAGCAGACTCCGGATGCCGACCCCGCCCAGTCGCCGAAGACCAACACCGGGCGGCTCGAGTTCGATCACGTGTCGTTCTCGTACGACCCCGAGAGCCCGTTGATCTCCGACCTGTCGCTCACGGCCGAACCCGGACAGACCGTCGCCGTCGTCGGCCCCACCGGCGCAGGCAAAACCACTCTGGTGAACCTCATCATGCGGTTCTACGAGTTGGATGGCGGGCGGATCACGGTCGATGGCATCGACATCGCCCAGATGACGCGCGCCGACCTGCGCTCGCGCACCGGCATGGTGCTGCAAGACACCTGGCTGTTCGGCGGAACGATCCGCGACAACATCGGGTACGGCCGCACCGATGCCACCGACGAGGAGATCCAAGCCGCGGCGACGGCGGCCTACGTCGACCGCTTCGTGCACTCGTTGCCCGACGGCTACGACACGGTGCTCGACGACGAGGGCGGCAACATCTCGGCCGGCGAGAAGCAGTTGATCACGATCGCCCGCGCCTTCCTGGCTCGCCCGAGCGTGCTGATTCTGGATGAGGCGACCAGCTCGGTCGACACCCGCACCGAGCTGCTGGTGCAGCGCGCGATGAGCGCTCTGCGCAAAGACCGCACCAGCTTCGTCATCGCGCACCGGCTGTCGACGATCCGCGACGCCGACCTCATCCTGGTGATGGAGCACGGCGCGATCGTCGAGCAGGGCACGCACGACGAACTGCTGGTCAAGCGCGGTGCGTATGCGCGTCTCTACGAGGCGCAGTTCGCCGCACCGACCGACGACGAGTCAGCCAACCCGGATGCCGCTGGCCCCGTTCCCGCGATGGTAGGCGCTCCGCCGACGACCGCTCAGATCGTGCGCGAAGCGCTGGCCGAGGAAGGCAGCGAGGATCCGGAAGGTCTATAACCTGACGCCCGAGACGGGCGTCAGCGCTGGCGTCGCGGCGAAGGCCAGAAATGGCCTTCGCTCCTAGCTCCAGCGCGCTATGCCGACTTGGGCTTCGTGATCTTCGCCACCGGCGGGGTCACGAGGCCCAGGTCGAGCTCGGGGCGTGCGACGCCGTCGAGCTCGTCGAGCGAGGTGAGCTCGGCCGTCAGGTCTGAGGAGGTCAGCTGCCGGGTGTCCTCTTCGATCTCGGCGAGATCGGGCAGCACCTTCGACTCGTCGAGCTGACTCAACCGGCGCGCGGACGGCAGCACCTGGTGCTCGAGCGAGCCGACGAAGGTGTTGTAGTCCTTGACGCTGCGCTCGATCGAACGGCCGAGCTTGTCGACGTGGGTAGCCAGGGTGGTCAAGCGGGCGTACAACTCGCGGCTGACGTCGAACAGCGCCTTGGCCTCTTGCGTGACGACCTCATGCCGCCAGCTCACGGCGACCGCCTTGAGCACGGAGAAGAGGGTCACTGGGGACGCCAGCGCCACGTGCTTCGAGAACGCGAACTCCATGATCGACGGGTCGGCCTCGAGCGCTGCAGAGAGCAGCGACTCGCTGGGGATGAAGGCGACCACCATCTCGGGGCTGGAATCCAGTCCATCCCAATAGCTACGGGCGCCGAGAGCCGAGATGTGGTCGCGAACGGCCTTGACGTGCTGCTTGAGTTTCGCGTCGCGCACGGCCAGTTCGGCCTCGGGCGCTGTCGGCGGAATCGCCGCGGCCTCGAGGTAGGCGTTGAACGGAACCTTCGCGTCGACCGCGATGCTCTTGCCGCCCGGCAGCCGGATGATCATGTCGGGTCGAGCGGAGCGGTCGTCGACCTTGATGCTGGACTGCACGTCGAAGTTGACGTTCTGCAGCATGCCGGCGGCCTCGACGACGGCGCGCAGTTGGGTTTCGCCCCACACGCCGCGCGTGGAGTTGTTCTTCATCGCGGATGCCAGCGACTCGGCCGTTGTGCGCAGGCGCTCACCCGATTCGGCCGCGGTGCGCAGCTGCTGGGCCAGCTCGCCGTGCTGCTGGCTGCGTTGCGTTTCGAGCTCCGTGACCTTCTGCTGCATGGCGCCGAGGGATTCTTTGACAGGAGCCAGCGCCTGGAGCACCTTGCTCTCGTCGGCCTCAGCGGCCGCTCGCTTCTGTGCGTCGAGCCGTTCCCGCTCGATCAGGTCGCGGTACTGGCCCTGGGCGGCACCGAGCTGTTCGCGCAACCCCGCCAGAGACGCCTGAGCCGCGGCGAGCTGAGCGCTCACTTCGGCACGTGCCTCGGCTTCTCGCGATCGAAGCTCGGCCACCATCACGGAGTGACGGGCCTCGATGACCGCAGGATCGACATCCACCGCGGTCGAGGCGCGACGGCTGCGCGCTACCAGCACGCCGATGACGGCGCCGAGCACGACACCGACCAGCAGGCCGATCAGAAGAGCGACGATGGGATCCATGAGTTGAGTGTCGCAGCGAGCACGGACATCGTTGGGGCGGCGCTCCGTGCGGGCGCGCTACCGACCGGCTGCGTAGCCCTGCGCCAAGCGCGGGTTGGCTGCCGCGAACAGCACGCCGGTAGCGGGGTCGCGGCCCACCATCGACAGGCGTCCCAGGCTCCAGTCGCCCTCGACCGTCACTCGGTGGCCGCGAGCAGTCAACTCGGCCAGCACCTCGGTGCCGACTCTGCCCTCGACGACCAGCTCGCCCGGCGACCAGGTGCGCGGCTCGAACGACGACACATGCGACACGGTGTGGAACATCGGCGCGTCAATCGCCTGCTGGGGGTCATAGCCGCCGACGATCCGGCGCAGCAGATAGACCAGCTGCCATTGGTCCTGCTGGTCGCCGCCCGGCGTGCCCAGGGTCTCGACCGGGATTCCGTCGCGCAGCAGCAGGGTCGGCGAGAGGCCAGTGCGCGGCCGGCGACCGGCGGTGAGGGCTGACGGTGATGCGGCATCCAGCCAGGTCATTTGCAGGCGGGTGCCGAGGCAGAATCCGAGTTCAGGAATCGTCGGTGACGACTGCAGCCAGCCGCCTGATGGCGTGACCGATACCAGGTTGCCGTGCCGGTCGGCTACGTCCAGGTGGCAGGTGTCGCCGCGCGGGATCTCGGTCTTCGCGAGAGTTGGCTCGCCCGCTCCCGCGGCACTCTGCTGGGGCCGCCCGACGCGCAGGGGCGGAAGCCACGGCTCCCGGCCCCCCGGTCTCCCTGGACGGAACTCGAGCGACGCGGTCTCGTCGATGAGGGCGGCCCGCTCGCGTGCGTACTCGGGACCGAGCAAATCGGCCAGAAGCTCAAGCGGCACGGCGCCGTCGCCGTACCAGGCATCCCGGTCGGCGAGCGCGAGCTTGAGTGCCTCCACGATCGTGTGAATGCCCAGCGCCGTCGACGGATCCAACCTCGAGTCGTCGAAGGTGTCGAGTATGGCGAGCGCCTGCAGCAGCACCGGCCCCTGCCCCCAGGCTGCCGCCTTCGCGATGGTGGTTCCGCGGAACTCGAGGGTGACAGCATCCTCGTCCGATGCTTGGTAGCCGGCCATGTCGTCTGCGGTCAGCACACCGGGCACCTCGCGATCGATGCTCGGCTGGTAGTGCGGCTCTGCGGTGAAGCGTGCGATCTCGTCGACGACGAACCCGGTGCTCCAGGCGGCGACTGCCGCGCGAATGCGATCCTCGCGTGTTGCCGCGGTGCCGCCCGCCGCGAGCAGTCGCTCGAGGGTTCGCGCATAGGGCTCGTTGGTCGCGAGGTCGCCGGCCTGAGGCATCCGGCCCTCGGGAATCCAGTGCGCAGCCGAGGTTGGCCAGTGCTCGAACAGCTCCCGCACGCCCGCGATGGTGTTCGCGACGGCTGCGAGCAGTGGATGCCCGCCCCGCGCGTACCCGATGGCGAACGCCAACACGTCAGCGAGTTCCCACGTGCCGCGGGTCTCGAGCAGCCGCAACCAGGCAGGTACAGAACCCGGAATCGCGGCCGCGAGCACCCCGCTCCCCGGCATCTCGGTGAAACCCAGTTCGCGGTAGTGCTCGATCGTCGCGCCAGCCGGAGCCGGCCCCTGCCCCGCCATCACGCGCGGGGTCGGATCGTTCGCGGTGACATAGATGCCCACCAGATCGCCGCCGGGGCCGTTCAAATGCGGCTCGACCACGTGCAGCACGAAAGCGGCCGCGACCGCGGCGTCAAAAGCGTTGCCGTCGCGTTCGAGAACCGCCTGCGCGGTCGCGGTCGCGATCCAATGCGTCGATGCCGTCATGCCGAAGGTGCCGCGCAGTTCCGGCCGCGTGCGGAAGGGGGCTGGGGGCGTGAAGCCAGTCATGCCCTCACGCTACGCCGGGGGTCGGCCACAGCGCGGCGGCCACCGATGCCTCGCGAGATCGCTCTCACCAGCAGGTTGTCGGCGAGCCCGGCGACCCGCGCCGAGCCTCGGCACACCGCCAAGAAGGTCCGTTGGCCGAGTCGGGTGTGCGCGAGCAGTCGATGTAGCGTGCCCGGCGCGTGCTCGAGAATCGTCAGCATCGCCGCTCCGGCCAGCATCTGGGGCACAAGTTCGCGCCGCACGGTCGCGGCGTAGCCGTCCAGGGCGGCTTCGCGCGAGTCGCGGTCGGCGAACCCCCTCGCTGCGGCGGCCGCAGCCGCGCCCGCTATCGCCCCCGAGCGCAGCGCGAACGAGATGCCCTCGCGCGTCCACGGCTCCAGCAGCCCGGCGGCCTCGCCGGCCACCAGCACCGAGCCGAGCCGCAGCGGAGACCGGCGGGACCGCCACCGTGTCAGGTGGCCGGACTCGCGCACGCGGGTGGCACCCGCGAGGCCGAGCTGCCGGAGCCAGAGTTCGAGATAGGCGCGCGTCGCGTCCGGCAGGCCGGTGCGCTGGATGACGCCGATCGTGAGGGTGTCGCGTTTCGGAAAGAGCCAGGCGTATGCCCCACGATCGGCACCCCAGTCGAAGAGAGCCGTGCCTGCCCAGTCGTGTCCGGATGCCGCCAACTCGACCTCGAGCCCCAGATCCGAGCCGGCGAACTCGACGCCGACGTACCCGCTCGTCCGCCCGTTCGAGCCATCGGCGCCCACCACCACTCGCGCCCGAAGTTGCTCGTCCTCGAGCCGGACGGTCACCCCAGCGCCATCCTCCGCCAGCCCGCGCACCGCCGCTCCATCGCGAAACACAGCCCCCGCTGCCACCGCGGCATCCACGAGCAGTTGATCGAACGTCTCGCGCTGCACCATCCCGAGAAACGGCTCGTCGGCGTGCAGCATGACCCGGTCACGACCCGCACGGCTCAGCCCGAAATCGGTGATCTCGGCCTCGAAGGCGGAGCGCGCGGCATCCGGCATCGCATGAAGGGAGAACCCAGTGATGCCGCCGCCGCAGGTCTTGTAGCGCGGAAAGTGCGCCCTGTCGAGCAGCAGCACGGTCGCTCCCGCGTCGGCAGCGACCCTGGCAGCGCTCGACCCCGCTGGGCCCGCGCCGACCACGATCACGTCCCATGCCTGGGCGGCCGCGCCATCCATCGGTCCAGGCTAGTGAGTGCTGCTGAACGCGGGCGCGCTCAGCTCGCGGCAGCTGCCTCGATCGGCACCGTCGAACTGACCCGTACGCCGACCAGCGACGCCAGCTCGACCAGGTCGATCGCGCCCCAGCGGTCGGCGGCGTGGATCATGATCGCCGCGCACGCCGCAGAGTCGGCCACCGCGTCGTGGTGAGCGAAGTCTTCGAACCCGGCCGCCATCGCCGCAACGGGAAGGCGGTACGAGTCCAGGCTGTAGGTCTTGCGTGCCACCTGAAGGCTGCACATATATGAGTAGCTGGGGGTCGCGATCCCCGTCGCCGCGCATGCCGACTTGATGACGCCCATGTCGAAGCCGGCATTGTGGGCGACCAGGATGTCATCTTCGGCGAACGCGATCAGGTCGACCAGCTGCTCGGTCCAGCTCGGGGCGCCGTCGACCATCTCGGGCGTGATCCCGTGGATGCGGATGTTCCAGTCGACGAAATGGTCGTGCCCGAAGGGCGGCTGGATGAACCACCCAATCCGATCGACGACCTGGCCGTCTCGCACCTTCACCAGCCCGACTGAGCACGCGCTGGCGGCGGAGCCGTTGGCCGTTTCGAAGTCGATGGCGGTGAAGTCGAGCGGCACGATCTGACTCTCGCACGCGGGTCCGACAGCGGGCCGAGGCTCGCCGCGCAACGCCGGTACTGTTGACCCTCGTGGCTCTCACCATCGGCATCGTCGGACTGCCCAACGTCGGCAAGTCCACCCTCTTCAACGCGCTCACCAAGAACGACGTGCTTGCGGCGAACTACCCGTTCGCCACGATCGAGCCCAACGTCGGCGTGGTGAACCTGCCAGACCCGCGTCTCGACCGGCTCGCCGAGCTGTTCTCGAGCGAGCGCATCGTGCCCGCCACCGTGTCGTTCGTCGACATCGCCGGCATCGTCAAGGGCGCCAGCGAGGGTGAGGGGCTGGGCAACCAGTTCCTGGCGAACATCCGCGAGGCCGATGCGATCGCCGAGGTCGTGCGTGGATTCGACGATTCGGACGTCGTGCACGTCGCCGGTGAAGTGAACCCGGCATCCGACCTCGAGACCATCACAACCGAGCTCGCGCTCGCCGATCTGCAGACCCTCGAGAAGGCCATCCCGCGCATGGAGAAGGAGGTGCGGATCAAGAAGGTCGAGCCCGGCGTTCTCGAAGCCGCCATCGCCGCGCGGGCTGCGCTCAATGCCGGCACCCCGCTCGTCGGCGACAAGAAGATCGACCTCTCGCTGCTGATAGAACTTGGACTGCTCAGCGCCAAGCCGATCATCTACGTCTTCAACGTCGACGAAGAAGTGCTTCGGGATGCTGCGCGCCGCGGCGAACTCGAAGCCCTGGTCGCGCCCGCTCACGCCGTGTTCCTCGACGCGAAGATCGAGTCGGAGCTCAAGGACCTCGACGCGGCCGACGCCGCCGAACTGCTGGAATCCACCGGCCAGACCGAGAGCGGCCTCAACCAACTCGCCCGCATCGGCTTCGACACCCTCGGCCTGCAGACCTACCTGACGGCCGGTCCCAAGGAGTCGCGGGCCTGGACGATCCACAAGGGCGACAAGGCCCCGCAGGCCGCCGGCGTCATCCACACCGACTTCGAGCGCGGCTTCATCAAGGCCGAGATCGTCTCATTCGCCGACCTGGTGGATGCCGGCACCATCGCAGAGGCTCGCTCCCGCGGCAAGGCCCGCATCGAGGGCAAGGACTACGTGATGCACGACGGCGACGTCGTGGAGTTCCGTTTCAACGTGTGACATCCACGACGTGGTCATCGTGGATACCGCGGATCTCTGCGACTTCAATTGCGCGATATCTCCCGCGATGCCGCTAACTTTGCGGAATGGCATCCCAGCTAGAGACTGACGCCGCCCAGCTCAAGGTGGACGCCGTCGCAGCGCTGAGCAAGGGCCGGAAGCATTTCACTCCGGTCGTTATCACCTCGTACTTTCGATCGACGGCGAGCCGGGGTCTGGACGACTGGGCGTACTTCATCGACATCATCGAGGAAGCTGGCTGGCACCTTGACCAGTGGACGGTGTTCACCGATCCGAAGGCGGGACTCGTCGCTTCGCCGGTCTTCGTCCGCGCCGACGAGGCGTAGTCCGGAATTCGCCGAAGGCTGTCCGGTCTCGCCGAAGCGGGAAACGCTCCTGGCGCTACCCGAGGAAGGCGATCTTCGCCCCAGCGGCAACCGCCCGCTTTCTCGCATTCGTCACCACGCGGAAGTACCGGCTGGCGCTCGGAAGCCAGACCAGCACGACCGCAGTCACGACGAGCGCGAGCAGCAGGAGGCTGAGCGGGTCGAGCCCACGGAGAACGGTGACGAGGGTCGAGAGCACGGACACAACCGTCAGATAGCCCCGCGCTGGAGCGTATCCGCGGCGCAGCATCACGGCGATGCCGATCCGGATCAGGATGCCGACCAGACCCCCGAGCGCTGCCGCGACGAGGGCGGGCGTGTACGCGGTCGCCTCGGCGACAATGCTGCCCGCGCCGATGAGAAGAACGATTCCGGTCAGCACACCGCTCGCGACGAGGATCCAGAACGCTGCCTGGACGACCGCGGGCACGGGTTCGGCGCTGCGGAAAGGCCCCGTCTTAAGTGGAGGCGCCGTCGGCATCTGGTTGGTCACCTTCGCAGGCTAGCCGTGGCGATCCTTATCACCCATTCGGGAAAAAGCGGGGTGGGGCGTTCGTCGTGGACGGCGACCAAACGCTGAATCCGGGCGAGTTGACCCGAACCGGGCGAGAAAACTCGCCCGGAATGACCGAAGTCGCCCGGATTCGGGTGAAGCGCCAGCCCCCTACGACTACGGCGTCGGCGACGGGCTGTCGGTCGCGTCGAAGCCGCACTGGTGGCGCTCCTGCTCGACCTGGAGCGTCAGGCGCGGCTTGCCGGCGGCGTGAGCCTCAGCGACCGTTCCCGAGTAGATCTGGTTGTCCTTCGACTGCAGGTTGACCGCAGACACGGCGGCGCAGAGGTGGAAGACCTTGCCTTCCTTCGTCCAGTACACGAGATTCTGGCCACCGGTGGCATCGGTAACCGTCTGCGTCTCGGCGGTGTACTGCTCCGTCGACGGCGGGTTGACCGTCGCCCCGAGCGTGCCCGACGCACCGAGCAGCACGATCGCGATGATGCCCGCGATCGCCTTCTGCTGGCCCGACATGTTCTTGTTGGTGAAGATCAGGATGATCAGCGGGATGAAGGCGATCGCCGAGATGATCACGCCGAGCTGGTTCTGAACGAAGAACCGCACCGGCTCGGACTTCGAGGCCGGGTCGAGCCGGTTGGACTGCTTCCAGAGCAGCGAGCCGCCGATGGCGAGAGCGGCGATGGCGACCAGCAGGCCGATCAGCAGCACCATGTTGATCGGGTTCTGCTTGAGCACCCAGAAGATGGCGAATGCCTCGGTGCCGATGGCCAGCAGCCACAGCACGATCGCGAGGATGCGGAAGGTGGTGGCCTTCTTCTTGGCCTCCGCGGTCGGAGTCCAGGTCGCCCCCGCGGGCGCGGCCGCCCCTGCGGCCTTCTCAGCCGCCGTTTCTTCGACTCGAACGACCTTCTTCTTCGGTGCGTCAGCCATGACGTTCCCCTTGCCTCGCGAACTATTGGTGCGAGCTTAGTGGGTTCATGAGACTCCCAGATTGTCGATATGGCAGGGTTTTGGCATGCATCAAGCGATCGCGATCTTCGGCTTTCTGGGAGCCTGGCTGCTTGTCGCCGGCCCCCTCATCCAGGCATACCTCGAACTGCGCGAGGAGGAAGTCGACCGCGAGGGCTGGGACAAGGCGAACAAGGCGACGCCGAAGCCCGAAGGCTTCTCTGCGTGGTGGTGGCTGCTGCCGCCCGTCGCCTGGTTCAAGCAGCAGGCGCGCAAACGCCAGCATCAGCACAATGTCATGAAGGCGGCAGGCCAGGGCCTCACCGAGCAGGCGGTCTCGTTCTTCAACAAGGCGAACGGCTGGTTCATCGTGGCCGGCGGCGCGGCCTTCCTCGCCGTGAAAGAGACCTGGGAACTCGTCGACGCCTGGGACTGGCCGGTCTGGGTCTTCTGGGTGCTCGTGGTGCTCTGCCCGATCCTATGCGTTGTTAATCTCGCGATGCGTGCGATCCAGTCTGAACGGATGCTCGGCCACGAGAAGCCGACCGAGCGTCGGCGATCCGCTGCTCCGGCACCGTGAGCCATCCCGCGCTTCCGGATGCCGTGCCCGCGGCCCGTGCGGCGATGGCGTCGGCAATCGCGCGGCTCTCGGCCGCGCACGCCCGCCCCGAGTCGCTAGCTGAGTTGCGGATTCCCCGCGGGATCGGACCTTTCCGTCGCGCCCCCCGGTTTGTGCCGGTGGCCGAAGTGTGGCGGCTCGGCGTGCTCCTGCTCGCGGCCGCGCCAGATGGTGGCGGGCAGTTGTTCGCGACCGGCACCGTGACGCGGGCTCGTGACCCGCGGCATCCCAACTTCACCTCGGTGTCAGGCGAGGAACGACGTGAGGTGCGCGAGGCCGCCCGCCGCGCGGGCTTCGAGGCCGGCCAGACGGTCGACTACGACGCCCTCCCCCTGGCCCTCGACGACACGCTTGGCAGGACCGGCCCCGTCGTGCTGTGTGACGGCGCACTATTCGTCAGCTGGAACGCCAGTCGGTCGCCCGACTCGCTCACGCCGTTCGCGACCTACCTCGCCGAGCGGGTCGAACTGCTCGCCGACCCGCCGCAGGGAGCCTGACCGGAGCCTTCAGCCGACCGACCCGCGATGCTACGGCGCTTCAGCCCCGACGCGTTCGAGCAGCGCGAACAGTGTCTCGCGCTCGCCAGCGCTCAATCCGCGGAACGACTGCTCGAGCACGCGGTCGGCCACCCGGCTTCCCGCCTCGTACATCGCACGACCCGCGTCGGTCAGGTCGTGCTCGATCCGTCGGCCCTCTCCGGGCGAGCGCACCACCAGACCCTGGTCGATGAGTCGGCCTGCCAGCGTTCCGAACGCCTGATCGCTCATGAAAGTGCGCCCGGCCAGCCAGTGAGCCGAGGAGCCGGGATGCTGCGCGATCGCGCGGAGGGCATCCCACTGCGGCAACGTCGTGCCCAGCGCTTGTAGCTCGCGATCCGCCCAGCGGTGGTGGCGGTACTGCGCGGCCTTCACGGCGCGGCCGACATCTTGAAGAGTGTGGCTCATGTCTCTGATCTTATCGCAACTTGCGTATATAAACATGTTGATATAACGTGACTGACATGACGACCCAGACCATCACCCTTCCCTCCGATCTTGAGCTGACTCTCGACGAGACTGGATCGGCGGACGCCGACCGCACCGTGCTTGTCTTGCACGGTGGTGGTGGACCCTTCACGGTCGCGCCGATCGTCGAGCACCTCGCCCCGCACGCCCACGTGCTCATACCAACGCATCCGGGCTGGAATGGCACTCCCCGACCCGAGTGGCTCGCCGACGTGCCCGCGCTCGCCGCCGCCTACCTGCAGCTGCTCGCCGACCGCGGTCTGAGCGATGTGCTCGTGATCGGCTCTTCGCTCGGCGGCTGGATCGCCACCGAGATGGCCGCGAGCGACACCCAGCACCGCGTGAGCCGGATCGTCATCATCGACGGCGCAGGCATCGAGGTGCCCGGCGAGCCGGTCGTGAACTTCGCGAGCTTGAGCCCGCGCGAGCAAGCCGAGCACTCCTGGCACGACGCGGACAAGTTCTTCGTCGACCCGTCGACGTTGCCGCCCGAGCGCGTTGCCGCTCAGCGCGCCAACATGCAGACGATGGGTGTGCTGACCAGTGCCAACGGGATGAGCGACCCCGCTCTGCAGGCCCGTCTCGGTGAGGTGCGCATCCCGGCACTGGTGGTCTGGGGCGCCAGTGACCGCGTCTTCACGCCCGGGTACGGACGCGCATACGCGGCCGAACTCGGCAACGCGCGCTTCGAACTGATCGCCGACGCCGGCCATCTGCCGCAGCTCGAGCGGCCGGTGGAGACCTTCGCCGCCATCGATGGGTTCCTGGCTACGCTGGAGGGATGAGCGCAGCATCCTGGTGGCCCCTGCTCGACCCCGACACCCAGCAGTGGCTGAAGCACCATCACAACGAGGCCCTGACCGAAGAGGTGCTCGACGCGGTGATCGCGGCGGGCGGCGAACCCGAGGGCGAGTTCACTCCTGGCGTCGGCCAAGAGGAGCCGGATCGCTACGATCTCACGCGAGAAGACTGGCACTGGATCCGCGAGAACGCCTGATCCTGCGACAACCTGCGCTTAGAAGCCGCCGATGGTGTTGCGTGCCGCGCGCAGACTCATCTCGTCTTGCAGGCGCTGACGCTCGGCCTGCTGGCGCGCCATGTCGTGGCGGGCCACTGCCTTCTCGGCCTCCGTCATCGACGGGTCGAAGTCGCCGCGCCCGAAGAGCTTCGTCCAGATGCGCTGCGCGCGTGGCTTCATAGCCGAAGAATAGTCCCCTTGATGGCAAACTGACCCGGTGACAACCCCGGTACCTGTGCCAGCCCGCAGCCTCGCCCTGCTCGGCACGACGGCCTCCCTGTTCGCGATCGGCTTGATCTTCGAGATCTGGGGCGGGGCCAACTTTCCCGAAAGCGCTCCGGTCGAGCAGATCTACTGCGGCCTCGTCGTTCTCGACATCGCGGCCGGCTTCGTCACCGCGACGACCGGCGCGATCATTGCCTCCCGGGAGCGCCGTCCGCTCAGGGGGTCATCCATCCTCACGATCGTCGGAGTGATTCTGGTGGGCGTCGCGCTTGCCGGATGGATCTGGGCGAGCGGCATCGGGATCGTGCTGCGGCTGCCGACCGGCGAGCGCGGTCGCTACATGTACGACGCCGCGGGGGCCGTCTTCTTCGGCATCCCGTGGATCGTCGGCACCATGCTCTGCGCCTTCGGGTACCGCCGCGGCGGGTCTCGGGCCAACGCGATCCGCGGACTGCTGGGCGTCGTCATCGGACTCGCATTGCTCGCCGCCACCGTCGCCGCTGCCGTGCTCTACGGCCTCGGCCTGACCGACTGAGGCCCACCGGCCGACAGGTCCAGCGGCTAGGATCGCTCTCACAATCGAATACCGGGCCGCACGCGATGCGGGAGAGCCGAGAAAGCCGTTCAGGCCGCGCTCGGCACCGAAGGAGCAAGCCTCCCCGCCAATCTCTCAGGTACGTGTACCGCATCGACCAGGCCGCTCTGAAAAGAGACCTCCGACGCATCAGCGGGGGTCCGCCCACGGTGAAAGCCCAGCATCTTGAACGATGCCGGTCGAAGCTCTCAGGCACCATGACAGAGGGGGAGTTCACCGCAGCCATCGCACGCGCTCAGGGAGAGAACTCGCCGCCATGTCAGATTCACCAGATCTGCTCAGCCCGCTGCACGAGCTGCACGTCGAAGCGGGCGCGCTGTTCACCGACTTCGCGGGCTGGCAGATGCCGGTCCGGTACAGCTCCGACCTGGCCGAGCACCGTGCGGTGCGCGACGCGGCCGGGCTGTTCGACCTCAGCCATATGGGCGAGATCGTCGTCGTCGGCCCCGAGGCGGCGCAGGCCCTCGACTATGCCCTGGCGGGCAAGCTCTCGGCCATCGCCGAGGGGCAGGCCAAGTACTCGCTGCTGCTGGCGCGTGATGGCGGCATCCTGGATGACCTGGTCGTCTACCGCACGGGCGACGACCGCTATCTGGTGGTGGCCAACGCCTCGAACGGCGCCCTCGTCGCCGAGGAACTGCGCGATCGCTGCTCGATCTTCGACTGCCTGGTCGAAGACGAGTCGGATGACATCGCCCTCATCGCGCTGCAGGGACCGATCGCCGAAGAGATTCTGCGCAACGTCGAGGGCTTCGATTTGCCGGGGCTCGATGATCTGAAGTACTACCACGCGATCGCGGCCGACTTCCGAGGGCACCCCGTGCTGGTGGCGCGGACCGGCTACACGGGCGAAGACGGCTTCGAGTTCTATCTCGCACCCGAGCTCGCTCCCGTGCTCTGGGAAGCCTTGCTCGAAACCGGCGGCGGCTCTGGCCTGGTGCCCGCCGGACTGGCGGCCCGCGACACCCTGCGCCTCGAAGCAGGGATGCCGCTCTACGGCCACGAACTGAGCACCTCGATCTTTCCGGTGCAGGCCGGGCTGGGCAGGGTCGTCGCGCTCTCGAAGGAGGGCGACTTCGTGGGCCGCGCCGCCATCGAAGACGGCCCTGGTCCGGACGCGCGAGTGCTCGTTGGTCTGATCGCCGAGGGCAAGCGCGCTGGCCGTGCCGGCTATCCGATCGTGCTGCCCGACGGCGCTCACGTGGTCGGCGAGATCACCTCGGGCGCGCTGTCTCCGACCCTCGGAGTGCCGATCTCGATGGCATACGTCGACCCCGAGTACGCGGCCGCCGGGACCGCCCTTCATCTCGATGTGCGTGGAACGCGCGTTCCGGCATCCATCGTCGCCCTGCCCTTCTACAAGAGAGAGAAGACCTCCTCATGACCGACCCAGCCACAGACCTGAAGTACACCGCCGATCACGAGTGGGTCGCCGTCGACGGCGACATCGCCACTGTTGGCATCACCGCGTACGCCGCCGAGAAGCTGGGCGATGTCGTCTACGTCGACCTGCCCAAAGTCGGTGCGAAGGTCACCGGTGGCACCGTCGTCGGCGAGATCGAGTCGACCAAGTCGGTCGGCGAGCTGTTCGCGCCGCTCGCGGGCGAGGTCGTCGAGATCAACCAGGCGATCATCGACCAGCCCGATCTGGTCAACGCCGACCCCTTCGGCGACGCCTGGATGATCAAGGTGCGCTTCACAGAGCTGCCCACCCTTCTCACGGCGGACGAGTACGCCGCCCTTACTGCCTGATTCTTCGAAGGACGCCTTCCCCCACATGACCGACCAGTTCGCCGACCGTCACATCGGCATCGATTCCGTCGCGCAGCTCAGCATGCTCGAGGCCGTCGGGTACGACAGCGTCGAGGCGCTGATGGATGCCGCGGTTCCCACCGCGATCCGTCTTGCAGAGGGCGGGCCAAGCAGCATCCCCGAGCCCGCCACCGAGCGGGAGGCCCTCGCCGAATTGCGCGCGCTCGCCGCGCACAACACGGTTCGCCGCTCGCTGCTCGGTCTGGGCTACTACGACACCATCACGCCTTCCGTGATTCAGCGCAACGTGCTCGAGAACCCGAGCTGGTACACCGCGTACACGCCGTACCAGCCCGAGATCTCGCAGGGCAGGCTTGAGGCGTTGATCAACTTCCAGACCATGGTGACCGACCTCACCGGCATGCACACCGCGACCGCGTCGATGCTCGACGAGGGCACCGCCGTTGTCGAGGGGATGCTGCTGGCCCGTCGGGCCTCGGGCAGCGCGTCGAACGTGTTCGTCATCGACAGCGACCTGTTCCCGCAGACCAAGGCTCTGCTGCGGGGCCGCGCCGAGGCCGTCGGCATCGAGCTGGTGGAGCTCCCGCTCGCCACGACAGACCCCGCCGAGCTACCCGAGAACTTCGGCGTCGCGATCCAGTACCCGGGTGCGTCTGGACGACTGTGGAACCCGAGTGAGATTGTGACTCGCGTCCATGAGTACGGCGGATTGGCAGTAGTCGCCGCGGATCTGCTCGCGCTCACTCTCGTGAGCGCGCCATCCGAGTTCGGCGCCGATGTCGCGGTCGGCACCACGCAGCGCTTCGGTGTGCCGATGGGATTCGGCGGCCCGCACGCTGGGTACCTCGCCGTCCGCGAAGGGCTGGAGCGTCAGCTCCCCGGCCGGCTGGTCGGCGTGTCCGTCGACGCCGAGGGCTACCCCGCGTACCGGCTCACTCTGCAAACCCGGGAGCAGCACATCCGCCGCGAGAAGGCGACCAGCAACATCTGCACGGCCCAGGTTCTGCTGGCGGTGATGGCGTCGATGTACGCGGTCTATCACGGTCCTGGCGGCCTGACCCGGATCGCGCGGGAGGTCGCGCAGCAGGCCGCCGGATATGCGGTCAAGCTGCGTGCCGCCGACATCGCGGTCGAGCACGACGACTTCTTCGACACGCTCACGGTGCTCGTTCCGGGGCGCGCGGCCGAGGTGGTCGCGGCCGCTCGGGATCGCGGCATCCTGTTGCACGCCGTCGACCGTGACCGGGTCTCGCTGAGTTTCGACGAGGTGAGCGCTGAGCGCACGACCAGCGGGGCGCTCCCGCCGATCGAGGTCGACCTGGATGCCGTGTTCGGGCTCACGGGGGGCCGCGCCTTCGCGGACGCGGCGATCCCCGCGAGCCTGCACCGCACCAGCGCCTTCTTGACGCACCCGGTCTTCACCACGCATCACAGTGAGACCGGCATGATGCGCTACCTGAAGTACCTCGCCGACAAGGACTACGCGCTCGACCGCGGCATGATTCCGCTCGGCTCGTGCACCATGAAGCTGAATGCCGCGACCGAGATGGCGGCGGTGACCTGGCCGGAGTTCGCGAACATCCACCCCTTCGCCCCCGGCGCGGATGTCGAGGGTTACCTGGTGCTGATCTCGCACCTCGAGACCTGGTTGGCCGAGGTCACCGGTTATGACACGGTGTCGCTGCAGCCCAACGCGGGAAGCCAGGGAGAGTTGGCCGGGCTGCTCGCGATCCGCGGCTACCACCGGGCGCGTGGCGACGAGCATCGCACCACCTGTCTGATCCCGTCGAGCGCGCACGGAACCAACGCGGCGAGCGCGGTGCTCGCCGGCATGAAGGTGGTCGTGGTGGCCTGCGACGAACTCGGCAATGTCGACCTCGACGACCTGCACGCCAAGGTCGTCGAGCACGCCGCCGACCTGGCCGCCCTGATGGTCACCTACCCCAGCACGCACGGGGTATACGAGCACGAGATCCGCGCGATCACGGATGCCGTGCACGAGGCGGGCGGGCAGGTCTACGTCGACGGCGCCAACCTGAACGCGTTGCTGGGCTATGCCAAGCCGGGCGAGTTCGGTGGGGACGTCTCGCACCTCAACCAGCACAAGACGTTCTGCATCCCGCACGGTGGTGGCGGCCCCGGGGTCGGTCCGGTCGCCGTGCGCGAGCACCTGGCGCCCTACCTGCCCTCGCACGCCCTGCACCCCGAGCCCGCCAAGCGAGCGGGCATCGGGCCGATCAGCGCCGCGCCGTACGGTTCGGCGGGCATCCTGCCCATCTCCTGGGCCTACGTCCGGCTGATGGGCGCCGAGGGCCTGACGCGCGCCACCGCCGCTGCGGTGCTGTCGGCCAACTACGTCGCTCACCGCCTCGCCGACCACTTCCCGGTGCTCTACAGCGGGCACGGCGGCCTGGTGGCACACGAGTGCATCCTCGACGTCCGGGGCATCACCAAGGACA